>JBDQJC010000032.1:0-33398 GCA_040264055.1 Planctomycetota bacterium
CGTTGGTCGCTCGCGACCGCGTCTCAGGCCCCATCGTCTAGTCAGGCCTAGGACACCAGGTTTTCATCCTGGCGACGGGGGTTCGAATCCCCCTGGGGTCACCAATCAGAAACCTGCTGGCATTTGCCAGCAGGTTTTTTTTGCTTCTAGGCCAGAGGGTGCGCCTGGCGATACAACGCGCGCAGTCGCTCCAGCGACACATGCGTGTAGATCTGCGTGCTGCCCAGGCTGGCGTGGCCGAGAAGTTCTTGCACCGTGCGCAAATCCGCACCACGCCGAAGGAGGTGCGTCGCGAAGCTGTGCCGGAAGGTGTGCGGGGAGCACTCGCGGTGAATGCCGGCGCGCTCGAGGCAGCGGTTGAGAATGCGGCGCACCGAGCGATCGGTGAGTCGGGTGCCGAATCGATTCAGGAACAAAGCTGCTCGATCGAGCCGCCGTAGCGACTTGCTCATCAGATACTGCCGCAAGGCATCGATGGCCGGGCCACCCAGCATCCCGAGTCGCTCCTTCTTGCCTTTGCCCTGCAACAGGACGACACCGCGGCGCAAATCGAGGTGTGCTTCATTCAGCGCGACTAATTCGCTGACCCGACAGCCGGTCGAATAAAGCACTTCCAGGATTGCACGATCGCGAGCGCCTTCCGGATCGTCTTCCTGCGGGGCTGCGAGCAGCGTTTCGACCTCGGTTTCTTCCAGGTAGCGCGGCAGGCGCCGTTTTTGCCGCGGCCCGCGTAGCTGCAGGGTGGGGTTCGCCTCGATCAATCCACGTTCTTCCATCCACCGAAAGAAGCTGCGCATACTCGACAGGTGGCGGGCCAGAGAGGTCGCGCCCAGGCCACGATCGGCAAGACTGCCCAGATGGATGCGCAGCACGGTGACGCGAATCTCTTGTGGGTGCGAGGCCGGGTTTTCTTCCAGCGTGGCGAGCAAATCCCGCAAATCGCGCTGGTAGGCGCGAAGCGTGTGGGGAGAGGCCTGGCGCACCTCGGCGAGGTGGCGCAGGAAGTCCTCAAGGATCTGGGCCAGAGGCTTCGCCATCGCTAGCCCATAATAGGGCCGAAGGTGACTGACTTCCGCGTCTGTGTCCTGGGCCGGCTTCCCGAAGCGGACCCCGCCGAGATCCTGTGTGCTCTGCCACAGGCCGTGGTACCGACTTTGTTGGATGACTCCGCGCGTGGCCATGCCCTGCTGGCATGGAGTCCCGATCGCGAGTTCGAATCGCGGCTCTTGACTCCGAGCCCTGCGAGCCTTCCGGGGGCTAGTCCGGGGCAGCGCTGGCCCTTGGCGCAAGATGACCCGGCGGCGCAACTCGCCGCGCTCGCCGCCCAGGAACGTTGGTCCTGTGAAGAAGATCTGCCCTTGTATGGAGGTTGGATGGGCTACTTCAGTTTTGAAGCCGGGCACGCCTACCTTCCGTTTCCGTGGTTGGCGCCTGAACCTAGCGGCTTGCCGCAGGCGGCCTTCGCGCGGTATCCGCGCAGCTTGCTGTTCCTTGCCGGAGAGACTTTAGTGCTCGGTCCGGCCGAGGCGGGGCAAGCTTGGCTGCGACAGACCAAGGCCGTCTTCGATCGCGCTGCGCGGGGCAGCCAACGCGAGCGCGTGCAACCGCAGCTTGCCTCACAGATTTCCTCGACCACCTTCCAATCTGCGGTCAGCAACTTGCGCGATCAGATTGGACAAGGTGAGTTGTTTCAAGCCAATCTGTCGCATCGGCTCTCGGGTCCGTGTGGCGCTTCGCCGCGCAGCTTGTACGCGCAGCTGCGTCCCGCTCAGCCGACGCAGATGTCGGCCTACCGCGAATCGGCCGATGGCCAGGCGATCCTGTCTTGGTCCCCCGAACGCTTTCTATCGATGCGAGGTCGTCGCTTGCAAACCCAGCCGATCAAAGGCACGGCACCTCGAGGCAGCGATGCGCTTGCCGATGCCCAACAGGCGACCGCACTGGATCAAAGTGAAAAGGAACGCGCGGAATTGACGATGATCGTCGATATGGCGCGCAACGACTTGGGACGCGTTGCGGTCCCCGGCAGTGTGAAAGTTTTGAGCCCTGGGGAAGTGGAGGCATTTCCAACGCTCTTCCATCGGACCGCAACGATCGAAGCGCAGGCAGGCAAAGGAGTCGGGTTCGCGGATCTGTTCGCGGCCTGTTTCCCACCAGCATCGGTGACGGGCGCGCCCAAGGTGCGCGCCTTGCAGGCGATCGCAGAGTTCGAGGCCGAGCAACGCGGCCCGTACTGCGGAGCCTTTGGCTATTGGATTCCAGGCGCTGATCAAGCAGACTTCTCCGTGATGATCCGCACTGCCGTCGTCGCCGCCGGTCAACTGCACTTGCGCGTCGGCGCCGGCATCGTTTGGGATTCGGATCCGCAGCACGAATGGGAAGAGACCTTGGTCAAGGCCCGCTACTTACAAGAGACTCATGAGCAAACACCGCTTCGAAGCAGCTGAGCTGCTGGTCATCGATGGCCAGCTTCGTGATGGGGGGAAACCCGCCTTGCTCGCCAACCTTCCGGGCATTCTGCGCGGTGAGGGCATCTTCGAGACCTTTCTTGTCATCGACGGAGAGGCGAGTCGCTTGCTCACGCGTCATGACGAGCGTTTGCAGCATTCCGCGGCCTTGATGGGAATGGACCTCGGCGGACATGGGCTCGTCGAGGATCTGCACGAGGTACTGGATCATCTGCCCAAGCAGGGCCGCTTCCGGGTGCGCTACACCGTGCTGCGCGGGTTGAACCGCGAGTTGGTGCGCATGTGGAGCGCGGGTACGGTCTCGTTGCCGCCGGACCAGGTCTCTTTGCTTTGGTCTCGGTTCCGCCAGGATCCGCTCAATCCACTCTGCGCAGCGAAGACGACCTCGCGTGCGATCTATCAGGTCGCCCACGCCGAAGCGGTCGAAGCGGACTGTTTTGACGCTCTCCTTCCGACCATTGACGGAGATATCTCCGAGTGCACCGCCGCCAATTTGCTTTGCTGGGTCAACGGAACTTTGCTGACCCCGAGTCTAGATCGAGGAATTCTCGCAGGGGTCACCCGGGCTCTTCTACTCGAAGGCTGCCAGAAGGCGGGAATTCCGGTGTCTGAAGGGAAAATCTCGCAAAAACTTCTTTGCCAAGCAGAAGAGGTGTTCATCAGCAATGCCGTGATCGGCGTAATTCCAGTGGATAAGATCAAGGGACTGCAAGACGGCTATCCAGGCCAAGCCGGTTCCATGCTTCCGCTTGTCCGCCAAGCTTACTTGGCAGCTTTACCCGACCCAGCCCCGCACCTGTTGCGGTAGGAGTCTCCATGCTTTCGACTTTCGCACTTACTGTTCTGACCAGCTTGGTCGCAACGCCGCTCTTGTCTGCCGCGCCGCAGGGCACCCACGCAGACGATGTCAAGGCGTACAAGGAAATTCTCTCGGACCGTGAACGTGAATCCGAGGCGATCGCATTGATTGACGGCTTCACCAATCGCTATGCCGAGCACTCGGTGCGATTGATCGAAATCGCGGATGCGATTGAGATCGACGAAGGTGACATTCCGGCACTGAAGAAAGAGGCCAAGAAGCTTGTTGAAGCTCAGGAAGATCTAGCTGACTTGGTTTGGCTAGCGTTCAAAGAGCGCAAGCGTGACACCGAAGGACATCGTCGACTTTGGACCGGCGCGGTCTTTGCGTTTGGGCAAATGGGCCCGACCGGGGCCAAGTACCTTTGGAAAGCGTATGAAGACAAACGATTCCGCAAGGACGTTGAGTTCCGCGGGCGTTGCGTGCAACAAGTCGGCTCAACGCGCGATTGGGATCAATGGGAAGATCTGGTCGATCTGCTCGATCACCACGAGGACCTGATCATTGCCAAAGCCGCAGAAGCCTTGAAGAATTACCGAGGAGCTCCAGGCAAAATTCGGGTTGAAGTTACCGGCAAACTGGTCAACTTCTTGAACAGCTACTACAACGCTGCGAATAACCCGGAAGACACGACCGCTCGGCAACGCTACCGCATGGTGCAACGCCCGATGAGCGATGCGCTCGCCGAAATGACGGGACAGTCATTCCAGGATCCGCTGAAGTGGCGCCAGTGGTTCAACGACAACAAGAAGAACAAAGAGATTTGGTCCGACGACTAAGTGCACTGCTTGCTTGCGTCCTTGCAAGCACGGGGTGCGGTGACGCACCCAATTCCGAGGTTGCGATCGTGGCCGCGGGCGAGGCATTGGCGTGGTCCGGTGAATCTGAACAGCTCGATTTGGTCTTGGAGCCCCTCGCAGCGGTTCAGCAATCGAGTTCATCGGCGATCTCCGAACGGGAGATGCTGCGCGAGCGATTCGAGCTAGAGCCGGAACTGGACTTGATGCGCTTGCACATGATGGGCCCGGCCGATGCATTAGCCGAGGTCGGCCAAGTGCAGATTGATGGCGTGACTTACTCGGCATTTCCGGCGGCAGACGCCGCTTTACCGGCGGCTCAGCGATTGCTCTGGGAGGGAGTGTTGCGCGGTTTGCCCGTGGCAGAGTCAGAGTTGCCGGGTGCACGAACCCGGCGCTCTGTGATTGTCGCGGCGAGCTCGGCACCCGATCCTGAGATTCAAAGCGGCAAGGCGGTCTGGACACGCGCGGATGAAAGCGTCGTGCTGTCTCGCAAAGTTTGGAGTGCTGCGGCTCGTCGCGCGCACTTCGACGCCGCAACCCAGACTCTTGAGCCGACTGCTCCGCCTAAATCTGAATCGGACGCAATCGATTCCAGTTCCGGCGCACCTGATGCGCAACCCGATGTGATCGATGAGTGATTTTCCACCTGAGCACCCGCGCCAACATGGAGCCCAACCGCCAGCACTTCCCGATCAGTCCGAGGTTCTGCTGCGTAATCGTGATGTTCAGGCCCTGAGTCGATCCTTCCGGCGTATGGCCGAAGTGCAGGAAGCGTTGTTGGAACACATGGATGCCCAGCAAGGGCGTCATTCTCGGCCCTGGGTTTTGCCCTTCCTTGCCTTCGGCTCTCTGGTGCTTGGCGGTGGCTTGGCGACCGTCGGCCTGCTTTGGTTTCAGAATCAACAAGAACAGCGACCGGTTGAAGTGCGCTTGGACAACCCTGTCGGCGAAGGTTCACCAACTGTGCATGTCGCAGCTCCGGAAGTCACGGTGCAAGCGCCGGACAATGGAGTCGACGCCGCCTTGATCGAAGCGATGATCGCGCGCCTAGAAAAGCTGGGCGATACGCAAGAGGACGACCGCCGCTTGATTGCCGAACTCAGTGGCCGTCTCGTTGACGGCGAGCTCGGCGTCATGCGCATGTTGAAGGAGATGGAAGAGAACGGCGCCGCAAACGCCACGCCTGCGAGCGCGCGTAATTCCGATACGCCAGAGCCCTCGGCCGCGACCCAGCTCGAAGCCGTCGAGGTCCCCGAAGACGCGGGCCCAGCCGCGCAGCTCGAGCCCGAGTTGAACCCGGACGAGGTTTGGCTGAATGCTCTGAATGGCTTGATGGCCTTTGATGGCCACCCAGACCTGCGATTCCGCAAAGGTCAGCGCGTCGAGGGTCAACCGGTTCTGCGCGATGTGCTGTTCCTGACTTGGGGAGAGGACCGAATCATCGATTCGGTGGTGCGCGCCAAGCGGGCCGAGTTCCGCTTGCAGCAATCTACGCATTCGCTTGAGATCATGTTCTTCGACGGCACCCGAACCCGCGGTGCGAGCAAGACGGTGATTGCTGGCGGAGGCATGCGCGTCGCCTTGCCTGAAATCGATGTGCGCGCGTGGTTGGATCACTTTCCAGCTCTAATTGAAGGCCGTCGCTTTGACGACCTTCCACGCTTGGGTTACGAGGCTGGTCAAGAAGGCGAGGGCTCCGACAGTGCCACGCCGGCCGATGATGAGGTCGGCGACCCGAAGGAAGCGGTGAGCGAGCCGGGTGATGCATCCAGCGAGCCGGTCGAGGCGGCCGTGGTTTGGGCTTCCGATCGCGTCGAAGCCATGCGCGAGGCCGTGGATGCCCTGCTCGCAGTCGAGCGCGCGTCGGGGCACTATCGTTTGCGCAAAGTCGGCGGTGTCGAAGGCGACGCACTCTTGAATGTGCAGCTCGCCTGGTACGACGCAAATGGCCGACTCTTCCAATACGTGGAAGCCGATCGCCTCGAAATATCCACGCGCGGCGAAGGGTGGTTGGAGTTGCGTTTCCACGAAGGTGCGTTCCGGCGCAACGATAAGAAGACGCCCTTCCAAGGCGGGGTGTACCGCTTGCATCTCTCGGATCAGAGGCTTGCTGACTGGCAGGCCGCGGGTGCCCCGATTGTGAACCCCGAGCCGTGACTCGATTTGACGGAGAAGTCGTCTCGGTCAGCGAGTTGATCGAGCGCGGGCGAGTCGCCTTGGACAACGCGGTCGGCAAGGTCGCGGTGGAAGGCGAAGTCTTTGAATTCCGCGGCGCCCACAGCTCGGGTCATTACTACTTCAAGTTGCGCGATGCGGATGCGTCGATTGATGTCAAGATGTGGCGCGGTACCGCAGCACGCGGTTTGCGCTGCGAGCTGCAAGAAGGGCGAGCGGTGCTCGGCATCGGCCGACTCGACATCTGGCCGAAGCGCGGCATGCTCTCCTTCCTGCTGGACGAGGTGCATGACCTCGGCGCAGGCGATCTAGCCCGACGCTTTGAAGAGCTCAAGCTGCGGCTGCGCACGGAGGGGCTGTTTGATGAATCGCGCAAACGCGCCATTCCAGCGCGGCCTCGACGAGTTGGACTGATCACGGCGATCCCTTCCGCGGCGGCCGCCGATGTCGAACGAACCTGGCAAGACCTGCAGGCGCCCTTCGAAGTGTTGCGCTTCCCCACGCGGGTGCAGGGCGAGGGCGCGGCCACCGAGATCGTTGCCGCGATGCAGGCTGCGGTGCGCGCTGGCGCCGAAGTGGTCTTGCTCACGCGCGGGGGCGGATCGCTTGAGGATCTGTGGGCCTTCAACGAAGAGTTGCTGGTGCGCGCGGTCGCAGAATGTCCGGTCCCCGTGCTTTGCGCGGTCGGCCACGAAACGGATTCCAGTCTGTGTGATTTCGCCGCGGACTTGCGCTGTAAGACGCCGACCGCCGGAGCCGCGCAATTGGTCGACGGCTGGTTGCGCGTGCGGCGCGTCATCGCGCAATGGGGGCAGCGTCTGCGGCGCGCCGGGGCTGACCACCTGGCCCTGATGCGCGAACGCCTGTTGCTCAGCGGCCAGGAACTTCGCGTGGTGTGGCGGGCTGAACGACTGCGGCATCGTGGCGCCTGGGAACACGCGCGCTTGGCCTTGCGGGCGCAGCGGCCGGATCGACGCTTGGCACGCGCGCGGCAACGCGTCAACGAGAACGAGTTACGCCTGGGCTTCGCATGGAAGGCCTACAGTGCCCGTCGCCAAGCAGCCTTGCTGCGTTCTGCGCGCCGCCTGGCAGCGGCTGGGCCGGGGGTGCGGCTGGCCGCGCACCGCGAACGCTTGCGAGAGTACGGGGCTCGTCTGGCCGCTGGCTCTCCGACTGCACTGCTGCAACGAGGCTATGCGCTGGTCGAAGCGGTTGATCAGTCCGGCTATGTGCGCGATGCCGACCAGCTCGAAGTGGGGCAAGCGCTACAAATCACCTTGGCGCGCGGCTCCCTCGAGGCCCAAGTGCTACGCATCAGCTCTCAGCCAAAAACGACCCAGTGATGGCTCCCGATTTGCGAGAATAGCCCGATGGCAGCTGCCAAAAAGGCCCCACGCAAGGATCCGCCCCAGTTTGAAGATGGCCTCGGTCGTCTTGAACAACTCGTGGAAGCTCTCGAAGGCGGAGAACTCGGCCTGGAAGATGGCGTCGCTCACTACAAAGAGGGTGTCGAACTCTTGGCCGCCCTGCAGCAACAACTCGCGGGGGCAGAAGGCCGCGTCGAAGAACTGAGCACGCAGCTGCGTGACACTCTGACCGAGATCGAGGCGGATGACGACAACCGGGATGCAGACTGAGTTTGAGGCTTGGTTGCGTGCGGTCGGGCCCTCGGTTGAGTCGGCTCTCGCCGAATCGCTGCGCACGAGTTCGCTTGCGCAGGCACCGCAACGCCTCCAAGACGCAGTTGCCCACGCTCTCCTCAGCGGTGGCAAGCGCGTGCGCCCAGCACTCTGTTTGCTTGGCTGTGCTGCCGCAGGCGGCAGCGATGCCGAAGCCATGCCCGCGGCGGTTGCGGTCGAGATGATCCACGCGTATTCGCTGGTGCATGACGATTTGCCGTGCATGGATGACGACCTCCTCCGGCGCGGCAAACCCACCGTGCACGCCGCCTTCGATGAAGCCACCGCGGTGCTTGCCGGAGACGCACTGCAGGCTTTGGCATTTGAGCACCTCGCGAGTCAAGCGCCTTCGGCCAGCGTCAGGGGCCAAATCGCCCGACTCGCTCGGGCAGCGGGGCCGGCGGGCATGGTCGGCGGCCAAGTCCTAGACATGCAGCTGGAAGGCTTAGGGGAAGACGCCAACCTGGCCCAAGTCGAAGAGGTGCATGCCGGAAAGACCGGAGCGCTGCTTGCGCACGCGTTTTTGCTGGGAATCGACGCCGCCGGAGAGCCGAGCGCGGCTTGGCAAGCCTGGGCGCTCTGCCTGGGGCGTCTTTTCCAGGCGACCGACGACTTGCTCGATGCCACGCGCAGTACCGAAGAACTCGGCAAGACCGCTGGAAAAGACGATGCTGCCGGAAAAGCCACTCTGGTGGCGGTTCTCGGACTGGAGGGTGCGCGCCGGTACGCTGAACAACTCGCGGAGCAGGCCCAAACCCTGCACCCTGCCTTGCCGATTCGGCAGCGGGCCGTGGAATTGGCGGCGCTGCCCGCTTATCTGTTGGAGAGATGTCGATGAGCCGAGTCCACCTGCACCAGATCGAATCTCCGGAAGTCCTGAAAGACATGGACTTGCCGGAGCTTGAGGACCTGTGCGAAGAGATTCGCCTCGCTCTGCTCGATAAAGTCTTCCGCACCGGCGGCCACCTCGGGTCCAACCTTGGCGTCGTCGAGTTGATCGTGGGCTTGCACCGAGTCTTCGAGTTCAAGCGTGATCGCTTGGTCTTTGATGTCAGCCATCAGTGCTATCCGCACAAAATGCTGACCGGACGCTACGCCGGTTTTGATCGGCTGCGTCAAACCGATGGGCTGTCCGGTTTCTGCAACCGCGCCGAATCGGAATACGATCTCTTGACCGCCGGTCACGCCGGAACCGCAATTTCTTTCGGCCACGGCTTGGCCGAAGGCTTGCGCGGCGTTTCGAACGATGGCAACGATCCCTGGGTCGTTTCCTTTGTCGGCGACTCAGGCTTTGCCTCCGGGGTGTCCTTTGAGGGCTTGACCCAAGCCGCAGAAGCGAAGGCGCGTCAGATCGTCGTTCTGAACGACAACGAGTGGTCGATCGCGAAGTCGGTCGGAGCGCTGGCTCGCTACCTATCGCGCATTCGGTCCTCGCGCACCTTGAACAAGGTCTATGAGCGCGTGCAGACCTTGACCGCCAAGATCCCGAAACTCGGCCAGCGCATGGACGAACTCGGCGAGGTGATCCGTCATGTCTTGGTTCCCGGTCATGTTTTTGAAGAACTGGGCGTCAACTACATCGGCCCGCTCGATGGCCATGACCTCGAGCTCGTGATTGATTCGCTTGAGCGCGCCAAGCGCTTGGACGGGCCGATTCTGCTGCACTTCCTCACCGAAAAGGGCAAGGGCTACGCACCTGCCGCCGAAGATCCCGAGCGCGCGCACGGTGTGAAACCGCCGGCAAAGTTGCCTTCGCCCGCCAATGTTGCAGCACGCGCTGCGGCCCCCGAACGCAAGTCCTTCACCGGCTTGTTTAGCCGCGAGTTGCTGCGACTCGCTACGCAAGATGACCGGGTTCACGCGATCACGGCCGGCATGCCCTCGGGCACGGGGCTGACCAAGTTCGCCGAGCAGTTCCCGAACCGATTCCATGATGTTGGCATCGCCGAACAGCATGGTGTCGCTCTGGCCGGGGGGCTGGCAACGGCGGGCAAACGACCGGTCGCGGCGATTTACAGCACCTTCTTGCAGCGCGGATTCGACCAGGTCTTCCAGGAAGTGGTGCTGCAAGGAGAGAAGGTCGTGTTCGCACTCGACCGCGGTGGCCTCGTGGGTCAGGACGGCCCGACTCACCACGGAGTCTTTGACCTCGCCTACCTGCGCACCTTGCCGGGCATTGTGCTCGCTTCGCCGCGCGACGAGATCGACCTCGGTCGCATGCTCGACGCCGGCGTCGCTGGATCTTGCGCTTGGGCATTGCGTTGGCCGAGAGGCAATGCGCACCCTTGTTTGGGCGCCGAGGTCGAGTTCCGACCAGCGCTCACGCCAGGAACTGCAGAACGCTTGCGCAGTGGCGCAGATGGCTGTGTATTCGCACTGGGTGCCATGGTCGAAACCGTCATGGACGCGGCCGCGCAGCTCGCGGAAGAGGGCATCGAAATCGAGGTCTGGGACGCGCGCTTCTGCAAGCCGGTCGACGCCGGCGCGATTGCCGCAGCGGCTCGCCGCCATGCTTGGATCGGCACAGTCGAAGAGCATGCCTTGCAAGGTGGCTTTGGCTCAGCGGTGACCGAGACCTTGGCCGACCTGGGCGTGGCAATTCGCGTCTCGCGGCACGGTGTCCCGGATCGATTCATTGAACACATGTCCTCGCGCGAGGAGCAGCTGCAAGACTGCGGGCTGGATCGTGCAAGCTTGGTCGATGCCTGGCGCGAATTGGCGCAAAGTCGGGCTTCTGCGGGGATTTCCGCAGACCAGACCTCGGAGTGCCGATAGTTTCTGCAAAGGGCGTTACGCCCTTCGCTGACGATGGCGTCTAGCTCGACCCCTCGAAATTCCCGTTCCGACCGACTGCATTTGCCGCAGTCTCGCCGGTTGCGGGTGCTGATTCTCGGAGACCGTGCCAAGCCGGATGTGCCGGAACTGGCCGAAAAACTCGAGAGCTTCCTGGATGCTCGCGCTCGCGTCTTGGGCGTCGATCTCAAGCGCAGCTCCGAGCCAATTAAGGTCAAACCTGATCTTGTCCTCGTGCTTGGCGGCGACGGCGCAATGCTGGCTGCCTCGAGGCGCCTTGGCAAACGCCGGGTCCCGGTCATGGGGATTAACTTTGGCACCGTAGGCTTTCTCGCCGCGGTTTCGCGCGAACGCGCGCGGGTGGTGATCGATCGCGCGCTCGATGGCAAGGCTTGGCTCGAAGACCGGGCGATGATGCACGCGACCGTCAAGCGCGACGGCCAGGTCCTGATCGACGCGCACATCCTGAACGAAGTCGTGATTGGCCGCCAGGCGGGCAACAACCTGATCGACTGCGATTTGCTGGTCGACCGACGACCGGTTTGCACCTACCGCGGCGATGGCGTGATCATTAGCACGCCCACTGGGTCGACGGCGTACAACCTGGCGGCGCACGGCCCGATCCTGTCTCCACGGCTCGACGCTTGGGTGGTGACGCCGATTGCTCCGCACATGCTCGGGATGCGGCCGCTGGTGCTCCCCGGCCATCGCACGGCTTACCTACGCGTGCATCAGCGCTCGATGTTTACGGCCGACGGTCACGAGGAATGCTCCTTACGGCCCGGCGATGTGATCCGGGTGGCCCCGTCAACCCGCCGTTTCCAGCTCGTCGTCGATCGAGAACAGCTGTTCTACGCCCGTCTGCGCAAGAAATTGCACTGGGGCGCGCCGCCGGCCTCCTAGACGCAACCACATCGTGCGCTTTCCTTGGAAAAGCGTGGGGGACAGCGCTGGGGTGTTCGTGTTAGGCTGATACGGTCATGAAACGGACCGCTCTCCTCTTTGCAAGTGCACTGCTTGCTGCTCCAGCAAGCGCACAGTTTGCTGAAGGCGCTCAGCCTGAATACACCTTCCGATCGGAGGTTCAGAACGGCATGGGAATCAAGTCCCTGGCCGACCTGCGCGGCAAGCCCGTGCTGGTCGAGTTCTGGGGCATCAACTGAGGTCCTTGCAATGGGTCGTCCGTGCCGGCGGCCGTAAAGCTCCAACAGGAGTATGGTGAAGACCTTCAGGTCATTTTCGTTCACTCACAAAAGGGAACGGAGCAAGAAGTCGTGCGTCGTCAGCTCGAGCGCAAGTGGCTCGGGAACCGCGCGATGTGGACCGACGAGCGCCCGTTCAATACGGGCTCGGGTGGTTTGCCCAACTTTGCGCTGCTTGACGCAGAAGGCAAAGTCGTGATGCATGGAATCTCCACCCGGCTGATGAAGCCGATGGAAGACAAAATCGAAGAGCTTGTCAAGGCAGGCAAGGACGCTCCGGAGGATCTTCCGAAGCCGATTGCGAAAGCCTTTGTCGATCTCCGCAAGGGGGAGTACTCCAAAGCATTGGCAGTGCTCGACAAGCAAATCGAGAAGCCTTCTGGCGGAAGTGCTGAAGTTGCCGAAGCGGCGACCAAGGTACGCGCCGAGTTGGTCAAGCGCGCCGAAGCGCATCTTGGTCGCTTGCGTTGGATGGCCGAGAATGGCTACGCCGATCATGCCGAGGACGGCTTGAAGGATTTCATGAAGGTCACGAAGAACCTGACGGAAGTCGAGGAAGGCGTTGCCGCGCTCGCCAACGACCTCAAGTCGGATGACATGAAAGCGGAACTCGACGCGGCGAGTGCGCTCGCGAAGCTCGAGAAGAAGATGTTCGAAGACCCGAAGGGCAAGCATCGTCGTGCGATCGAGAAGTTCATCGAGAAGCACGGTTCGACCAAAGTTGCCAAGCGGGCTGAATTCTGGTCCGACAAAGTCTGGGAATAGCCCTCGGCCTTCATGAACAAGAGCCGGGCTTCCTGAGGGAAGCCCGGCTCTCTGTTTGTCTCGCCCAGACAGAAGCTGCGCGGCAGCCGACTTAAGCGTAAAGTCCGCGCATATTGTCGAAGTAAGCCACGCGTTTCACGCCCAGGATGCAAGCGGCCAAACGCAGGCCGACCTGATGATCCTTGGCGACTTTGCGGGCCTTGTCGTAGGCTTCGATGACCATACGGTCGAGGCGTTCAAAGACCATTTCTTCGGTCCATTGATAGCCCATGCGGTTCTGCACCCACTCGAAGTAGGCGATGACTGCCGAGCCCGCGTTGCCCAGCAGATCCGGAACGACTGGGATGCCGCGTTCGGACAGGATTCCGTCCGCGCGCTTCGTGGTCGGGCCGTTGGCGACTTCGACAATCAAGCGGGCCTGGATCTGATGGGCATTGCGGCTCGTGATCTGGTCTGCGGTTGCCGCGGGGAATAGGACATCACAGCGCTGCGAAAGCAGCTCCTTGGGTTGCAAGGCGTCACCGCCTGTGAATCCTTCGATCGTTCCATGCTCGGCTCGGTACGCCAAGAGCGCTTCGACATCGATGCCAGCAGCATTGTGAATCGCGCCGCGCACATCGCCGACCGCGATCACCCGGTGGCCGCGCGCGGTAGCCTCGCGCATGATCTGCGATCCAACGGTTCCAGCACCCTGCACAACGATGTCGACCGAGCCCGAGATGTCCATGGTCGCAAGGCGCCGTTCCATGAGCACCAGTGCGCCGCGTCCCACCGCGCAATCGCGACCATGGGTGCCCGTCAATCCTTCGGGCTTGCCTACCACCACTGCATTCTCGGTGTGCCGGACGTGCATCGAATAGGTGTCGAGGCACCATGCCATGATCTGCTCATTGCAGTGCAGGTCGGGTGACAAGATGTCTTGCTCGGGGCCGAGAAGGTCGAGCAAGCCAGCGGTGTAGCGCCGCACGACGGCTTCGGTGGTGGCTTCATCTTGCCCGCGCGGGTCGTAGTCAACGCCGCCCGCCGATCCGCCGAAGGGGATGCCAAGCGCAGCATTCTTCCAAGTCGCCCAACCAGCCAGAGCGGCGAGTTCTTCGCGCTTCAGGTTTGCTTCGAGCCGCAAACCACCGAGGCAAGGGCCCATCGAGAGGTTATGGCGGATGCGGTAGCCCTTGTGCACCCGAACCGTTCCATCCGGATAGCGAATAGGAATCGCGAACTTGAACTGCCGGTCTGGTCGACGCAAGACCGCGTAGGCATCGGGGGAGAGCCCCAAGTGCGCGGCAGCTTCGTCGAATCGCTCCATCATCGAAGAGAAGGGGTTTTCCTCGTCGAAGGCGGGAGAGGGCGCCTGCGGTTCTTCTGCGCCTGACGCGTCCGCTAGCTGGTCCTCGCGGACTTCCTCAGATTTTGGATCAGGCATACAGGCCCCTCATCTTTAAGCAGTAAGCAACCCGGTCGACGCCGACACAGTAAGCGCCGATGCGTGGGCTGGTCTTGTGGCGTTCCGCGGTTTCGACCACAGAATCGAAGGCTTCGACCATGATGCGTTCCATGCGGTCGAAAACGTCTTTCTTCTCCCAGAAGTAGCCCATGCGGTTTTGGACCCATTCGAAGTACGAAACCGTGACGCCGCCCGCATTGGCAAGAATGTCCGGGCAGACAAAGACGCCTTTGGATTCGAGGATCGCGTCTGCTGCAGCCGTCGTCGGCCCATTGGCGCCCTCGACGATGACCTTGGCTCGAATGCGATCTGCGTTTGCCGAAGTGATCTGGTTTTCGGTGGCTGCCGGAACCAAGAGATCACAGTCCAATTCGAGCAGTTCGCTACCGTCGATTCGTTCGGCGCCGGGGAAGCCTTCCAAGCTGCGATGTTCCTGGAGGAAAGCCAACACACTCGGCATATCCAGGCCGTTCTCGTTGTGAATGGCTCCGTAGATGTCGGAAATGGCCGTGACTTTATGGCCCATTTCTTGCAGAAACTCCGCGCCGAGGCCGCCGACATTGCCGCAGCCCTGCACGACCACCCGACAGCCCTTATCTGGCATGCCGACGTGCTTGAGCGCCTCGCGGGCCGAGATCGCCACCCCTAGGCCGGTCGCTTCACGGCGGCCCAAGGAACCCCCGAGGCCAACCGGCTTACCGGTCACAATCGCGGTTTGGGTGGCCCGTACGTGAGCCGAGTACGTGTCCATGAACCAGGCCATGACCTGCTCATTGGTGTTCATGTCGGGCGCCGGAACATCGCGTTCGGGGCCAATGATGTCGAGCAAGTTGGCGGTGTAGCGCCGCGTCATGCGCTCAATCTCGCCCTGCGACATACGCCTCGGGTCACAAATAATGCCGCCCTTGCCGCCACCGAATGGCACATTGACGACCGCGCATTTCCAGGTCATCCAGGCCGAAAGCGCACGCACTTCGTCCAGATTGACGTCGGGAGCGTAGCGAATTCCGCCTTTTGCCGGACCTCGCGCAATCGAGTGCTGCACGCGATAACCGGTAAAGACGCGCACGGTGCCGTTGTCCATTTGCACAGGAATGGACACGGTCAGCTCGTGAGCAGGTTCGGCCAAAATGGCCGCCATGCCGGGATCAAGCTGCAGAAGATCGGTCGCCTGGTCAAGCCGCTGCGTCATTTGGACGTAGGGGTTGGACTCGGCGCTCGCGTGGGTCGCTGTCATGGGTCTGACGGGGGACGTCCTTCGCGCGGGGTTACCGCAAGCGAGAATTGCAGAACTCTATCCCGCCCAAGCGACCCGCGTCACCCCTTGGGCCGGGAATTCCTTGCAGCGGAGTGGCCCGGCCTGGGACGATCTCGGCATGGAGGCCACCCGCAACCCGCGCCAGTACCTTGCCAAGCGTCGACCGATCGTCGAGCTGGACGAGGGTCGGATCCTTGCCGCCGCGGAGGATCTCGAAGAATTACGCGAGTTGGGCCTGGATACCGTGCAAGCGGCCATGAGTTTCCAGGGAGGCACACTGGTCCGCGAGGCCGGTACCCGCACCACGCACCGGGTCGTCGGTCCCAAGAGCGTGTTCTTCCTGAAGCGACATCGCGGTCTGGCGATCACGGAACGCTTCTTTCCGTTTCGGCTGAGTGCCTCAAGCCCGGCCCGGGTCGAATGGGACAACCATGTGATCATGCGCCGCAGCGGCTTCGATGTGCCGGACCCTGTCGCGTGTGGCGAGACGAGTTCGCACTTCAGCGTGCCAGCAGAGTCCTTCCTGGTCACGCGTGAGGTCGCCGGGCCCAATCTGCACGATATGTTGCGCGATCAGCTGCCCGGGCAGCCAGGGCGTCACGAGGCCAGCCTTGGGCACTCGGTCATCCGCGACCTTGCTGGATTGGTGCGGCGCCTCCATAGCAGCGGCTTCATTCATCGAGATCTGTACTGCGCCCATTTGATCGTCGCCGCGGATCCGCGTTGGGGGCGTCCGTATATCGTTGATCTGCAGCGCGTCGATCAGCGTTTTCCGCCGCGCCATCGTTGGCTCATCAAAGACCTCGCGGCCTTGCTGCATTCGCTGCCCGAGAACGTCAGTAAGACCGATAGCATGCGATTCTTGTTGGCCTATCTGGGCAAGACGCGTCTCGACCCCTTGGTCAAACGCTGGGCGCAAGAGATCGCGGCCAAGCAGCTGCGCATGGCGCAACACACTCCGAAGCATCCGTAGGCCGACGGCTCCTCGCTTGAGTTCCCTCAACGACCCACCGCCAGCTGCGTCCGCGGGACGCTGTGCGCTTGCTGTGCCCAACAAGACGCTCGCGTGGCAGGACCTCGATGAGCCGGTGGTGCGCGCAGCGCGGCGCAAGCTGATGTCCTTCCTGTGGCGCGCATTTACCTTGCGCGGCACGCCGGTCGCTGTGAACGGGGTACGGCGTTTCCGTTGGCGGGTGCGTCCGCTCAAACTCTGGGAATATGCGCGCGGTTGGGCTGCCGCACCGGTCGCAAAGGGCCAGCGGCTCCTTGATTTCGGCGGAGGTGGCACTTTGACGCCGTTCTTCGCTGCTTCCCTCGGCGCACAGGTCTATATCCTCGATCTCGATGAAGCGTTGACTGCGGCTTCGGCCCAGACCGCCGCGCGCCGTGGCTGGCCGCTGCAGGTCTCGACCCAAGATCTCGCCGCGCCGGAAGAGAATTGGCCTGCGGACTGGCCGGTAGGTGAGTTCGACGCGATTCACAGCTATTGCGTGCTGGAGCATGTTCCGTACGCAGGGCAAGAACGCGTGCTGCCACGACTTGCGCGTGCGCTCGCCCCGGGCGGCAGAATGGTCCTGACCTTTGAGTTTGGTGCGCAGGCACCCGGCGAGGCTCCCTGGCGTGATCGCGATCACCTTGAGCGCATGATTGCGCTCTTGCAAGACGCCGGACTCCGTTTGTGCGAACCGCGTGGTTTCGTCGACGATGGCCATCGCGAGGTGTTAGACAAGCGCCATCCGGCATCGCCTTTCGCCTTCGCCATGCTCGTGCTCGAGAAGCCGAAGCCGGTATCCTGAGGAAGTCTGTCCTGTTGGCTGTCGCTCGTCTCATGGAATCCTCCACTCGTCCTGTGCGCTTGCACGAAGTCGCCCCGCGCGACGGCCTTCAGAATGAAAAGGTCGTGTTGGCAACCGCGACCAAATTGGAGCTGATCAAACGGCTGGCGCGCGCGCGCCCGGCTTCGATTGAAGTCGGTTCCTTCGTGCGCCCGGACCTGGTTCCACAAATGGCGGATACGCCTGCGGTATGCGAGGCACTCGCTGGTGCCGATTGGGTCGCCGAAGCGCGTGCGGCGGGAGTGCGGTTTGCCGGACTCGTACCAAACCGACGCGGATTTGATCGCATCCTCGCGACCGACCTGGAAGAGGTGACTTTGCTGGTCTCCGCGACCGATGGACACAGTCGCGCCAATGTGGGCAAGTCAGTCGCCGAAGCGCTGGAAGAATCCTGCGCATTGATCCAAGAGACCAAGCAAGCGGGCCGCTTTTCGCGCCTCTACATTTCGATGGCATTCCGCTGCCCGGTGGAAGGTCGTATCGATCCTGCTCAGGTCCTCGACATCACGCAGGCGGTTTACGAAGCCGGAGCGGATCGCATTCTGCTGTCGGATACGCTCGGGGTCGCCGAGCCACCGGATGTCCGCGAACTCGTCGAGGGTGCGCTCGCGTTTGCCGAGCCGAGCCGACTGGGCTTGCATATGCACGACACCTACGGCCATGCCGTCGAAAACTGCCGGCTAGCCTGGCAGTTGGGCTTGAACGATTTTGATGCCGCGACGGGCGGCACCGGTGGGTGTCCGTTTGCGCCAGGCGCGAAGGGCAATCTTGCCAGTGAAGAGTTGATCGAGGCTCTGCCGAGTTGGGGAGCAGAAAGCGCGACGGATTTGAGCGAACTGCGTCAAACCGCGACTTGGCTGAAAGCCGAGCTCCTGCGCGGGCAAGCGCTGGGCACGAGCTAGAGCGCAACGACGACGCGTGGATCAATCGCGGCCGCTGGCCGTGACGAGGTAGACCGCGAAGGACGCCAACCAGTGTTCTCCGGCGTAGTCGCCGGAAAAGACATAGCCCAAGCCGACCTCGTAGTGCTCGGCGGCGGATCGCAAGCAAACCTGGATGCGAGGATCCTGCGTCGGCAGCGCAGACGCGATGCCGAGCAAGCACCAAGCGCGCGAGAGATTCAAGCCAGCGAGATGCACCAATTTGCCATCGCTGAGATCGCGCACTCCCGCTGGTTCCAGCAAACGCGGGACCTCGCCCTTGGCCAGCCCGGGCAGAAAGCGGTCCAGCCAGCGAGAAAACGCATCGGGCTCGAGCACGCGACGCATCAGATCAGCTTCGTTCAAGCCGGAGGAAAAGAAGTCCTCGCCCGAGGGTTCAAAACGCGCCGGGTAGGCGGTGTCCGAACCGTAGTAATCCATTGCACGCTGGCGAACGATCGCGGCGAGTTCTCGGTGTCCCGTCTGATCGGCGTAATCCAAGATCTGACCCAAGGCGAAGCCAGTGTCTTGGTGGACCCCAACGCGAATCGGCCATTCCAAACGCTGCAAATACGGGGGGATCTTTGCGACGAGATGATCCTCGAGCGGCCGCATGGCCTCGCGCCAACGCGTGACCTGACTGTTCTGCGGGTCGTCTTGCTGCCAACTGTGCAACTCCGCAGCAAGGCGCAGCGCCCAGGCCCAGCCGTACATGCGCTCAAAGGAGCCTTGGCCGGGTTCTTCAAAATAGGCCACTTCTGCAGCGATCGTTTCCTGGGTGAGATGCGCATCAAGTCCAGCGCGAATCTCGGCCTGCAAGTCGGCGCGCATCGGTGGTCCAACGCGTAACAGGCGCACGAGCATCCAATGGCCGTGCACCGAGGAATGCCAATCAAAACTGCCATAGAAGGCCGGGTGCATGGCGCGTGGGCTGCGCACCCCCGCGGCATCCTGCATGACATTGCCCGGCTTGTTTGGATATTCGCGCAGAATGCCTTCCGCGGCGAGACCGGCAAAGCGTTCGGCAAGTTCGCTTGTGAGCTCCGGAAGCGCGGCCCCGGTCTGCTCAGGCGCCGTCTCCGAGCGGGGCGTGGCTTGCTGGCAAGCGCCGAGCACGGTGGCGCTGAGCAGCAGCGCGACAGCGCGTGGCCGGACGAGTTGGGTCGAGGTCAAGCGGGCGAGGCAAGCGAACATCGAAGCTGAGTCTAGGCGCGCCGCCAGCGTAGAATCTGCGCTTGCCGATGAGTGATGCCCCTCTGGTTACCCTTGAGCGCGATGGCCACGCGGCTTGGATCACGCTGAATCGCCCGGAAGCCCGGAATGCGCTTTCGTTTCCGACGCTGAATCGCTTGCGTGAGCTGCTCGCGGAGTTGCGCGACGATGCCTCTGTTTGGGCAGTGGTGCTGACTGGCGCGGGCGACAAGGCTTTTTGCGCGGGTGCCGATTTAAAAGAGCGGCGCACGATGCCGGCGGAAATGGTCCCGCAGTTTGTGGCGCAGATTCGCGCCACCATGGATGACCTCGCGGCACTGCCGCAGCCGACCATTGCGGCCATGAATGGGCATGCTTTCGGCGGCGGCTGCGAAATGGCGCTGGCCTGCGATCTCCGCATCCTCGATGCAGCCGCCATGATTGGTCTGACCGAAACCAGTTTGGCGATCATTCCAGGAGCCGGCGGTTGCGTGCGTCTGCCGCGTTTAGTTGGAGCGGCCAATGCCAAAGAGTTGATCCTGCTTGCCCGTCGATTGGACGCGGCGCGGGCCGCCGAGATTGGCCTGGTTCACGCCCTCGCTCCGGCGGGGCAAGTGCGCGCGGCAGCGTGCGAAATGCTGGCGAGCTTGATGCGCAACGGTCCGCTGGCCTTGCAAGCCGCCAAGTCGGCGATTGACGGCGGGCTCGACCTTCCCGAGCGCGAAGCGCTCGAACACGAGGCGGCTTGCTATCAGCGGATCATCCCGACGGAAGATCGGCTGGAGGCTCTTGCGGCCTTCGCCGAAAAGCGGGCCCCGAACTTCCTCGGCCGATAGATTCTGGACAGCACGCGGCGCAGACCATGACCAAACGCTCGATCGATGGAAGGATCTTCACGATTCTGCTCGCCTTGGCTTTTTCAGCGTGGGTCTGGTTTTTTTTCTGGGCTCCCAATCGAGACGCCGCGCGTGAGCTGCTTGACCGCCGCACACAACCGGTCGCCGACGGTGAGTTGAGCTTTGCTTTGACGGTGCGCGTGACGCGGGAAGGCAGCGGCCGCGTGGTGCCCGGCGCGGCGGTCGAGTGGCAAGCTCCGAGTGGTGCGAGCAAGCAGGTGCAAACGGGCAACGACGGACAGGTCCTGCTGCGTTTGCCTTCGCTCGGACGCTACCGACTGCGGGTCCTTGACAATCCCGCGGGTGGTCACGGGCCAAAGGAGATTCCCTATCGCTACAAAATCGGGGCCGAACGTGAACCCGTCACGATCTCCGTGCCGGCACGCAGCGAGGGGAGTGGATGAGCAAGTTTGCCAGTCGCCAGCGCACGGCCAGGATTGCCGTCACGGTGCTGGCCATCGCGTTGTTGGCCGTCGTCTTCTTCGATCAACCAGAGCAAAGCACGCTGCAAGCCGTTGCGGCAGGAGTCGCCGTTGCTTGCGTGTTGGTGCAGCGCCTGGTTTGGCGCTGCCCGAGCTGCGGACTTCCACCTTCGGCTCTGCCTTGGGGAGCGCCCGCGGAATGCCGACGCTGCCACGAGCCCTTGGTCTAAACCGGTTGACCGCCGTGCGACATCGCTTCCCAGTGATGCGCTTCTTCCAAGCTCTGCGGCACACCGCGGCCGGTGGCATAAAGCACGGCCAAGTTGTGCTGCGCGGAACTCACCCCTTGCTCGGCCGCTTTACGCATCCAGAATGCGGCCTCGGCTTCATCGATGGCGGTGCCTTGGCCATGCAAATAACTTAGACCCAGCGCTTCTTGAGCGGGGGCATAGCCCTGTTCGGCCGAAGCATGGAACCAGACATAAGCCTTGGCGTAGTCCTCTGGGACGCCGAGTGAATCGGCATAGATCACAGCCAGGTTGTACTGGCCAACCGCGTGGCCCGCTTCCGAAGCCGCGAAGTAACACTCGCGCGCGCGTTCCAGATCCTGCGGGACACCATCGCCTTCTTGAAGCAAGATGCCCAGGTTAACGAGTGCGTCGGGGTAGCCGGCGGCAGCCGATAGGCGCAACCAGCGCAAAGACTCGGAGCGATCTTTGCTGACGCCGTCGCCATTGTGATGACCGAGCGCCAAGTTGTACGCAGCCTCGGCGAGACCTTGATCTGCGGCGGCGCGGAACCACTTCATCGCGGTCGCGGCGTCCTTTTCGACTCCGTCTCCGACGAGATGGCAGATGCCAAAGTTGAATTGGGCCGCGGGGTCGCCTTGCTCGGCGAGAGACTGGATTTGTTCGAAGTCGTTATTCATGACAGCGCACGTGGCTTCTGTCTATCGGACGATCAAATCGTCAACTTGCGGTACTTTGACGCCTTGGATTCGAAGCCCACTTCTCCGGCTTCCCGGCGATCTTCAAGCCACTGGGTGTAGTCGGTGTAGTTGCCGTAGAAGAACTCGACGTTTGCCTCGCCTTCAAAGGCCAGGATATGGGTACAGACCCGGTCGAGGAAATAACGGTCGTGACTGACGATGAACATGCAGCCGGCGTAGTGTTCAATTGCCTCTTCGAGCACCCGCGTGGTCGGCAGATCCAAGTCGTTGGTCGGTTCGTCCAGGATGATCAAGTTGCCGCCGACGCGCAGCATTTTGGCCAGCTGCACGCGGTTGCGTTGTCCACCCGACAAGTTGCCGACGAGCTTCTCCTGATCCGCACCCTTGAAGTTGAAGCGCGAGACATACGCACGCGACTGAATCTCGCCGCCGCCAAAGGGCAAGAACTCGACGCCTTCGGTGATCTCTTCGAAAACGCTGTTCTTGTCCGAGAGCTCGGCGCGGCGTTGGTCGACAAAGCAGACCTCGACCGTGGTGCCGAGGTCAATCGTTCCCGAGTCCGGCGTTTCAAAGCCAGCGACCATTTTCATCAGGGTCGTCTTGCCGGCTCCGTTGGGGCCGATGATGCCGACGATCGCGCCGGGTTGAATTTCGAAGCTCAGGTCCTTGAAGAGCACCTGGTCGCCGTAAGCCTTGTTGATGTGATCAAACACAACGACCTTGTTGCCCAAGCGCGGCCCTGCCGGAATCACCAAGTCAATCTTGTCCGGTCGTAGATTCTGCTGCTCTTCAACAAGCTGCTCATAGCGCGCCAAACGAGCCTTGTTCTTCTGTCCGCGTGCTGCGGGTTTGGTGCGCACCCACTCAAGTTCGGACTTCAAGCGCTTGCGGCGCTTGTCCTGTTGACGCTCGCTGGTTTCGAGTTCCTTTTCTTTGGCCTCGAGGTAATCCGAATAATGGCCCTTGTAAGGAGTACAGACGCCCTTATCGACTTCGAGCATCCATTCGACCACGTTGTCGAGGAAATACCGGTCGTGAGTAATCACGATGACCAATCCCGCGTAGTTTGCGAGGTGGTGTTCGAGCCAGGCGGTGGTGTTTGCGTCGAGGTGGTTGGTCGGTTCGTCCAACAGCAGGATGTCGGGCGTCTCGATCAAGGTCTTGCAAAGCGCGACACGGCGCGCCTCTCCGCCGGAGAGCACGCCACACTTGCGATCCATTGGCGGCAGATCCAAGGCGCCCGCGGCGACCTCGAGCAAACGATCGACTTCCCACATGTTGTTGGCGTCGATCTCTGTTTGAAGGCGCTCAAACTCGGCGCTCAGCTTTTCAAGTTGCTCGCCCTCTGCTTCGCCCATCAGGCCACAAACCTCGTTGTAGCGATCCAGGATCTTGTGCACATGCTCGACGGACTCGTCGAGTGACTCTTTCACGGTGAGATCCGGGTTGAGCTCGGGTTCTTGCGAGACATAGCCCAGGCTCAAGCCGCCCATCTGCAGGCGGCGGCCCTCGAAATCTTGGTCCTCACCGGCCAGAATCCGCAGCAAGGTGGACTTGCCCGAGCCGTTCGCGCCAATGACACCAATCTTCGCCCCAGCGAAGAAGGCAAGGGTGACATCTTTGAGCGCCTGCGAGCGGTCATAGAACTTGTTGAGTCCAATGACTTGAAGCGCGTACTCGTTCGGTTTATCGGCCATGATGCAACCGCAGATTGTACCCGCGGACGGCCAAGCTCACACCTCCCAGAGTGCAGCTTCCGTTTCTTCCATCTGAGCGCGGATCTCGCTGGCTGCGACCACCGGGCCGGAGTGGCTTCCCGGGCAGAAACTCTTGACCTCGCGCGCGTAGGTTTCCGGACTTTCCAGCAGTTCTTCCCAGAATGGCCAGGTTCGGCATTGCACGGGTTTGTTCTCGTGCACCGAACACAATCCGTCTTCGAGGAAGACGCAGGCACGATCGACGAAACGCAGAATCCGCGAGCCGTCTTCTTCCGAAACGGTGTACTTGCGATTGAAGGCGCCCAGGCTCAGTCCAAAATGCTCGGCCAAGCGCTGGCGCTCGGTCGGGTTGACGTAGACATAGCCATATCCACCGCGCTGATGGCAGCACTTGCCGCTTTGTTGGCAGGAAAACGGCAGTCCGGCCTTCCACCAAGGCTCGGAAGCGCTCGCAGAGTCTGGATTCGGCGCGGGAGTTCGTGTCACGGGCAGGGGGGTGGAAAGCTATCCTGGGCCAGATGGCCGAGCCCTTCGAGCTGATCGTCGAGCGAGACCACGTGCAGCGGGTGGTCCGGGTCGACTCTGAGACTATCTTGGTCGGACGCGGTCAAGACTGCCAGCTTCGGCTGGAGGATCCTCTCGCTTCGCGTCAGCATTGCCGAATTGAGCGGCTCGGGGGCGAGGTCTTCGTCGTCGACCTGGATTCGGCGAATGGAACATGGATTTCGGGCGAGAAAGTCGACCGACATGTTTGGGGCCAAGGCGAAGCGGTCCGCATTGGCAGTACAAAGATTTTCTTGGGCGATGACCAGCACACCCACTTGTCGGCAACCGAGTCGACCTTGGTGCGGCAGACCTCGCCGGAGCGCCGTCGCCTCCAGACCCTGTTGGGCATGGCCCGTTCGCTCGAGCGCGAGGACAAGGCCGAGCGCATGGTGCCGGTCGTCATCGACGCCGCGATTTCCCTGAGTCAAGCAGAGCGCGGCTTCGTCTTCGTGCTGGAAAAGAAGCGAACCACGCTTGCGGTGGGGCGCAACTTTGCGCGCGAGTCGGTGCCGTCCCCCGAGAAGAAGGTCTCGCAGACTCTGCTCGATCGTGCAGTCCGCGCGGACGAGCCACTGCTGATCCAAGATGCTGCTTCCGACGGCGACTTCGCCGGCGTCGCAAGTATCTCCGATTTGGGCCTGCGCTCGATGCTGGCGGTCCCTTTGCGTTTCGCCGGTGACGTGGTTGGCTTGCTGGTTGTCGATCACCGCATGCAAGGCCACGCCTTCGATCAGGACACGATCGACTTGCTCTCAGGCCTGGCTTCGATCGCTGGTGCCTCGCTCGGCGCGGCGTTGGATCGGCGCCTCGCCTCAAGTTTGCGGCGCAAGGCCTCGCAGCTGCAATCGCAACTGGGTCGCCGAGTGCAAGCCCAGCAAACCGAGTTGGCCGGCTTGAAAACGCTGTCCAGTAGCCGCTTCACGGGATTGGTCGGTAGCTCGAAAGTCATGCAAGAGCTCAACTCGCGCATGGAACGCATTCTGGAGAGCGATGTGCCCGTTCTGGTGCTCGGCGAAAGTGGCACCGGCAAAGAGCTGGTGGCGCGTGGCTTGCACTTCAATGGGCCGCGTGCCGATCAGCCTTTTGTCGTCGTGAACTGCGGCGCCCTGCCGGACACGCTGTTGGAATCCGAACTGTTTGGCCATGCCAAAGGTGCCTTCACAGGAGCGACTCGCGATCGTTCGGGCCGCTTTGAAGAGGCCGATGGTGGCACTTTGTTCTTAGACGAGGTGGGCGAGATGTCCGAAGCGATGCAGGCCAGACTGCTGCGTGTTTTGCAAGAAGGCGAGATCCGTCGCTTAGGTTCCGATGAACTGCGCAAGGTCGATGTGCGGGTGATCGCCGCGACCAATGTCGATCTGGCCGTGGCCGTCGAAGAGGGCCGTTTCCGCGAAGACCTTTACTATCGCCTGCGCGTGGTCCAACTCGATTGTCCACCGTTGCGCACGCGCGAGGGCGATATTCGGCTGCTTGCCGAGCACTTCCTCGATGTCGAAGCCGTGGAACAGGGCCGGCTGCGCCGCGAGTTGCCGGATGCCGCGGCAGCCGAGCTCACGCAAGCCGCCTGGCCAGGCAACGTGCGGCAGTTGCGCAACGAGATCCGCCGCTTGACCCTGATGGGAGAGGGGCCGATTGAAATCAGCGAAATCGCCCCTGAGGTGCGCGACGCGACCCTCAGTCGCAGTTCCCAGGACGATGACAGCCTGCCCTTGCCCGAACGCGTCGCATCGCTGGAAATGCGGGCGATTCAGGCCGCGCTCGAAAAGCATCGCGAAAACCGCTCGCAGGCGGCCAAAGCACTGGGGATTTCGCGCTTCGCACTCTTGCGTAAGCTCGAGAAATACGGCCTTGCGGTCGAAGAAGAAGAGTCTTGAGTCAACCACAACTTCCTCCGGGCTACCGACTTGAGCGCCTGCTCGGGCGTTCGGCCTTGAGTGAGGTCTTTTTGGTGGTCTGCCCGGATGGCCAAGCGCGGGCCTTGAAGTTGCTGCGGCCGAGCGCGTGCCGCGACCCTCGTTTGATCACGCGCTTTGGCCGCGAGGCCCAGTTGCTCGAAGATCTGCGCCATCCCAACCTGGTGCAGGGATTCGGTTCGCTCGAGGTCGATGGGCGTCCCGGCTTGTTGCTGGAATACGTCGATGGCCCAACCTTGCGCGACGCAGCACAAGCCGGACCGCTCGGCTGGGAACAAGTGGCGCGCTACGGCGTGCAGCTCGCGCGCGCACTCGATCGTTTGCACCGTCACGGTGCCTTGCATCGCGATGTGAAACCGCACAACGTCCTGATTGATGCAAACCGAGGGGCCGTGCTCGCGGACTTGGGGCTGGTGCGGCGCAACGAAGACCCCGAGTTGACCCGCCACGGTGCGGCTCTGGGTTCGCCGGCTTATATGAGCCCCGAGCAAGCGCGAGATCCAAGCGGAGTCGGCCCCGAGGCCGATGTCTACTCGCTCGGCGCCACCTTGCACCACGCTTTGTCGGGTTCTCCGCCCTTCTTGGGCAAAGGCGTTGGCGAAGTCATTCATCGGGTCTTGCACATGGATCCGGAACCCTTACCGATCTCGGTTCCGGAACCCTTGCAGCGCGTCTTAGCTACGGCTCTCGCCAAGAACCCTGAACGGCGCTATGCCCGCGCGCGCGATCTCTCGGCTGACTTGGGGCGGGTGCTGCTCGGCGAAACACCGCGCTTGCTTACCCGCCATCGCCGCAAGCGACGATTGCAGACAGCTGTTGGCGCGGCGCTCACCCCCGTCGTTTTGGGTGCGGTTTGGTTCGGAGGCAAAGCGCTGCTGTCCGGCAACGGAGGAGAATCGACGACCCACACGGTGACCCCGGTCGAAGCAAACGAAGGCGGAGCGGGGGAGTCGAGTCGCGATACGCCGGTCAGCGAGGTCGGCGTGCGGAATCAGCGCGAGCTCTACGAGAGCTGGGCACAAGAGAATCTGCGCCGCGTCCGACGCGCGTATGAAGAAGGCGCCTATCGCATGGCCTGGCAAAGCTTAGAGTTGTTCGAGCAAAGCAGTCTGCCGAGCGGAGCCGAGCGAGGCTTCTTTGAGCAACTGCGTCGCTCCGAGCTGCAGCGACAGCGGACGCGCTTGGAACAGCGCGCTGCCGAAGTCTTCCTCGACGTCGCCGAAGTCTTGCAGGCGCAGTCCGATCAGGCCCGCGAAGAGATCCGAGCTGGAAGTTTTGAAGTCGAGGCTTGGCGAAACCAAACCCGGCGCGTGTTGGAAGAACGGGTGCCGCGCGTGCGTCAGCTGCCGCTTTTCCCGGGCGGGGATAACCCTACCGAACTGCTGCAGAGTTATCAGCTCACACTCGAGCGCCAAAACCGCGAGGCCTGGGTCTCGCGTGCCAATACGCTGCTACCCGATTTGCGCAATCGCGTGGCCGAGAAGTTGCGCGAGGGACGCCTGGATGAAGCTTGGTCGCTTTGGGTGCAGGTCGACACGCGCTTATTGGATCATTCCTTGCTTGCTCGCCGAGAAGGCTGGCGCATGGAACGATTGTTTGAAGCCGAACGCGCGCTCGCTGCAGCAATGTCAGCCCGGCTCGGCCGACCCTGGTCGATTCCCTTGCGCGAAGGCGCAGTCACGGGGCGGGTTTCCTTGCCGGCAGAAGGGGGAAGTATCTGGCGCATGGACCCGGGCGATGGACCGCGCGTCGAAGTGCGGCTACTCGCCTTGGATCCCTCTTCCTTGCGTGAGGTCTTGGAGTTGACGGCGACCGATGCGGATTGGCTCGCGGCCCAGTTATGGTGGATTCACGGGGAAGTGGCCCGCGCGGTCGATGCCATGCGGCGACTCGCCCTGCGCGCTTGGTCCGCCGAGGCCGATCCGTATTTCTGGTCCGCAGAATGGGAGCGTGAACTGGCCTTGCAGCCTGGCTCCCCGCCGAGTGCGCCTCAAGATCCGGCTCGCTTGTCGAATGGCAATCCGGCTGGGCAGGGCGAGCAGGAACCGAGTGGATCGAATGCCCTCGAACGATACGCCGCCGAGTTGCGCGCCGAATTAATCGGCGCCGAGGTGACCGTGCTCGACGATGGCGTCGCCTTGGTCTGGCGTGATTTTGATGCGCACCCGTCTTGGCTGCAAAGCTGGAGCCGCGATTTGCGTCGTTGGCAACTCGCCAGTTGGGAGATGCAATGGGAGCTGCCGCTTTCGACCCGCTTGCCCGAGACCTTGCAAGTGTGGGGCGATGTGCGGTTCCGGCGCCAAGGATCCGCTTGGGAACTGCAAGTCGATGGCAAGCGCACACCCGGCGTGGTGCTCGTTCCGGGCGCGCGCCAGACCTTGGCCTGGAATGGCAAGGACATCCGCTTCGACTCCTTTGATGTCGGCAAGTGGAAGGCTCCCGATGGTCGACGGCTGCTGCTTCGCGCGGAGGCCAGCAGTGCTTTTGTGGTGCGCGAGTTGAAAGTCGTCTTGCGTCCGGTGCGGCCTTAATCCGCTTCCGGTGTCAACGGACTCGGCTGCGTGAAGGTGCGCCGAAGCTGCACCACCGGGCCGAGCGCGCGCAGCATGCTGCGGTACATCCAAAGGCTGCCAAGCAGCAAACTCAGTCCGAGGACCCAAAAGGAATCGAAGGGACTGACATCGGCGGCACGCAAGGCGGTTTGCACAAAGGAAGCGCAGATCACGCCAACCCAGTCGCAGAACTGGCTAAAGCCGATGGCACGGCCGGTCATCTCGGGGCCGGGCAAGCGTTGCACTAAAGTCCGTAAGGGAATCAGGTACAAGCCTGCGAAAAAGCTGCCCATCACCAGGCTGATCCAGATGAAATTTGCGTCGCGTGGGCCGGCGGCGACACACAGAAAGGAGAGGGCCAGACCGAGGCCGCCGAGCAAGGGAATGCGCAGCGCAACGCGATCTTGCGCCAAGCGCCCCGCCACCACACAGCCGATCGCAATGGAAACCGACAGCGTGGCGAGTCGAATCGTCCACGGGCCTTCCTCGTAGCCGAGTTGCTTGCCCATTTCATTCCAGGCAAACACCAAGATGGCGCCGAGTAGCCAATAGTGCGCATGCGCGAGCACCGAGGGGAAGAGCCCGGCGGTTTGTCGGGCCAGTCGCCAGGCATCGCGAGTCGGCGTCAGCGGGTGGAGGCGCAGCTTGCGTCCGGGTTGGGCGGCCGCTTGATTCGGCAGACTGCGCGCCACCCAAAACCCGAGCGCAGCGATCGCGGCGAAGACCAGGCCGAGTTGAGCAAGGCGGTCCAGTTGATGCGCTTCTCCGCGCGCTTCCGACCAATCAAACAGCAAGCCGGCGGAGCCCATGCCGAGCAGGATCGCAAACAGCAAGAAGGCTTGCATGATGCCGTTGCCGCGAGCGAGCTCTTGTGGTTCGAGCATCTCGACGAGCGCCCCATACTTTGCCGGACCGAGGAAGGCGCTTTGCATGCCCATCAAGAACAACACGAGCATCAGTAACGGCAAGCTGCCGGTGACAAACGCAAGTGCCGCGCCGAGCATGACGAAGACTTCGCCAAGTTTGGCGGCAAGCACGACACTGCGCTTGCGACGCGAGTCGGCGAGATCACCGGCAATTCCTGCAAATAACAGGAATGGAATCGCAAACGCGAGCCCCACACAGGCTTGCATATCGGTGCAGAAATCCGAGCGACCGGAGAGCTGCCAGTTCACCGCAAGCAGGAGCATGATCTGCTTGAACAAATTGTCGTTCAAGACGGTCAGCGATTGGGTGATCATCAGCGACCAAAAACCGCGCGTGGGCAGTCCGTCTCTCATGCTTGCTCCTGCGCGAGTTCAGAGCGCACGCGCGTGCACGCGTCAGCGCCGAGCCAAGCATCGCAGGCTGCGCAGTCGGCGAGCAGGGTCGCGCGGCTGACTCCTTGGCGGGCGGCGATGCCGACGTGCGATTCCCATTGTTTCCAACACCCGGTCGCAGCCAGGCAAAGGGCTGCCAGACGCTCGATTTGTGCGACACTCCAGCCCTCGGGAAGCAGAGCGCGAGCATAGGCATGGTCGAGAATCCAAGTGCACATGCTTGGGTCGAGTTTCGTCAGATGATCCAGGACGCGGTCCGCATCCTCGGCGTAGAGCGAGCGAAAGTGCTGCTCGCCTCGGGCGGGATCAACCGGTGAGGCGGTGGGGGCGGCCGCATCCGGGGCGGTCGCAAGCGCTGGCAGAACCTCGAAACAGGCATGCAAGGCTTGCACGATTTTGGGCACGCCATAAAACAAATGCAGGACCCGCAAGACTTCCCGCGCCCGGCCGTGACCGAGTTGTTGTTCCACCCGTTGCGCAGCTTGCCGAGTTGCCTGCGCCTCGCCACGATGCACCGCCGCGGCGAGCTCGAAGGCGGTGTGGAGTGGATCTTGCATGGTCTCGAGTCGCCGTCAAATTGCGCGCGGCACTAATTGCTCTCGCGCAAGGTGCCGGCAAGCAGCGGTTCGCGTGCGCGGCAGGTCTCGCCCTCGGCCTTCAGCGGGATGCGTTGGCCGGGAGCAAACAACACCACGGTCGAGCCAAACTCAAACCAACCGAGTTCATCGCCCCTGGCAACGATCGGGGAGGGTTCGTAAACGCGCCGTCCTTCAATCAACGGGTTTTTCCCAAGCGTATCGTCGTGCAGAAAACTCATGCCACCGACGTTCAACGCCCCAACGAAGAGCATCGAAAACGGAGTGCCGTCTGCCGCCTGACAGTGCAGCAAGATGCGCTTATTGGTCGCCAACACGCGCATCGATCGCCGCACCAGACTCGGGTCGACTGGCTGCAGATCGCCAGGTTCGGTGACCGCTTCAAGAATGGTCATATCGCACGGTGCGTGATAGCGATGGTAGTTGTACGGCGCGAGATAGATCTGCAAGGCTTGATACCCAGCGAGCAGACGCACATCGCCGCCGGGGACCAATTCGCGACTGGTATAGGGCGTGCCCTTGATCAACCAAGTGCCTTCGGAAGTCACCCGCGTGGCAGCGACGACGCGACCATCGGCGGGGGAAAGCCACGCGTCGCCTTCTGGCAGAGGCCGCGCGCCCTCCGGTAGCGGGCGCGTGAACAACGCAAGAAAGTTGCGATAGTCACGCAGGTCGCCGGGGACCTCTTCCATGTCAACGCCGAGCCGACGCGCACTGAATCCCCACAGCTTGCGGCGCATGAACTTGGGCACGGGGAAACGGCCCAGCAAGCCAGCGCCTGCCGAGATGAGTCGGCGGGGGACGCCGGGAGCGGTGAATACCTTGCGCAGATCCAAGAGAGTGCCCTCGCGATGCACGCGCATCCTAGCGATGCGCGATTCCGGGTTCGCCTGCTAGGCTGCGCGCATGTCGCTCGCTCCAGCGCAATCGTTTGGGCTGATCACGGCCTATCGACCCTTTCTTGGGCGTGCCGAGAACCAGTCCGAGCAAGTGCTGCGCAGAGCAGCGAGTTTGCCTGCCTTCCCCAAGAATTGGTCGACCGAGGTATGGCCGGCTGTTTTGCCTGAGCTTGCGGAGCGAGTCGAGGGTGTTCTGGCGGCACCGGCGCCTCAGGTCTGGCTTGCCTTGGGCGAGGCTCGAGAAGAGGGCGTGCCTGAGTTGGAGACCATCGCGCACAATGCATTCGACTTAGGCGAAGATGCCGAAGCAGCGGCTGGCGGATCGGCGAGCGGCGTCTTGGAGGTCCATGGGCCGGCCTTCGTGCGGGCTCATTGGCCAGCGGCTGGATTGGCGGACAGCTTGGCAGAGGCGGGCTTTTCGGTGCAGTTGAGCCAAGACGCTGGCAGGCATTGCTGCAATGGCTTGCTCTGGCTGGCGACTCGGGCGGCTGAGCTCACTCCTGGCCCCCGGCCGTGGATTGGCTTCTTGCACCTGCCCCGCCAGCCGGAAAAGCGCGACGAGCAGGCCAATCTGGTCGCTCACGCGGCGGCCTGGCTCGCTCAGCAACACGGCTAGGCTCAGGGCAGAATCCCTCTGGCAGCGCCGCTATCATCAGCCGCAGAGATGGCTGAAAGCACCGCTCTTCACGTCCTTGTCCTCGCGGGTGGCAACTCCACGCGAACTCGCACCGGCGGGCCCAAGGCGCTGCTCGATCTCTGCGGCTTACCACTGCTCGAGCACGTGTTTCGCGCCGTCGATCCGTTACAGGCTGGGGCGCACGCGATTGTGCTCGGCCCGACGCACCGGGAACCCATTGAAGCCTGGATGCGCAAGTCCGGACGCCACGCGGAAGCCGGGGGAGGATGGAAGATTGCGATTCAACCCGAGGCACGGGGGACCGGCGACGCGGTCGCGTGCGGACTCAGTCAATTGCCTGAGGAAGGTCGTCTTCTGATTCTGTGCGGAGACACGCCGATGCTCACGACCGACACCTTGGCGGCCTTGGCCAGCCAAGAAGGCGACTGCTTGCTGACCGCGCTTTGCGAAGACCCGACGGGATACGGTCGCGTGCTCTACGAAGAAGACGGTCGCGTCATGCGGATTGTCGAAGAGTCGGATGCCGACGATGAGATTCGGCAGGTCGGCGAGATCAATGCAGGCGTTTATCTGCTCGATATCGGCGCGCTGCGCAGTGCCTTGCAAGAGGTCAAGACCGACAACGCGCAGGGCGAGTTTTATCTGCCCGATGCCGCGGTAGCGATTTTGCGTTCTCGGGAAGGCGTCTGTGTTTGCTTGGAAGATGGCGAAAGTGAAATCCTAGGCGTGAACACGCTGCAGCAGCATGCAACGGCGCAGTACCTGCTGCGCGAACGCCGGCTGGATGAAATGATGACGGCGGGAGTCATCATCGATGACCCGGCGACCACCTACATCGAGTACGACGTCGAAATTGGGCCAGGCACGCGAATTCACCCGTGTACGGTGATTCGCGCCGGCGTCAAGATCGGCGCAGGCTGCGAAGTGGGGCCCTTTGCCCAGATTCGCGTCGGCACGCAAATGCATGATGGCTCGGTCATCGGCAACTTCGTCGAGACCAAGAACACGCAGCTGGAAAGCGGTGCCAAAGCCAAGCATCTGACCTACCTCGGCGACGCGCAGGTCGGCGCCAAAGCCAACATTGGCTGTGGCACGATCACCGCCAACTACGACGGCAAGAAGAAGCATCGCACCGACATTGGTGCGGGTGCCTTTATCGGTTCAGGCACGGTGCTGGTCGCGCCGGTACGGATCGGTGCAGGCGCCATGACCGCCGCCGGATCGGTGGTCCTCAAAGGACGTCATGTCGACGACGGTGACATCGTCGGCGGCGTTCCTGCTCGGCCACTCAAGCCGGTCGAGTAACAGCGGCTCCCTCACCGCATCCCCCCGAACCCCCTCCACCCGAGCTGTTACGGGTGAAGCTGGAATCAGGACAGGCGGGGAGCGTTACGAGATTTGCCGAGTTGCCCGTCGACGATAATTGTATGGAAGTGAGCACTGGCGGAGTTGGATGACAGTTGAGATAGCTGCGAAGTAAATCTAGCTGAGTAGCATAGGCTGAATTGTTCGCAAGATTGACCTGCTGATTGGGGTCGGCCTCAAGGTCATATAGTTGATTC
>JBDQJC010000033.1:0-32950 GCA_040264055.1 Planctomycetota bacterium
ATTCCGCTTCTTGGATGTCCCTCCGGGCACTTACACGATGTCGATCAAGGCGAAGGGCCACAGCCCCTTGACCACCGAGATCTTCGTCGTCGAGGAAGGCACGCAAGGCGACCGCGGAATCATCGCGCTGGAAGCGGGCGCCAGCCTGAAGGGCAAGATCATGAACCTGCCCATCGCAAGCGGGAACCAGCCCTTCTACACGCTGGTCCGCCTGGAAGACGCCGATGGCAACAACAAGGGTTACTGCTCGGTGCGCTCGAATGGCAACTACAAGTTCGACGAGCTCGAGCCAGGCAGTTACCGGATCACCGTCGATCTGCCGAATGGCGACAACCGCACTTCGGATCTGATTTCGGTTCAATCCGGCGCGCCGACCAACTTCGACTTCCCGCTGTAGACGGCCGCGTACCGGAAGTGGCTTGACCAAGGCCTGCTTCGATGCCGGCGATCCCGCTGCTAGGATCGCCGGCATGGATCGACGCACCTTCCTCCGCAATGCATTTGGCGCCACCGGTGCCGCCGCTGGTCTGGCCTTGCTGCCGGGCTGCCACGCCCCGCATGGTGGCAAGGAACGCGCGATCGGCAGCCCCGGCGCAACCGGACTGTTGCGCATCTCGCTTGCCGAGTGGTCGCTGCACAAAGCACTGCACGCCGGGGAAATGAGCAACCTGGATTTCCCTGCCTGGGCTCGCGCCCACGGCATCGGCGCGGTTGAGTACGTCAACAGCTTCTTCAAGGACAAGGCGAATGATCAGGCCTACCTCGCGGAACTGGAATCACGCTGCATCGATGCGAACGTTCGCTCGCTGCTGATCATGGTCGACGGCGAAGGCCAGCTCGGCCACCCCGACGCGGCTCAGCGCCGCAAAGCGGTCGAGAATCACTACCAATGGGTCGAGGCAGCCCAGTACCTCGGCTGCCATTCGATCCGGGTCAACGCCGCGGGCGGCGGCGACTGGGATAGCTCGATGAACAACGCGGCGAGCGGCCTGCGTCAACTTTGCCAGTTCGCCGACGGCTTCGGCGTCAACGTGATCGTGGAAAACCACGGTGGCCTGTCATCCAACGGGGCCTGGCTGGCTGGGGTCATGAAGAAGGTCGACCACCCCCGCGCCGGCACGCTTCCAGATTTCGGAAACTTCCGAATTAGTAACACCGAGAGCTACGACCGCTACCAGGGCGTCCGCGAGCTCATGCCGTACGCAAAAGCGGTCAGCGCCAAGAGCCACGACTTCGATGAGAATGGCGATGAGAAGCACACCGACTACGGCCGGATGCTGCAAATCGTGCGCGAGGCTGGTTATGCGGGCTACGTCGGGATCGAATTTGAAGGCGGCGGCATGACCGAAGAAGCTGGAATCATGGCGACCAAAGCCTTGCTTGAGAAGCACGGCGCGATGGCCTGATAGGCCCCCACTGCGAGCATCCCGAAGTTCCTGCGATTCGGCGCGGATGGCTCGCGCGCGAGTGGGTAATCTGAGGTCGTGAGAACCCTGCTGAGCCAATTCTGCGAAGAGTTCGGAGCGGTCGTCCATCCCCTGCTCGACCCTCTCGCAACTTCTTCGGAGTCCCTCGCATCACTCGATGCGAACGCCCCCATCAGCAAGCTGCTGCCGGGGCTGCGCGACCGCACCAATCAACTCCGCTCGCTCGCGACCAAGGTCGAAGAGCAGCAGGCTTATGTGCTGATTTTCGGGCCGCTGAAGTCCGGAAAGTCGACTTTGATGAACGCCATCGCGGCGAACTACGTCAGCGAAGTCACCACGATGCCGGCCTACCCGTGCATGGTGTTTGTGCAGCACGCCAGCAAGCGCTCGTACAAGCTATCGCGCTATGACGGCAAGGTCGATGAGTTGCACGATGCCGCAGCTTTGCGCATGACCTTGAACCGGGCGCACGCCGAGCTGGTCGAGAAGGTGCGCCAGATCGAAGCTACCGGAGCCGACTTCGATCCAGCGACGCACTTCCCGCAAGCCATCCGCAGGCTCGACATCTGCGTGCCGGCCGAAGCGTTGAAGCACTCGGGCACGGTTATCGTGGACACACCTGGTCTGTATTCGCGCATGAAGTTCGGTTACGACCGAATGACCCGCGAGTTCCGCGATACCGCGACCTGTGCGATCTTCGTCGTCAAGACCGACAACCTGTTCCTCGAGCAGGTCTTCGATGAGTTCCATGAACTCCTTGAGCTGTTCAGCAAGGTCTTCCTGGTCGTCAACCTCGACACAACCAAGCGCGATCTACGGCCCGACGGCAGCCTCGTTCCATCCCTGGAAAGCGAAGATCCGCTTCGCTTGATTGAAGCTTTCGAGAACTTGTCGATGAGCACTCCGCTCAAGCAGGCTCGCGAAGAAGGCCGGCTCAAGATCTACCCGGCCGACCTCATGAATGCGGCGAGCCGCCGACTCAGCGCAAACTTCGACCAAGCGGAGGAACCCGCCGAGGCGGATGGACGCCAAGCCACTTTCGATGGCTTCCTGGGTGACCTCACCGAGTACCTTGACTCCGATGAGTACTTGGTCGCCTTCCTTGGCGACAGCTTGCGCCAAGCCGAGAACTTGGTGACCGGCTTGCGGCGCTTGTTGGCCGACGATGCGGTCACTGAAATGGAGCAGCGCATCATCGATTTGGAAGGCCTGCGCGATGCAGCGCAGTCTCGCAGCGAATCGATCGCCAAGCTGCAGGCATTCAGTTGGAATCCAAAGTTCCAGGAACTGCAATCCGACCTGGAAACCAGCTCCAGCGAAGAAGAGGACTACCTCGGTGAAAAGACCGAAGGCGAACTCGACGCCGCGATCACCGATTGGTTCCGTGAGACCAGCAGCCTGAAGAGCTTGGTGGAAAGCGAGATCTCGCAGGTCTTGCGCAACCTGCAAGCCGAAATCGTCTCGACCCAAATGTCGGCTCTACGCCGTCGCATCAACCGACTGCCAGCCGGGCTTGAGATCCCGCGCGAGCTGCTCGCGACCGCCACCGAGTGTGGCGTCGAGCTTGCCGGAATCGGCAAGGAAGCGGTTTCCTTGATCGACGGTGGCGCGGCGATTGAGCACGCCGAGATTCCGTTGCAACGCAGCGCGATCCCGGTCAAGAAGAGCTTTTGGGATTGGATCACCTTCCGCAATGTCGACAAGGTGCGTAGCCGCGTGCTTGGCTCGAAGGGCGAACACCGCCTGACCCGCACGCAGAAAACCAAGCGCTTGGGCACGCATGGCCAAGCCTTCATGAAAGCCGAAGCGGCCGATGCATCTCTCGACTTCCTGAGCCGCAGCGGCCCGCGCATCGCGCAATGGCTGACGCAAAGCTACGCCCACTTTGGCATCAAGCTGCTCGCAGAGAAGCTCGAAAACGCATCCGCGGCCGCCGAGACCGAGTTGGCCCAAGCGACCGAAGAACTTTCCAAAGTCGCGGCGCTCGCACAGAGCCTGCGCGAGTTGGGCGTGGTCCTGGGCAAAGCCGAAGGCGGTTTGGATTCGCTCAGTGATCGCTATGCGACCACCGACCCGAACCTGCTTGAACTCGAAGTCGCCAGCGACGATGCAGACGAGGAAGTGATCGTCGACGAAGTTTCTGCCGAATCGGAAGTCAGCGCAGAACAGGAAGAACTCGAAAACGACGAAATCGAGGTCGGCAGCACCGACCCGCAACACGAAGCCTGATCCCATGTGGTTCGCACTGCTCGCCCTGCTCAGCCCTCTGCAAGAGCATGGCGAGCACCCTCACCATCAACCGGATCGCTTTACGACGGATCGGGAAAGCCCGATCACGCTTGAGCTACCCGTTGAAGACGAAGCGTTTAGCTTTGTCGTCTTCGGCGACCGTACCGGTGGCCCGGATGCAGGCGTTGCGGTGCTTGCCGATGCCGTCGATGAGGTCAATGTGCTGGGCCCCGACCTCGTGATGACGGTTGGCGACCTGGTCCAGGGCTACAACCAGCAGGCCGCTTGGGAAGCGCAGGTCGATGAGTTCCACGGCATCATGGGCCGGCTTGCGATGCCCTGGTTCCCGGTCGCGGGCAACCACGACATCTATTGGCGCGGCCCAAATCGCCCTGACGAAGAACACGAAGGCAACTACGAGCGGCGCTTCGGACCGCTTTGGTACGCCTTCGAGCACAAGGACTGTTGGTTCATTGTGCTCTACACCGATGAAGCCGATCCGGCGACCGGCGTGCGCGACTTTAATCAGCCGGCTTCGCAAAAGATGAGTCCCGAGCAGTTTGCCTGGCTGCAGCAGACTTTGCCGCGCACAGCAGACGCCCGCCATGTCTTCGTCTTCTTGCACCACCCGCGCTGGATGGGCGGCAAGTATGGCGACGATTGGGAGCGGGTGCACACGCTGCTTGCGGCGCAGGGCAATGTGTCTGCCGTCTTCGCCGGGCATATTCATCAAATGAAGTACTCCGGGGTGCACGACGGCATCGAGTACTTCACTTTGGCGACTGTCGGCGGCCATCAAGCCGGGGATCTTCCCGAAGCCGGCTTCCTGCATCAGTACCACATGGTGACGGTCCGCGACGAGAAGTTGGCGATCGCCTCGCTTCCGGTCGGTTCGGTCGACGACCCGCGCCTAGTCACCGAGCACTTGGTGAACACCTGCCGCAAGCTGGCCAATGAACTCCGCCTTGAGGTCGAGGGCGCGGTCCGGCTGCGCGACGACTGGGGTTGCGATCAGTCGCTGCAAGTCTCGCTGACCAACCCGTCCGACCGGCCGATCGAGATCACCTTGACGGGCGAGTTTGCCGACCCGCGCTGGACGATGAGCCCGGATCATCATCACGCGATCATTGAGCCCGGCGCGACCTTAACCAGCGAGTTGCGTTTGCGGCGCTGGGCCGAACCTTTGGATCGCGCATTGCGCTTGCCCTCGATCAAGCTGCAAGCGGACTACTTAGGCGAAAGCTTGCGCGTTCCTTTGCCCGATCGCAGCACCACGCTGAAGGTGCGCGCGCCGCAGCTTCCGGCGCTGAGCAGCTCCACACCGGGTTGGCTGCAATTTGATGGCCGCAATGACCGAATTGAGATCGCCAGCCAAGACTTGGACTTACCGGACGGCCCATTCACGGTTGAGTTTAAGTTGCGTGCCGAGGCATTCGCATCTCGACAAGGGGTTGTGAATAAGACCGAGAATTCGGAATGGGGCTTCTTTCTGAACAACGGCACGCCTGAGTTCATGGTCTACCTAGAAGGCAAAGGCTATGTCTCGGCAACGGCTAAGAAGGGCCTGCTCAAGCCCGGCCAATGGCACGATCTCGCCGGCGTCTTCGACGGAAAAGAAGTTCGGCTGTACGTCGACGGCGTGCTTGGCGCGAGCGCGAAGGGATCGGGCAAGCGACGCACGAATACGCTTCCGTTATTGATTGGCGCTGATGTCGACCCACGCGGACGCGGCACCTCGTGGTTCGCAGGCGCGATCGACGAGTTGCGCATTTCGACCCAGGCCGTCTACGACGGCGAAGGCTATGCGCCCGCCTCAAGGCTCGAGCGCGGTGCGGCAACCATTCTGTTGCTGCACGGCGACGACTTGCCCGGACCTTGGGTGCGCGATGACTCGATCCGGGCGCGCCACCCTCAGCACTTTGGCGGGGTCCGACAAGTGCCGAGCGTGCAATCAGAGCCGCGCTAGCGCAACTTCTTCAGCATCTTGAAGATGTCGAGCAGGATGTTGCCGCCGAAGTTGCGGAAGATCCGCCACGGTTCTTCGGGGTCGCCGATGAAGGGGCGCAGCATATAACCCATTTGCGCGCCGACCAAACCGAAGATCAGCATCCAGATGAACAGCAAGCGACCGTTCTTGGACAGACTCTCGTCCAGCTTGCCCACCAGTCGCGCAAAAAAGCGTAAGGCGACGAAACCCGAGATCGTCCACACGATGAGGTGAATGAACTTCACCATTGAGTACTTGCCGATCGTGGACAGGAAGAACAACACCACCGGCATCAGTGCGACTTGCAACACGCACATGACGAGGAGCGAAGCTGTCAAGCAGGCCCACAGCAAGCCCGGTCGAATCTTCGCGCCGCCCGCAATTCCAAAGACGTACAGCGGCGGAAAACAGAGAACCGAAGTCAGCATCAGAAGAATCGGCACCTTCACTGCTGAAACGAAGGAGTAGCGCCACTCGACACTCTCGACCTGAAGGATGTTGTACGCACCCATGCAAAAACCGTAAGCCGCGCCCATGACAAAAAGCCAAGGCATCGCCTCGCGTACAAAGCGTCGCGCTTGACCTTCCTTCTGGAGTTCTTCGGCAAGGTCGACGCCGCGCCGAAGGAGGGAATCAATGAATGAGAATTGAAGCATCCGGGGGTTGGATGGACGAGGTTGCGGCATACTGTACACGATGCTTGGACTCGGATTCCCGATCAGGATCGTACTCCCCCTCTTAACCGGGGCGTGCCTCATTCTGTCCACGGCACCAGCACTGGCTGCGTCGCCAGTTCCTGCCCAGAATGGCGACCGCAAGGGCCAAGAGCAGCCCATGGTCGACCGCCAGTTTGATGTGCCTCCCGCTCCGGCACTGACTCCCGAGCAGGCCCTGAGCAGTTTCACGATTGCCGACGGCTATCGCATCGAATGCATCGCCAGCGATCCATTGATTCACGATCCGGTCGACATCGCTTTTGATGCACGCGGTCGCCTGTGGGTGGTTGAGATGTCGACCCTGATGCTCGACCCCGATGCCACCGGAGAACTCGAACCTAAGTGTGCGATCGCAGTACTGGAAGACCGCGATGGCGACGGCGTCTACGACAGTCGCAGTGAGTTCGTTTCGAATGAAGTCTTGCCGCGTTCGATCGCCTTTGTTGGCGACGGGGTGCTCGCGATTCTTCCGCCGCAAATCGTCTACCTGCGCGACACCGACATAGATGGCGTCGCCGACCAACGCGAGGTCGTTGATACCGGAATCAATGCCGGTCTAAGTAACCCCGAGCATGCTGCGAATGGACTGACACTTGGCATCGACAATTGGATTTACTTGGCCAATCACGGCAAGCGCTATCGCCTGCAGGGCAATGAATGGAAGATTGAGTCGGTCCCGCAAGTTGGCCAATGGGGCCTCGGCGAGGACGCTTGGGGACGCCGGGTCTACAACTACAACTCGACGCCGGTGCACGGCGATTTGGTACCCACGCATTACCTCGCTCGCAACTCTGCGCTGGGTCGCGCACAAGGAGTCAACGTACGTTGGGCGACGCAGACACGCGTTTGGCCGGGCCGATTGAACACCGGCGTCAACCGCGGCTATCAAAAAGGCACACTGGCCGAAAACGGCCGTCTTGCCAACTACACCGCCGCCTGCGGCCCGGAAGTGTTTACCGGGACTTTGCTCGCTCCTGAAGATTCCGGCAGCGTGTTTGTTTGCGAGCCTTCCGGCAACTTCGTGCGGCAGCTTGCGGTGCGCGAAGCCGAAGGACGGCCCCAAGCGGTGAACGCTTTCGAGGTGGATCGCAGTGAGTTCCTGCTTTCCACCGACGAACGCTTTCGCCCGGTCAACCTCGCCAATGGACCGGATGGCGCGCTGTATGTCGTGGATCTCTACCGTGGCATTTTGCAGCATCGTGTCTTCCTGACTTCCTTCCTGCGCCGTCAAATCGAAGAGCGCGGCCTGGACAAACACACCGGGTTGGGTCGCATCTGGCGGATCGTGCATGAATCAAGCGACGAAGGCGAAGCCGGCGGGCGGGTCGACTTCACTCAACTCGATGAACTCGCATTGGTGCAGATGCTCTACGAAGCCAATGCTTGGTCACGGCGCACTGCGCAACAGCAGCTGATTGCGCGCGAGATGCATGCGGCGAAGAAGGAAGCGCGAGACCCAGCAAAACGTCGCGCTCTGATCGATGCGTTGGAGTCGGTCGTTCGTGACTCGGGCCAGGAGTTGGCGCAACTGCATGCACTATGGACACTCGAGGGCCTCGCCGCGTTGCGCCCCGAGCTGCTGGTCGAGTGCCTCTATCGTGAACAACACCCCAAGCTACTCGCCAACCTGATCCGCCTGAGCGAAGTCTTCGGCGATGAGATTGAAGTACGACAGGCCTGGCAGTGGTTGCTCGACCATGATGCCGCCGAAGTGCGATGGCAGCTTGCCCACTCCCTCGGCGAATGTGAACACCCGGCTGCTTTGGGGCAAATGGTGCAGCTGCTTGCCCGCCATCCACAGGATGCTCTGCTGCGCACCGGCGTACTCAGTGGCCTGCATGGCCGCGAAGCCGCCGCTCTGGATCGGGTCATGGTTCATCCAGGTTTGCAGCACAAACCACAAGCGCTTGCGCAGCTGTGCAAAGAGCTCGCGCGTTGTGTGGTGCGTCACGCGCAGCCGGAAGCGATCCGTCGCCTGGCCGAACGGGCGCTGCACCACCCGCAAGCGGGCATTCGCCTTGCCGTGATTCAAGGCATGGCCGATGGCGTCCCAAAAAACCCGGGCGACCAGCGCTACCGGTTCGCCAACGCAGAACCGCATGCGCTGGTCGAGTTGGCCGCGTCCGAGGATGCCAAACTCGTCGAGCGTGTCACCCACCTGCGCGCGCGCATGGAGTGGGCCGCCGAAGCCGTGGAAGCGATCGCCTTGAGTGAAGCCCATGCTGCCGCCGTCGCACGCGGCGCCCAGGTGTACGCGGTGTCCTGCGGCGCCTGTCATCAGGCCGACGGTGAGGGGCTTGCCGGCCTCGCCCCGCCTCTCGCCGATTCCGAGTGGCTGTTGAAGTCGCCAGAAGAGTTGGCCGCGATCGCGCTCTTTGGAGTGTCGGGCCCGATTCAAGTGCGCGGCGAAGCATGGGATATGACCATGCCCGGATGGGCGCAGCTGTCCAACGAGGAACTGGCGGACGTCTTGAGCTATGTCACCGCCGAGTGGGCACCCGAGCCACAGCATTTTCTGCCTGAGCTGGTCGGCGCAGTGCGCGAGAAGCCGTGAGCTCCTCCCCGGGTGCGGGTTTTGATGGTCGCTCGGCCTATCCGCAGCGCATCGTTTGCCTGACCGAAGAAACCACCGAGGTCCTGTACCGGATTGGCGCGGGCGAGCTCGTGGTCGGCGTCAGCGGCTTCACCGTGCGTCCGCCCGAAGCACGCAGCAAGCCGAAGATCAGCCGATTCCTTGACGCGGACACCGCCGAGATCGAAGCTTTGCAACCCGATTTGGTGCTCGCGTTTAGCGACCTGCAAGTTGACATCGTCAAGGAACTGGGGCGGCGCGGGCTCGCCGTCATGTTGTTCAACCAACGCAGCATCGCCGAGATTCTGCAATCGATTCGCATGACCGGTGCGTTGGTCGGCCGAGCCAATGCCGCCGAAGAACTCGCCGCCTCCTTGCAGGCACGGGTCACCACTGCGCGTTCGCGCAAGCTCCCCCGCCGCCCTCGCGTTTGGCTCGAAGAGTGGCCCGACCCTTTGATCAGCGGGATTCGCTGGTTTCATGAACTGGCAGTCGCCGCCGGCGCAGACCCGCTTTTTCCCGAGCTTGCGATGCAACAAGGAGCCGCGGGCCGCACGGTGTCTTCCCAACAAGTCATCGACGCCGCGCCCGAAGCGATCATCGGGAGTTGGTGCGGCAAGATGGTCAAGCCAGCGAGCATCCGTGCTCGCGCCGGTTGGGCTGAACTGCCCGCCGTGCAAAACGACCACATTTACGAAGTGCCGAGCCCGTTGATTCTGCAGCCCGGGCCAGCAGCGCTCGACGAAGCCTTGACGCAGCTCGAAACGATCGTCGATTCGATCCTGGCGGAGGAACCGAGCCTGCCGCATTTAGGACCACGCCGCGCGCGCGGTGTCGCGAGCGGAAACTAACGCGAACGGCCGCGACTACAGCTCGGTCAAGCGCACATTCCGCCACTTCACATCGGCTGACTTGCCACTGTGCACTTGGAATCCAAGGTAGCCGGTAAGGTCCGTGTTGTCTGGGTCGGTATCGATGTAGTCCGCACAGGCCACGCCATTGACCCAGGACCGAATGCGATTGCCGCGCGCTTCGATGCGGTAACGGTTCCATTCTCCGTTCTTGAAGGCCGCGCGTGCTTCATCGTTGCCTTCGAGCGGGTTCAGCCATCCGCGCCGGCCCTCGTCATACAAACCACCCGACCACGCGCGTTCTGATGTGTCGATCTCGATTTGATAGCCGAAAAAGCGGCCATTCTCGTTCTCGTGCGATCGAATCTGAATGCCCGAGTTGCCGCCGGGCGCGATCCAGACATCAGCTTCAAGCTCGAAGTCGGTGTACTCGCGCGGGCTGACCAAGAAACTGTTGCGACCCAAGTTGGTTGCACTTCCGTGCAAGACGCCGTCCTCGAGTGCGAAGTTTGCTTCGCCTCCGACGATTTCCCAGGATTCCATTCCGTCGGCGAACAACAGATCGGCTTTCCCGCCGCCCGCTCCAGGAGCGTGGCAAGCGGCAAGTGCAAGAAGAACGACGGGGAGGGACCAACGCATGTCGCCCCGAGACTAAGCGCGCCGGCGCTCGAGGCTCAAGGTTGCTTTGGAGCTTCCGGTGCCAGCAGCGCTTCGTACCAAACGACCCAGGCATCCAGGTCGCGCTCTTCGCCGTCATCGGCGAGTCGCTCAAGCGCGCGCTTCAGCGAATCCGTGAGTTCGGGGCTAACTTTCGTCACTTTGGCCGTCGAGCCATTGGTTAACCCCATCGCTATGTTCACGCCTTTGGGTCCGCCTGGCGTTCCGTTGACCCCTTCGCTCATCACGACTTTCCCCCCTCCGCCGTGAGGGCAAGGGGCCGAACTTGGCGCGGACAAGGCCACCGGAGTAGCCGGTGCCGCGGACGCGGCCGATGCAGCGGATGCGCCTATGGCTGGGCCGACAGACCCGGCCCACTCAGAAATCATGCGCTCGCGATCGCCGGTGCCCTTGCCTAGGCCACCAAAATACTTGCTGGGTTTCCGACGCCCGTTCACCACGCTTAAGGTGATGTCCCCCATGTCGAAGCGGCGGCCGACTCGTTTGCCCGAAGCGGCGACGACCCCAACAACCGGTGCCGAAGCGGCGTAGGGCATGTGATCGACGAGGTGCCAACCAGCCCGGCCGCGGAAATCATCTTCCCAGCGCAAGAGAATGTCGGTCCAGTATTCGCGGGCTTGCCCGGGCCACACGCGAACGATGCCATCTGCCGCACCATCGCGTGCGACGACGTGCTCGTCTTCGATGCTTGCGATCAGAATCCATGCGTTCTGCGAAGCATCAAAGATCAGTTGCTTGCCACTAATCTGCGAGGCAATGCGGCGCAGGTACGGATTGCGCGAACGCATGCCGTCGCGCAGCTGCGAGATATTGAGTTGATGCTGGCCAATGCCGGCACCGCCCGGGGTGACCTCGGAGAGCAGGCGCGCACCAGGCAACAGAGCGCTCGCGCCCTCGGCGGTTTGAGCGCGCTTCCAGAGTTCAAGCAAGCGCTCTTCGCGTGTCAGCTTGCCCGGAAGTGGATCGAGCTTTTCGCCCCAACTCGCGATTGCGCGACTCGCCGCAATCAACTCGTCGCGGCGGTGTTCCGCCTCGACGGTGAGTTCGTCTTCGAGCAGGCGAGCCTCGAGGACCGGCACCATGTCGATCAACTCGGCGATTCGACCTTCGGCTTGCAAGGCGGCAATCGTCGGCATCAACGAGAGCTTGGGATTGGATTCCAGCTCGGCGCGCCAGCGCGCTCGGCGCGGGCTTTCCAGGACGATCGCGACTGGGTCGAGCGGAGTATGGAAGACGCCGAAAGCTGTTTCGACCTCCAAGGAGCCGGCCGCCGGTTTCGCCGCCACTTCCAGGCGCACGCCCCCACGCGTCATCGCGATTTGCAGCGTCTCGGTCGAAGCCGGTGGTGCCACTTGTGGGGTGGCAAGAAATGCAAAGGCGAGGGCGAAACTCATTGGTAAAAAAGCCGAGCGTCTAGCCTATCCGGAAGTCGAGATCCGGTCACCACGAAGATTCCGCTTCGCTGGCGTGTTGCACGCTTAGGGCTGATTTGCAGCTTCCTTCGCCAGCTTCGCTTCGTACCAAGCGATCCAAGCCTCGCGGTCGCGCTCTTCGCCATCGTTAGCGAGGCGCGCGAGGGCACGTCCCAGGGCCTCAGTCAACGCTGTGTTGACCTTGCTGACTTTGGCTGTGGAGCCATTGGTCAATCCGCGCGGCACACGCCCCACTCCTGGAGTCACACCATTCGCGGTGAAGCCAACTCCACTGCTGGAGCAGTCGTCCGCTGCCGCGGCTGCGGAGGCTGCGGTGGACCCACCGCGATTCCCGTTATTGGTCCCCGAACTCGCAAAAAACTTGCTCGGCTTGCGGCGCTCACTGACCACGCTCAAGGTGATATCGCCGACCTTGAATCGACGGCTGACCCGTTCGCCCGACGCAGCCACGACGCCGACCACCGGGGCTGCAGCTTCGCGTGGCAAATGATCCACCAAATGCCAGCCGGCGCGACCGCGGTATTCATCTTCCCAACGCAGCAGGATGTCGGTCCAGTACTCACGCGCCTGGCCGGGCCACACGCGCACGATGCCGTCGGCCGCGCCATCGCGCGCGATCACATGCTTGTCTTCGATGCTCGCGATCAGGATCAAGGCATTCTGCGAGGCATCAAAAATGAGCTGCTTGCCACTGACTTGCGACGCAATCCGCCGCAGGTACGGATTCCGCGAACGCATCCCTTCACGCAGCTGCGAGATGTTGAGTTGATGATCGCCGATCCCCGCGCCACCCGGCGTCACTTCGAAGAGGAGCCGTGCTCCCGACAAGAGCGCCGTCGCGCCTTCCGACGATCGGGCGCGTTTCCACAATGCGATCAACCTTTCCTCACGATTCAAGTCGCCCGGGAGTGGATCGAGCAATTCACCCCAGCCTGCGATCGCATTGCTCGCGGCAATCAGCTCATCGCGACGATGTTCCGCTTCGGAAGTGAGTTCGTCTTCCAGCAAGCGTGCCTCAAGCACGGGAATCATCTCAATCAACTCGGCGACCCGACCATCGGCTTCGAGCGCTGCAATCGTGGGCATCAATGAGAGCCCCGGGTTGGCTTCCAGCTCGATGCGCCAACGTGCGTGGCGCGGGCTTTCCATGACGATCGCAACCGGGTCGAGCGGCGTGTGAAAGACTCCAAACGCAGTCTTGACCTCGCGGGAGCCTGGCGCTGGCTTCTCGGAGACTTCCAGCCGCACGCCTCCGCGAGTCATCGCGATCTGCAGCGTATCGACTGGAGCCGGGGGTGCCGCTTGCGGGGCGGCCAAGAATGCGAGGGCGAGGGTGAGGGTCGTGGACAGCAGAGCCAAGGATCCAGCCTATCCGAGGTTCAGTCCAAGGTCACCGCGATCCTGCTCTGTTCCCAACCCGATTCCTGCGAGAAGTACGCCTCCGCGAACTCAAGCGTGTCTCGCACGCGGCCGAGAGGTCAAACGAAGGCTCTCAGGGATCGATCGTGATCGGAATCGCGCGCGCGAAACCACGCAAGACGAACTGACCGCCGCCCTGTTCGTACCAAACAGCCGAAAGATGGAAGGTGCGACCGACCAGTTGCGGAAGAGCTCCTGCGGCAAAGGTAGCCGAGAAGCTGGCAGTACCATCAGGAGCGAGACTGCCGAACGGAGTGCTCAGCGGGCCTGGGTACTTCTTAATCAGCGAATCTTGGTAGAGATTGTCATTGCCGACCGGAGCCGTCATGCCAAACAACTGAGTCGCCCCCGCTCCGGCACCCGACAGCAGCACCTGATAGGTCTGGGTCAGCGTATTGGTGAAGTCTTCGGGGAAATCCAGGTCATAGGTCACGATGCCGCCAGCAGCATTACTGACCGTCAGCGATGAGGATGCCATGCACTCGGTGAACTCGCGCACATAGGCGGCGCCGCCATTGACCACACCGCCGTCGGCGCTCGGTGCACAGACCAGCAAGCCTTCGCTGCCATCTCCATCGTGATCGCCCAAGTAGGCCATCGCGAGCCCGTGTTCGTCATCTGGACCATCGCTTTCCAGGATGGTCATGCCCGAATCGAGGCTCGAATAGAAGACGTAGACCCGACCGCCGTAAAGGCTGCCTGGCGCGCCCACGAGGTATTCGTGCGAGCCGTCGCCTTCGTAGTCGCCAGCAATCGCGAGCGACATGCCGAAGTTTTCATGGGAGTCGTCGCCCCAATGCCGGCGCAACTCGCCGCCATCGGATCCGCTATGCACACCCACCGAACCGATATACAAACCGCCGCTTCCGGTCGGGAAATCACGAATCGTGCCGATCGCGAAATCCGGTTTGCCATCGAGATCGATGTCATCCAAGCCCAACACTGAGTTGCCGAGGAACAAACCCGGTCGACTGCCATCCACCCGCAAAATCGTGCTGCCGTCTGTACCAGAAATCAGGAAGACGGAGCCCGCGTTGTTCATGCCCCCCGGATCTGCGCCCGGTGAACTGACCAAGTAATCCGCGACGCCGTCGTTGTCGCAGTCTGCGATCGAGGCGACCGCGCAACCGAAGCTGTCGCCCAGCGCATTACCAGTCACCGTCTGCACATTCGTGCGCGTGCTCAAGTCGTAGGCGTAAACCGCACCCGCGGCAACTCCAAGAACCTCGGTGTTCTCGGCGCCGATCAGCAATTCTTCGATGCCGTTGCCCGAAAGGTCATCGATCAGGGCGAGATCGCAGCCAAAATCGTGCGCGCCAGCCGGAGCAGCAATCGTATCGATCAGGAGGCGCGTGGCTCCCGACCACAATGTGACCTCACCTTCGCCAGCAAGCGAACTGATCGCAATGTCCGGGACGAGGTCTGCGTCGATGTCAGGAATCCCGCAGACTGCTTGGCCCATGCGGTCATAACTCGCTGCGCCTTCGAACTGGTGAATGAGCGATCCGTCTGCGCCGGAAATCAGACGCACGGCGCCGTTGTTCAGCAGACTCGCGCCATCAAAACCCGGGGCCGCGACCAGAAAATCGCCGATCGAGTCGGCGTTGACATCGCCGACGTAGGCGCAGGCGCTGCCGTGGCGTTCGTTGCCACCGAAGTTGTAGACCGCTTGCTCAATCTCAAACGCACCGCCGTACTGCTGAGCAGCCGCGGGACTCGATGCCGCAGCAAAGAGCAGAAGCGCGACAAGGGATGAGTTGGACAGGCGGGACATGGGGAGCCGTGGGCTTTAAGCCCCTATCTCTGATAACGACACAAGGACGGGGTGCGCTTTACGAAGTTCCGTATTCCTTTCTGAGTGAGCCTTCTCAGGCCCAAATCGCGGCGACCCTGGCCCATGAACAATGACAGATCATTGTCAATGATCGAGTCGGCTCACGCCTGCCTAGACGCCCATTTTCATCTTTAAGCCGGCATCCAAGGCGGCCAGAAAACCCTGGGTGGTCAGAAACGGCGTATCGCCGCCAACCAGGATCGCCAGGTCCTTGGTCATTTGCCCCGCTTCGACGGTTTCGACGCAGACTTCTTCCAGTGCGCTGGCGAAGTCGCGCAGGTCATCGTTGCCATCGAGTTTGGCGCGGTGCTTCAAGCCGCCCGTCCAGGCGAAGATCGAAGCAATCGGGTTGGTCGAGGTTTCCTTGCCCTGCTGATGCTGGCGGTAGTGGCGTGTGACGGTGCCGTGCGCGGCCTCCGCTTCCACCACCTCGCCATCGGGAGTCATCAGCATGCTGGTCATCAGACCGAGCGAACCGAAGCCTTGCGCGACGGTATCCGATTGCACATCGCCGTCGTAGTTCTTGCAGGCCCAAACGAAGCCGCCTGACCACTTCATCGCCGCGGCGACCATGTCGTCAATCAGTCGGTGCTCATAGGTGCAGCCCGCAGCCGCGAACTTCTCGGCGAACTCGGTGTCGAAGACTTCTTGGAAGATGTCTTTGAAGCGGCCGTCGTAAGCCTTGAGGATCGTGTTCTTGGTCGACAGATAAACCGGCCAGCCACGGTTGAGTCCATAGTTCAAACTCGCGCGCGCGAATCCGCGGATCGACTCGTCAAGGTTGTACATGCCCATCGCGACGCCTGCTTCCGGGAAATCGAAAATCTCGTATTCGGATGCTGGGCTGCCGTCGGCCGGCTCAAACTTCATGGTCAGCTTGCCCGGACCAGGGATGACCATATCGGTGGCGCGGTACTGGTCGCCGAAAGCATGGCGGCCGATCACGATCGACTTGGTCCATCCCGGCACCAAGCGCGGCACATTGGTGCAGATGATCGGTTCGCGGAAGACGGTTCCGCCAAGAATGTTGCGGATCGTGCCGTTCGGCGAACGCCACATCTTTTTCAGGCCAAACTCCTCGACCCGACCTTCGTCCGGGGTGATCGTCGCGCACTTCACCCCCACGCCGTACTCGCGGATCGCGTGGGCGGCATCGATCGTGATCTGGTCATCGGTCGCATCGCGCGACTCAATGCCGAGGTCGTAATACTTCAGATCGATGTCGAGGTAGGGCAGAATCAAGCGCTCCTTGATGAAGGCCCAAATGATCCGCGTCATTTCATCGCCATCGAGTTCAACGACCGGGTTCGCAACTTTGATCTTTGCCATCTTTCTGGAATTGCCATGCGGGGGTCTGCCCCACAAATGCGCCCGAATCGTAACGCTGACCGCAGCCTATGCGCCGAGCAATATCCCTTGCTCGTTCTGCTTGGCGTATTCGTAGACAGAGCGCGCCGTTTGCAGGTCGAACAGCGCCATGCCGACCGACTTAAAGAAAGTCGTGCCGTAGAGGCCTCGGTCGGGGGCTTTGCCACTGGCTATCTGCGCACCCAGGGTTTGAATTTGGTGCGGCTGCAGAAGGCGACGCTCGAGCGGAATCGCGAGCTCGCCGGATTCCGCAACGGCGTGCGGGGTGTCGACCCAGACCTGCTCGGCGCGCGCGAAGATGGCGTCCGGATACTCGCGCACTTGCGGTTCAAAGGAGCCGATGGCGATGCAGTGCTTGCCTGCGAAGACTGCTGGATCGTTCGGCAGGACCGGCTCGCGCGCGGTGGTCGCGGTCAGGATGATCTGCGACTCGGCGAGCAGTTGCGCAACTGAGTCCGCGACAATCAACTCGACCTGGGGCAGCTGATCGGCAAGGCGAGCAGCCAAGGCGTGGCACGACGAAGCGCTGCGCGCATGCAGAAACACGCGTGTCAACGGGCGCGCCGCGCAGGCGTGCAGCACCTGATCAAATGCTTGCACTCCACAGCCGACGATGCCGAGGGTATGTGCGCCTTTGGGCGCGAGGTGGCGCACGCTGACTCCACTGACCGCACCGGTCCGCATGGCGGTCAAGGTGCTACCTTCAAGCAAGGCGAGCACCTCTCCGGTTTCGGCATCATTCAGCACGACGATGCCGTTGATCGCCGGTTTGCCGTGCGCGCGGTTGCCCGGGAAAACGCTCACCAACTTGGTCGCCATCGCCTCGCTGGTGCGACAAGGCATCAAGAGTAGTTGGTTGCCCTCGGCGCCGCAGGGCATGGCCATGCGATCGGGCATCGTGAAGTTCTCGCTTTCCTGAATCGCCAACGCGTCCTCGACTGCTTGCATCGCAGCAAGCGGGTCGAGGCAACGGCGAATCGCCGCGCCGTCTAGGAACAGCATTTCCCGGCCTCGAGGTTCGCTTCGATCTTCAGCGCGGTCGGCGTGGTTGCCAATCCGCCCAAACCGGTGCAGCGCACTTCGCAAGGCATGCTGCGGCCAATCGAATCCATCGCGTGAATGACTTCGTCGAGCGGAATCACCCCATCGAAGCCAGACAGCGCCATATTGGCCGCGGAAACCGCGTTGCTCGCGCCAATGACATTGCGACCTAAGCAGGGAACTTCGACGCGCTTACCAACCGGGTCGCAAATCAAGCCAAGCATGTTTTGCATCGCCATAGAGGACGCAACCAGCGCTTCAGATAGCGTGCCGCCCGCCATGCCAACCAGTGCAGCAGCGGCCATGCAGGAGCCCGCGCCGCATTCGGCCTGGCAGCCAGCCTTCTCGGCGGCGAAAGTCGAATGCGTCGCGATAAACACGCCAATCATGCCGGCCGCAAGCATGCCCTTGGTCATCTCGTCGATCGACAGCTTCATCGTTTTCCCTGCCCCGAGCACCGCGCAAGGCAGCGCCGCGCAAGCGCCGGCAGTCGGCGCGGCGACGATCACCCCCATCGAGCTCTTTACTTCCATCATCGCGGTGATCTGCAAGACGATCTCGTTGAGCATGCCGAGTTCGAGCAGTTGGCCGGATGCCAGTTTGTCGCGGAACAAGCCGACTTGTGGATCCAAGATCCGGTCTTCGTACTCGGTGCCTGCTAAGCCGATCTCGACCGCGTTCTGCAGCAGCAATACGATCTCGCGCATTTGCGCGAAGACCTCATTCGGCTGCAAACGACCGCGCACGCATTCGTAATCGACCGCAAGTTCCCAAAGCTGCTTGTCCTTGCCTTCGTTGTAGGCCAACATTTCGGCGCAACTCGTGAATGGAAGTTCGGTGCCCGCGTGGCTGGCCACCGGAAGCACTTGCTCGAGTTCCATCCAGCTACGCACCGGGAAAGCGGCGCGAAGTTGGGCCTGTTCGTCAGCATTCATGAAACGCTGGCCTTTGACTTCGATCAATTGGCCATCGTTGTGCAGCAAGATCTCGTTGGCGGCGAAGTGAGCCTCCAAGTGTGTGCGCATCGCGGCGCCGTCACCGTCGTGGAAGATCAACGTCTCGTGGCAGTCGCCGGCAATCTTCAAGGGCACACCATCGATCGAATGCACCTCGATCATGCCGCCGCCGGTGGAGTCCGCGATCAGTTCGTGCTCGCCGTCGGCGTTGGTCAGCTTCAGCTTGTAAATGTTCGGGCTGCTCGCGACGAAGTCGAGGATCTCGATCTTCAAGTCGATGCCGGATTCGTCCATTTCAGCGGCGTAGTTCAGCAAACGCTCGTCGGTCAAATCCCAACCAAGCAATCCGCCAAACAGGCCCATATCCGAACCCTGACTCTCGTGCGTGGTCGCCAGCGCACCGCGCGTTTCATATTGCACCAGCACGCGGTCAATCCGCCCGCCCATCATCGAGCGAGCCAAGCGGCCAATCCGCAGCGCCGCAGCACAATGCGAACTCGACGCGCCGCGCATCACCGGACCGATGACGTCGTTGAACAGGCTGGGCTGGTTCGCACTCATGCTGTGCAAACTAACCGGTTGCGGGCTTCTCGGCTAGCGCTTCGAGCGCTCTGCCCCGCCATTCGGGAAATCGCTCAGATCCAAGACGAAGACGCTTCGCCCATGAGTCGCGGCGACCAGATCTCGATCGCCGGCGTGGAACGCGAGATCGAAGACCGGAATGCTTGGGAAGCCATGACTGAGCGAGACCCAGGTTTGGCCGGCGTCGGTGCTGGCGTAAACGCCGGCTTGGGTTCCAATGTAAATCGTGCCCGCATGCGCAGGGTCTTCGGCGATTGCCAACACCGGCTCGGCGGGAAGGCCAGCGGCGATCGATTCCCAGGTCTTGCCGAAGTCAGTCGAACGATACAGGTAGGCGTCGAAATGATCGCGGCCCGCCGCGCTAAGCGAGACATAAACCGTGCCCTCTTCGTGCTGCGAAGCGAGCACCTCGGTTACGGTCCATTTCGGCAAACCCTCCGAGATGTCGGTCCATGACGCGCCATCATCGCGCGTGACATGCACTCGGCCGCCATTCGCGCCAGCGTAGAGCAAGCCGGGCTGCTTCGCAGATTCGTGCAGGCTCAAAATGGAGCCGGGCACCAGGTCTTCGCTGATCGCCTGCCAAGTATCGCCGCGATCCGGCGAACGGAATACCCGTTGCGCGGCGCAGTAGAGCGTCTTCGGAGCGTGCGCCGAAAGCAGCACCGGAGTGTTCCAGGCGAAGTTCAACTTGTCGCCCTGCTTGGCTGGCTTGGGTCGAATGCTCTTGTCGCCATGCCCGGTGAGCAACGGGCCATCCAACTGCTTACGCCGCATGCCACCATTCTGGTGTTCGAAGTAAACGATGTTGGGGTCGCTCAAGTCCCGCAGGGTTGCGAAGCCGTCTCCCCCACCCCAGATATCGAGGAAGACGTGCTTCCACGGATCCGGCCCGGTACTGTTCGCCGCGACATCGTGCGGCCCGTACAAGGACGCGTTGTCCTGCGTGCCACCAAAGATCAGATAGGGGTCGCTCTGATCCAAGTGCACGTTGTAGAACTCGGCGATCGGCAGGTTGTTGTGGTGATACCACGATTGGCCGCGGTCCTCGGACACATAGAATCCACCATCGCTGCCCTGCAGCACGCGGCCTTCGCGGTGCGGATCGAGCTCGACGCAGTGCATATCCAGATGCAGTCCATCGGTCGCGTGCGGAAGCTTGCGCTTAACATCCTCCCCGGCACGCGTGAAACTGGCGCCACCGTCGCTTGAGATCATCAGCCGCATGCCACCGACGTAGATGAAGTTGGAATCGTGCGGGTCGATGCGAATATCGCAGAAATCCCAACCCACCCAGGTGTCAAGTGGCTCGGCGTGCGTGCGCTCGAAAGTCGCGCCCGCGTCAGTCGATCGGTAGACCTCGGCGCCGCCCGGGCGTCGGCCAGACGACAGCTTGCGATTCACGACCAGCGCGTAAACCAGGTCTTCTTCGTTCTTCGAGACGTCGATCGCGACGCGTCCGGTGTCGGCGCCGGCGGGCAAGCCCTCGGTCAGTCGTTTCCAATTCGCGCCGGCATCCTCGCTGCGATAGATCCCGGAGCCATCGCCGCGTCGATCCCAAGTACTCGCATACAGCGAATCGGAATCGAAGGGGTCCATGACTAGGTCAACGGTGGCGATCGAATCGCTGAGGAACAAGACGCTCGACCAGGTCTTTCCGCCATCGGTCGTTTTGAAAACGCCACGCTCCACGTTGTTGGAACGATGATGCCCCATCGACGAGACGTAGACGACCTGCTGGTCTTCCGGGTGAATCACAGTCGCCGAGATGTGATGCGAATCGTGCAGGCCCATGTTGTGCCAGGTCGATCCGCCATCTTCCGACTTGAAGATTCCCATGCCCGAAAAGGAGGTACCTGAAGGATGCGTTTCGCCCGTGCCGACCCAGACGATGTTCGGATTGGAAGGTGCCACCGCAATCGAACCAATCGCCGTCGTCGATTGTTCATCGAAGATGGGCCGCCAGTGTTCCCCCGCATCGGTGGTCTTGAATACACCGCCCGAACCCACGCCCAGGTAAACCGTATCCGGATCTTGTCGCGGCCAAGCGATCGCCTCGATGCGCCCGCCTTGAAAAGTCGGGCCAACGGCCACCCACGGCACCTCGCGCATCGGGGAAGCAAGCGCCATCTCTTGATGTTGCGCCCACGCCTCGAGTCGCGATTCAGCGGCGCTCGGTTCTTGCGCAGGTACCGTGAAGGTGCTTAGTGCATGCGCGAGCACACAGGCCAAGAGTGCGAGGTTCATTGACTGCGGGCTCTTAAGCCAAAACGTCCGTGCAGATCTTCGCCGCCTTGTCGTCGGGGCCGATCAAGCGCTGGTTCAAACCGAGGTGCGGATACTTCAGATGGTAAGGATCGAGCCCCATCAAGTGCTGAATCGTCGCTTGTAAATCGCGCACGCTGACCGGGTTTTCGGTGATCGAATAACCCAGTTCGTCGGTTGCGCCGTAGTGGAGGCCAGGCTTCACGCCCGCGCCTGCCATCCAAATCGTGAAACAATCGGGGTGGTGATCACGACCGAGCTTCTTCGAGCCGTTGCGTGCTTCGTTCATCGGCGTGCGGCCGAACTCGCCGCCCCACACCACCAAGGTCTCGTCCAGCAAGCCGCTCTGCTTCATTTCCTTCAGCAAGGCAGCGATCGGCTTGTCGATGTCACGGCACTTCTTGGGGAAGCTGTCTTCCAAATCGTCCCCGGTACTGGTGCCATGAATATCCCAGCCCCAGTCGTAGAGCTGCACGAAACGCACATCGCGTTCCAGCAGGCGTCGCGCTAACAAGCAGTTATTGGCAAAGCTCTTTTCGCCCGGCTTGGCGCCGTAGGCCTCGATCACTTCCGGCGTCTCGCGTGTGATGTCCATGGCCTCGGGCACCGAGGCCTGCATGCGGAAGGCCAGCTCGTACTGTTCCAAGCGCGACAACGTTTCCGGCGAACCAGTGCGTTCGAACTCAAGTTGATTCAACTCGCCCAAAGCATCGAGCGTGTCGCGTCGCGTGCTGCGGTCCATGCCAGCCGGATCATTCACGTACAGAATCGGCTCGCCCTTGCCGCGCATCAGCGTGCCTTGCAGGTGCGAGGGCAAGTAGCCACTCCCCCACAGCGATTTACCGCCGGTCGGGTCGCTTTCGCCCGACAACATCACGACAAAACCAGGCAGGTCTTCGTTCATCGAACCCAGCCCGTACAGCGACCACGAGCCCATCGATGCACCGCCGAATACCGGCGTACCGGTATGCAACAGCAACTCAGCCGGCGCGTGGTTGAACTGATCGGTGTGCATCGAATGGATCATGCAGACCTCGTCAGCGATCGATTCAAAATGCGGCATCAGCTCGGTAACCCAAGTGCCGTTCTGGCCGACCTGCTTGAACCCGAAGGGCGGGCCCAGCAGAACCGGCCGACCTTTGATAAAGGCCAAGCGCTTGCCTTCGACGAACTCTTTCGGGCACAAAGTGCGGTCGAGTTCCTTCAACTTCGGCTTCCAATCGAAGATGTCGAGGCCAGGTGGGCCGCCGGACATGTGCAGGTAGAGCACCTTCTTGGCTTTGCCGAATCCGGGTGCGCGGCCAGCCGTCGTTGCTGGAAGCGCCCCACCCATAAACAGAGCGCCTAGGCCGAAGCCGCAGTTCTTCAAGAAACGCCGTCGCTCGAGCAAGCCGGCGTCGCGAACTTCATCTGGAATGTGCGGGCGCTTAGTCACGGGTCAAGAAGGCGTCTTGGTTCAAAAGGACGTTGCCGACGATGGTCCAGGCGGCGTATTCAACAGGGTCAGCGCCCTCGGGCAGCATGCCCAGGGGCTCAGTCGCGATCTGGCGCGCTTCTTCCGGGCGGTCGCGATACTTCTCGCGCTGCTCCTTCAGCAAACGCTCGAGCACCTCGATTGCGCGCGGGTCGGCCTTGCGGCCCAGCGTCCATTCCAAGCCCATGCGAATGCGCACGCGATCCTCGGCGCCTTCCATGCTTTGGAATCGCTGCGCCAACATGCGCCGGCCCAGCGCCTGCGCGGCCTCGACATAGACCGGATCGTTCAGCGTGACGAAGGCCTGCAACGGCGTATTGGTGCGAATACGCCGGATCGTGCAGGTTTCGCGGCTCGGCGCGTCAAACACGGTCATCGATGGGTAGGGCGTCGAACGACGCCAGAACACATACACCCCGCGGCGCCAGCGATTCTCGTCGGTGTCGGTCACCCAACTGCGCTGACCATTGAAGGCGGCCTGCCACAATCCATCGGGTTGCGGCGGGAAGACCGAAGGTCCGAACATCTTGCGTGACAACAAACCGCTGACCTGCAGCGCCTGATCGCGCACGGCTTCGGCCGGCAAGCGGAAGCGCGCGCCGCGCGACAGCAGAACGTTGAGTGGATCGCGCTCGAGTTTCTCGGGCGTGACCGTCGAGGCCTGGCGGTAAGTCGCCGACATCACGATCGTCTTGAGCAGCCGCTTTTGACTCCAATGACCTTGGTATTCCGCCGCCAGCCAATCGAGCAGATCGGGGTGCGTCGGCATCGAGCCCTGCGCTCCAAAGTCTTCTTCGGTGAGCACCAACCCCTGCCCGAACAAGCGTGCCCAAACACGATTGACGGCAACCCGCGGCGTGAGCGGGTTATCCGGGTGCGTGAGCCAACGCGCAAACTCCAAACGATCGCTAACGGCGCCGTCGCCCCAAGTGAAGGCGCTCGGCACCCGCGCTTCGACTTCTTCGAGCGGGCTCAAGAAGTTGCCCTTATCGAAGATGTGCGTGGTGCGCTGCATTTCCGGCCCCACCGCCACCAACACCGGCGTGGTCGGAATCTTTAGCGCCTGGCGTTCGGCTTGCAATGCCGCGCGTTCTTGTTCCAAAGCCAAGACACCCGGATCAAAGCTACGGAAATAGCCCTCGAGCGCGGCATGAGCCGCAGCACTTCGCGTTTCGCGCGGCTGCGCCAAGGCTTCGCGCACTTCGCTGGGCAGCAAACGCGGCGGATCGGTGGCGAAACTCCATTGCGGCCGCAAGCGACCAAAGATGTGTGCCGAGCCGTAGTTCTGATCGAGCTCCAGCACCAAAATGCCCGGCTCACTCGGTGGTTCGATCAAAAAGCGGATCTCGTGGTCGCGGCCTTGCTGACCACCGATCGCCCAACCCGTTTGCGGGTTGCCGTCGAGCGCCATCGCCGCGGTCCAACCCTCTTGTTCAAAGTCCGCCTGTGCCTCGAGCACGCGGACTGCCCCGCCATCGGCCAACTCCCAGCTGAAGTCCTGCTTGGCCGGATCTTCTTGCCAGTGACCGCCGAGTGGTTTGCGATCGGCATCGAAGAGCTCGATGCGCAGTCCGCGCATGCGGGTGTACAAATTGGAATCGGTGCGCGTCCAGACGCGCACGCTGTCAATCGTCGCAGCCTCGGCCAACTCGATCTCAAACCAAGGGTTGGCTTCGGTTGCGGTATGTGTGACCGAGGCCTGCTCGAAGCGCCCGTCGGAGTTGCCGTCGATCGCGAGCTCGGCAGGGCCGTCGTACGCGGTCGAAGATTGGCTCGCTTTGCCTTGTCGCGCAAGGTTGACGCCCTGCGCAAGCACCTCGACCTCGGCGAGCGACAGAATGCGATCCTTGCCTTCCAAGCTGAGACGCACGAACTTCACCTGCGGGTCGATCCAACTGGTTGGATAATGGCGCACCCGCGCCTCACTCAACACGAAGTTGCCGTTGTTCGGGCTCGCGCCCGGGCCGCCTCCGGGCAAGTTCGGATCCGCAAGCAGCTGCAGGCGCAGCGCGGTTGGCGCCTGCTGAAACGCTTGCGCCAAAACCAAGCTGTTCTTTTCCGGCGCGTCCTCGACCAGTTGCAAACTGATGTTGGGTTGCAGCACATAGGCCACTTGGCTGCTTCGAATCGTGTCGGCTTGATCCCAACTTGACCACAGCCCCTCGGATTCAAGCTGCGCCTCTTCCCAGGCAAGAAAGGCTTCGTGATCGATCGGCACCGAAGTGATTTGGTCACTGAAGGCCAGCAAACGCGCGTCGATGCGCTTCAGCTCCGCTTGCTGCTCGCGGGTCGGTGTTGGAATCTTCGGCGAATCATCATCGCCGTCACGGTCAGCGGTTTGATTGAAGATCGCGAAGGTCGAGTAGTAATCCTCGTGCGTAATCGGATCGAACTTGTGGGTGTGACATTCGGCACAACCAAAGGTCAGCCCCATCCAGACCTGCATCGAAAGATTGGTGCGATCCTTGACCGCCGCGACCCGAAACTCTTCGTTGTCGGTGCCGCCTTCGGTGTTGACCAGCGAGTTGCGGTGGAAGGCCGTGGCCAACTGCGTATTGACGTTTGCGTCGGGCAGCAAGTCCCCCGCCATCTGCTCGAGCGTAAAGCGGTCATACGGCATGTCGGCGTTGTAGGCCTCGATGACCCAATCGCGCCAACGCCAGATTTCGCGCAAGGGGTCCGATCCATGCCCTTTGCTGTCGGCATAGCGCGCCAAGTCCAACCACACGGCAGCCCAACGCTCGCCGTAGTGCGGCGAGGCAAGCAAGCGGTCGACCAGTTTCTCGTAAGCATCCGGGCTGTCGTCAGCCTGGAATGCCATGCGCTCTTCCAGCGTCGGTGGCAGGCCGATCAAGTCGAGCGAAAGCCGTCGGATCAACGCATCGCGGTCCGCTTCCTCGGCTGGGGCTAGCCCCGCCTCGCGTAGCTGCGCCAGGACAAAAGCGTCGATCGGCTGCAGCGTTTCGCCCGGTCGTCCAGCAACCGCCGGCGGCGTCGGGCGTTGAACCGGCTCAAAGGACCAATGCGGCGCGTACTCCGCACCCTCGTTGATCCAGCGCCGCAGCGTCTCGACTTGCTCTTCACTCAGATGATGCCCTGATTCTTCTGGGGGCATCGGATCCAAGCTGTCGGTAATCCGGAAGATCAGTTCGCTCGCCTCGGCGTCGCCCGGCACGATGACTTGACAGTCATCCTCGCGCAGCATCACCGCGTCTTCGCGCACATCCAAACGCAATTCGGCCTCGCGACCCTCTTCGTGCGGTCCGTGACAAGCGAAGCAGTTGGCCGAGAGAATCGGCCGCACCTCGCGTTGGAAATCGACCGGCTTGGCGGCGGGCTCTTGATCGGCCCAAAGCAGCGGCGCTACGGCAGCGGCCGCAGTCGAGACAGCAAGGAGGGAAAAGCGTTTCATCACCGCGCTTCCATCATAGTTCGCCTCCGTTTCAGCACGGATGCGTTCCGTCTGCGCTTTCAAAAGGCCGCAATCTCGGGGTGCTTCGCCGCCAAATCGCATCTTGCAACGGACGAGATCGGTACAGCCTTTGGCGCCCCCACCCGGGCCGCGTAGGCTGTCGGCATGGATGATCTGATGATCACTCTCGTCGCCGTCGTGCCGGTGGCCTTGGCGCTGCTCGCTGCCGTTGCTCCGCCGAAATCGGATTGGATTCGGCCCGTGCTACTGCCAAGTGTGCTTGTGCAGCTCGCGCTCGCGACTACCTTGGGAGTGCGCCAATTCCTGTTCGGCTTCTTGTTCGGCGGCGTTCCGCCCCGTGAGTTGAGCAGCACCGAGTTTCAAGAGCTCACCGGCGCGACCAGCGGCCTCGGTTTGCCATTCACGCTTGCGCTCGCCGCGGCCGTGACCGCGGCTGCCGCAGCCGTCTCGTTTGGGCGGGCCAAAGGATGGAAGCATGCGACTCCCTGGGTCGCCATCGCGATCGGCTGCTTTAGCATCGACCGCGCCTTCTACGCCGTGGTTTCGCTGGTCGGCCAAAAGCCCTTGGACCAAGGGGTCGATGTCTACGATTTGGTCGAAAGCGTTGACGCCGCGGTCTTGCCTTGGGTGACGATCGCGGCTGTCGGCTTCGTGGCGAGTTTCCCGCTCTTGAGTTGGGCCGGCTGGTGGTCGCGCGCGCGATGGACCGGCGCGCTCATGCCTGGGCTCCTCGTGCTTTGCATAGGCGTCGCCACAGCCTTCGCTAGCACGGCCTTCCGCGACGGCGTCTTCGTCGGCCTGTTCACCGGGGGTTCTAACCCGGAAGGCTTCGACCTCAGTTTCGGCACGGCCGAGCACATGAACTTCATGTTCGCTTCGGTCCTCTTGCAGTTCAGCGCCGGCTGGGCAGCCGTACTTGGCCTGCTTTCGATGTTCGTTGCCCGCAAACAGAAAGTCCCTTCAACGCGCGCCATGCTGCGCGGCTTGGCCTGGTTTCCGATTGCCTGGACCCTCTGGGCAAGCTCCACGGTTATCTGGTGGGTTTGGATGGCCCCCAACCGTTGGTCGTTTGAACACCTAGCCGAGATGGGCACCGAGTCCGACATCGAGCGCGACTGGGACAGTTACGCCTACACCCTCGTCGAGGGTCCGCTGCAAAGCTACACCCCGCTCATCGCGACTGGGGCAGCCTTCAGCATTCTGCTGTTCTGCTTAGCCGGGCCTTTGCGCGCTAGTCGTCGAGCGGACCGACCGTCAGCAGCGGCGTGAAGTAGCGGTAGTAAACCTCGAGCGTCAACACGTTGATCGCCGTGGTGTACGACTTGTCGCGCCAATCGTCACCCGCGTAGCGCGCGTAGATCGAGATCGGCTTCCAGGAGCCATCTTCGTCTTGCGCTTCGAGCAGGGTGCTCTTCATGCTTTCGTTCCACTTCTCCCACGGGTCGCCGCCCATCCGGAACATCGCCAAGGTGGCGTAGTACCAGAAGTACAGGTTGCCTTCGGCGCGCTGCACAAAGGCATCGTCACCCTTGTACGCGTAACCGGTCGGCGCGCGTTCCACCGTGTAGTTGACGGCGTCTTCGTAGAAGTCGCTGCTGATGTCTTCGCCGACCAGAGCCGCGGCGAACAGACCAGCCGGAGTCGACGCCGGCAGCGTCGGGTAGGCCGAGCTCAGACGACTTGGGTTGTGCGAGTAGCGCACCCAACCGTGGCGTGGGTCAACCGAACCGCGCACGTAGCGGCGGGCACGGGCGAAAGCCTCGTCGGGGACATCCAGACCACCGAGTCGCGCGGACTCGAGTGCCATGATCTGCCACGAGGTCACCGAGATTCGCGGCCAGCGATCGTTCTCGTAGCCGTCGGCATCCTGGAAGTAGTAACCCCAGCCGCCGTCGAGCTTCGGATCCATCGACTTGACCTGCTTCTGCAGGATCCACTTGACGGCCTTCTCGAGCGGTGCGCGCAAACGTTCGTCCTGCGTCAGCGCGTAGGCTTCGGACAAGGCGTAGGTCGAGATGCCATGGCCGTAGGACGACGAATCGCCGAAGTGCCCGGTGCGCGAGTCTTGAATCTCGAGCAAGTAGTCGATGGCGCGCGCGGAGACATCCGAGTACTGCGAATTCGACTGTGGCGTGTGGTTGGCGCCGAGGAAGGCCAGCAAGGAAAGCGCCGTCTTGCCGACGACGACCTGACGGTACTTCTGTTGGCGGTCGCTGCGGCTACCCCAGAATCCGCCGTCGTTCTGCACACCAGCCAGGTAAGCAAGACCCGCGGCCACTGCGGCTTCGGTTTCCACCGACCCACCGTGCTCCTTCAGCGCGATCTCTTTCTGGTCGCCGAAACGGTTCTTGTAAGGAGTGTGCTCGAGGCGCTCGGCAGCAACCGGAACTTCCGGCTCTTGCGAGCGAATCTCTTCCATTGCGGTCAGCGGCGCGAAGGCCGGGCCAACCGGATCGGACAGATCGTCCGATGCCATTTCGGGCTGATCGCGGATCGGGCCGCTCAGATCGCCAAAGGCGGTCCGGTCCGGTGCGTCAACACTCGTGACACCTGCGAGCAAGCCACTCTCAAAGGCTTCGGTTTCTTCTGCTGGGTTGCCCTCGACATCAGACTGCGGCAACTCCATCTGATCGCTCAAAGCGACTTCGGGCAAGCTAGCCGACGGTGCCGCATCGGGCATGAAGTCGGTCATCTTGCGGGTCGGTCCGCTCGGGTTGCTGAACTCGCTTGGACGTTGCACGTCCATCTGTGCGACCTCGAGGGCCGAGCCCAAGTCGGCAAGCGGATCGAACTCGGTGCTGGTCTCGGAAACCGTGTCGGCGCGGGTCGGGCCTTCGGTCGCGCGCTCGGTTCGTGAAGCCTCGGCCTCGGTCGAGATGTCGGCGATCAAAGTCTCTTCGGCGGTCGGACCTTCTTCGGTCGCGCGCGTGCCCACCGCCAAGCCGGTCTCCGGGTTGATCTCGGCCTGCGGTGCAGCCACATCGACCTCGGACATCGAAGCCTGGGAGACCGATTCCGGACGGAACTCGGTGACTTCGCGGGTCGGCTCGGCCACGGCGAGTGCTTGACCCGACGAGAAGCCGCCGTCACCGCGCTCCAGACCCGAACCTGGGTCGAAGGTCGGTTCCGGGTTGGTCTCGCCGATCGCCAGCGCTTCTTCCGAAGTCACTTCCTGACGCTGCGGACCTTCGGCGGTGCGCTCGGACGGGGTGAACTCGGTGTTGGTCGGCGCTTGCGCGACTTCGAAGCTTGGGTTGTCACCGGTGATCTTGACCACCTGTTCGGACGGTGCGGCCACATCCACCGGAGCGGAGGTCGCGACCGGATCGCGTTGAGCCTGCGCAACTTCAATCAGTTCAGAAGCCGACTCAGCGAAGGTGGGTGCGTTTTCTAGTTGACGCTCGACTCGAGTCTGCGTGCGCTCGGTCGGAGCAGCCGCGACTTCGGTGATGTCCTGATTGACCTCGGTGCGCGCCGGCGCATTTGCCGTCTGTTGCTCGGTGCGCTCGGCCGCAATTTCGGACGCGGCGGATGCCACTTCCAAGGTCGCCGCCTCGGTGGTGCGCTTCTCAACCTGCTCGCTCGGTGCCGCGACATCCGTCTGGGCGACCTTGGTTGGCTCGGCCGATTCGGTGCGATCGACTTTCAGCTCGCTGCGTTGCGGCGAACTTGCCAGTTCAGTTTCCGTACGCGCCAAGGCTCGGGTGGGCGCCGAATCGATGGCCTCCGAAACCTCGGTCGGCTCGACCTCGGCCCGCTCGGGGTTAGCGATCTCGGCCATCTCGCTGCGTTCGGCGTTCAAGGAACCGCCAAACTCTTGGTTGGCCGCATTGGTCCGCGCTGGCGAGACTGCCAAACGCACCTTGAACATCGATTCGCGCGCCGGAGTGTCGACCGGCGAACTCTCTGGATGAACCTCGCGGAACCAGTAGAGCATGAGCGCGTGAACCAGCAGTGCAATCAAGAAGCACTTGTAGAGCAGGTCGACGGTCTTCCACTTCTTCGCCAGCCAGGCCAGCAGTGCCAGCAACAGCAGCGCGCCCAGAATCAAGAAGTCCAGCCAGCCAACTGGTTTGCCCGGCATGCGGAAGAGTTCGCGCGATTGGGCGCGGAACACATCGGCTGACAGGCCTTCCTTTTCGACCGTGTAAAGCACCGTGAAGCCATCCGGCGTCGGCGCAGGGCCGCGCTGATCGGCATCGGTGTTCAGGCCTTCCTGGTTATCCGGCTCAAGCCAAACGCCGAGGTCACTGACCGAACGCCAGATGTCGTAGCCACCCGCGCTCCCTTCGGTGCGGTCGGAAGCAAACAACAAGGTGCGCGCATCGCCGACAAAGGCCGGCTCGCGCTCGTGAAAGGGCGTGTTCAGCCGCGTAATCGGCTCGGCGACCAGACCACTGGCCCCGGCAGGCTTCGCCATGTACAGGTCGTAGTCGGTGCGCTGGCCGCGCTTGCGGTCGGAGGCAAAGGCGATGGCCAACTGCCCGGGGACCGGCGCGGGGTCGACTTCGTTGGCTGCCGTGTTGACGCCCTCACCGCGAATCGGCTCGGCATCGTCAAAATCGCCGTCGTAATAAGGGACCTTGTACAGGTCCATGCCGCCCTGACCTCCGGGGCGGTTCGACGCGAAGTACAGACCATCGGGCGCGAAGGCCGGAGCCATCTCGTCATAGTCCGTGTTGACCTCCCACAAGGGGCGCGGCATATCTGCCTCGCCGTTGATGATCTCGCTGATGTAGAGATCTTGGTTGAGACCAGGCTCGCCGCTTGCGAAGACAATGAAGCGACCATCAGGCGAAACGGCCGGACGTAGCTCGTCTTCGTCCGAGTTGACGTTGCCCCCCATCGAGACGGGGTCTTCCCAAAGCGCGTAGCGGATGCCTTCGGGCTTGGTGTCTTGGTAGACAGTCTCGCCGTCGGTCCAAGAAGTCGCTTCTTCGAGGTGCGGGCGAAAGCGGATGTACGCCAGAAAGAACCCAGCGCCCAAAAGCGCTAGAAGAATGACGATGTTCTTCCCGAGGTTCTTCACGATGTCGATTCAGGTGGTGGGTTTCCTGATCGAAATTAGGTCCCGCTATTGTCCATCGTTGCGATGGCCAAATTCCCGAGCCCTGCGTGCGTGCAATAGTCCATCACGCGCACGATGTTTTGGTGAGTGGTGTTCGCGTCGCCGCGAATCGTCACCTGCGTTTCCGCATCTTGAGCAGCCGCTTGACGGAGGCGAGCCAACAGGTTCGCTTCGTCGAGCGTCTGCCCGGAGATCACGGTCGAACCGTCGGCGAGGACGTTGACGATGATCTCATCGATCTCTTCCGAGACGGAGCCCGCTTCGGAGCTGCTCGGCAGATCGAGGTTGATGTCCTTTTCAGGATCCATGAAGGTCGTGGCAAGCATGAAGAAGATCAGCAGCAAGAACACGACGTCAATCATCGGGGTCAGGTTGAGACCCGGATCTTCATCGGCGTACTGGTCGGCTAGTTTCATGCTGCTGCGACGTCGTCGTCCTGGCTGGTGTTGACCGAAGGAACTGGCGCGGCTTGCACGCCATGGACGAGAATGTCGTTCAGCTCGTAGTAGTAGTGCTCAACGTTGCGCACGAACTTGTCGGTGCGACTCTTAAACCAGTAGTACGAAGCCTGAGCTGGAATGGCGACCGCAAGACCCACTGCGGTCGTAGTCAGCGCCATCGAGATACCACCGGCAAGAAGCTCAGGATCGGCACGACCTTGTGAAGCGGCCAAGTCCTGGAAGGCCTTGATCATACCCCAGACCGTACCAAGCAGTCCCAACAGCGGCGAGATGACGGAGACCACCATCAAGGGCCGCAGGTTCTGCGACAGGATGCGGTATTCGCGCATGCCGGCGTCTTCGACTGCCTTGTCACGTTCGACCAGCGAGAAGTCGGCGCGCCGCAAGCCAGCCATCAAAGTGCGCGACATCGAGTTGTCGCCTTCTTCGCAGACTTCCATGGCCGAGCGAATGCCGCCGGATTCCATGGCATCGAGCACACGGTTACCAAAGCGAGTCGAACCAACTGCACTCGTCCGCATGCGCAGGAAGCGCTCGACGGAGAATGCCAAAGCAACAACCGAGAGTCCAAGCAACAGATAGACGATCGGGCCGCCTGCCTGGAGCATCTCAAGGTAAGTCTGGGTGGCGACAGGAGTGTCAGCCGCGGTGGTGGGATTCTGGATCATGGGTCGTTTCTCCGTTTCGGCCGGATTAGCGAATCGCCTTCAGACGTTCCTCGGCCTGCGCGGCCCACGCACCCTTCGGGTAGCGCGTCAAGATGTCGTTGTACTGCTGGGCAGCTCGAGCGGCGTCGCCCTGCTTCTCGAGACAGATGCCCGCGAAGTAGAGTGCTTCCGAAACTTCCGCTTCGGTGCCGTAGAGCACAGCCACTTTCAGGAAGCTCGAAAGTGCTTCTTCGATTTCTTCCGCGTCGAGGCTGAGTTTGCCCAAGCCCAAGTGGGCACGAGCAGAGAGCACGCCCTTGTCGCGTGCGAGCACGCGTTCGAAAGCTTGCTGTGCCGGGCGACGCTTGCCCAAGGCAGCCAAGGAGCGGCCGCGCCAGAGTTCAGCTTCTGGGATGTTGCCAAACTCGGGGTACTTGGTCGCCAGCTCGGTGAGCGTCATGTCGGCGTCCTGGTACTTCTCGAGCTGGAACTGCGCCATGCCCAAGCGG
>JBDQJC010000034.1:0-32101 GCA_040264055.1 Planctomycetota bacterium
ACCTCCGCTTCGCGGAGCTTGGTGATGATCTGATCGATCGGGTATCGCTTGCGGGACATCTGCCGCCTCCTTGAGAGTTGAGGGCCAGTCTAGAGGTGAGGACTCTCACTTAGGCTGGACCAGTTCTTGGGGGGCGGGTCAAACACCGACAAGCCAATCCGGCGCGGGAAGAACAGCAGGCTCTTCAGCTTGATCTTATTGGTGCCCGCTTTGTTCTCGCGCGAAGCAACACCACCCGGTAAGCGACCGGCAAGGCGGTCCGCGAGTTGACCTTGGGCTTGAATCTGATTGCCATCGTCGGCGCGCGCCGTCGACAGGAAATCGAGCGTCGGATCCAAACCGATCACGACGTTGCGGCCAATCTCGCCGCGCTCGAGCAGCTGATTCAATGCCGCCCCGAGCTTGCCATCTTCGACGGGATACTCCTTCACCGGAGCAACGCCGCTCAAGCCTTCTTCAAGCTTGCCGGCAAACACATGCACCGAACGCTGCCCGACCAAAATACCGCTGGCCTTCGGGCCGGAGTTCTTGTCTCCGTCGCCCTTTGGCTTGCGCAGCTCAGCGAGCTTCGCTTTCAGCGTATCGAGTCCTGACATCTTGATTGGAAGGCCGCCTACGGGATTCGGGCCCGCGGTCATGAAGACCGTGGGCCCGAGATTCTCTGTTTCCCAGAGGTCTTACTGAACCGGAATCAGATCTTCAGCGATCGAGCTGCGGCTGCGCTCGAAGCCATCTCGGTTCCAGGTCACGGTGTAGTTACCGAAGCCCGAAGAGGCACCTGCACGGGTAAGGCGCAGTTCCCACTGGGTTTGCCAGTCGTAGCTGGTGAAGGTGCCGACCGAGAAGTGCTTCGGAGTCGGGACTTTCACATCGAGCTGTGCGATCGCTTGAGCGTACTCACCGGTGCGAGCGTTGTGACGCTCTTGGCCAGCTTCGATCTGGGCGAGGAAGTTGAACGCCTCGGCGCCTTTGGCGCGCTCAACGGCGGTCTGGTAGCGAGGTACCGCCATCATGGCGAGAACGCCGAGGATGACAACGACAATGGTCAGTTCGACGAGCGAGAAGCCAGCCGTACCCTGCGTGGGAATTTTCTTGAAGGTTTTCATTTGTTCAGAATCAGAAAGAAAGACTTCCCGCGCTCAGTGTGGGGCACATGCGGGGAACGCGGAAAAGCGCTCCTTTCTCCTTCGACGCGGCCCCCGTCCCAACTTGAGGCGTACGCAGCAGAACGAGACACACCGGCTTGAGGCCGGGTGAAAATGAAGATGCGCCCGCGACCTCTCCCCAGGCCACGGGCGCGATTCCCCTAACTCGAATCCCTCAGATCCCTACAGGACAGGAATCAAATCGGTATGGATCGAACTGCGCGAGCGCACGAATCCATCTTGGTTCCAGGTGACCGTGTAAGCGCCGAATCCAGAGGAAGCGCCTTGGCGGGTCAAACGGAGTTCCCACTGGGTCTGCCAGTTGTAGGAAGTGAAGTTGCCGACGGTGAAGTGCGCAGGCTTCTTGATCTTGATGTCCAGACGGCCGAGCTGCTGGGCGTATTCACCGGTTCGGGCGTTGCGACGCTCCTGAGCACCTTCGATCTGAGCCAAGTAGGTGAACGCTTCCGAGCCTTTCGCCCGCTCAACTGCGGTCTGGTAGCGGGGTACCGCCATCATGGCGAGCACGCCGAGGATGACGACGACGATCGTCAGTTCGACGAGCGAGAAACCGGCTTGTTGGCTACCGGCAGCGTTCTTGAAGGTCTTCATGGTTCGCGATGTTGATTCCGTCCTGTGTGGATCAGCGCGTGTGAGCGCTACAAAAAGGCCGGATTCCCGACCGAAAGACGTATCGGCCGAGAATCCTGTCCACCTTGACTACTTCGTACGAAGTTTTTTCGGAATCGAAGAACGGCCAGGGCGGAAGCCCTTTTCGTTGTAGGTTACGGTGTAGTTACCGAAGCCACTCGAGGCGCCAGAGCGGATCAATTTGACTTCCCACTTGGTCTGCCAATCCGTTGAGGTTGGCGTTCCGATCGTGAAGTGGTTGGGCTTCGATGCCTTGATATCCAGCTTGTTCAGGTTGTCGGAGTACCGGCCGTTGCGGGCGTTGTACATCTCTTGACCTTTCGCGATCTGGTCCAGATAGACGAAGGCTTCGCTGGCTTTGCTTTGCTCAACAACGGCGCGGTAGCGAGGTACCGCCATCATCGAAAGCACGCCCAAGATCACGACGACGATCGTCAATTCAACGAGCGAGAAGCCGGCCTGGCCCTTAGAGGATTGGAGGGAATGGAGATTCATGTTCTAGAAGTGGAATGAGTATGATTCGCCGGAGTTGCCCACGGCGCCCCCTCTCCATCGTTCATTCATGCCAATCGCATGAAGTCGAATCCAATGCAGGCTTCTAGATCGCAATGAACTAGCCGTTCCCGCGACCACCGCGGCCCCGATTGTTGTCGCGCCCGCCGCCTTCGCCGTTTCCGACGCCGTTATTGCCATTTCCGCCGCGGCCATTGTTTCCGCTGTTGCCATTCGAGTTGCCATTTCCGGACCCGTTGGAACTGCCTCCGCTCGAAGCGGAACCCGCCTGATTTGCTCCGCCGACTCCCGTCGGCGTCAGCTCTGCCGGAATCGAGGCGCGCCCTGCGTCAAACCCATCTTCATACCAGGCCACGCTGTATGCGCCAAAGCCGGACAAAGCGCCCTTGCGCGTCAGCTTCAACTGCCAGCGAGTCTCCCAATCAATACTCGAAGGCGATCCCACCGAGAAATGCACCGGAGCCGGAGCTTGAATCGAGAGATTGCTCAGCGAGTTGGAATAGCTACCGGTACGTGCTCGGTACATCTCTTGCGCTTTGGCGACATGCGCTAGATAGCCATACGCTTCGGAGGCTTTTGCCTTCTCGACCGCGACTTGATAGCGAGGCACACCCATCATCGCGAGCGCGCCAAGGATGACGACCACAATGGTCAGTTCGACGAGTGAGAAGCCGGCGGAATCATGCCGGATCGGGGTGCGTGGGGTTCTGAGAGCGTGCATGGGTGGAATTTTCTCCTGTTTGGCATCGACACATCAAACGCCTCGCCTTGAGACGGCGTTGCCCTTTACCAACCCAATCGCCACGACGTGTAGGAGTAGTGCCAGCTCAGGATGAAATCCATCCAGATGTTTTCGCCTTGCTGGTAGTCGTCCGCATCCATCCCGAAGAAGCGATCATTGGTCTGTTCCTGGGATTCTGATCCACCGTTGAACCAGTTCTCGGTGATGTTGAGGTACCACAACATGATGTCGAGGTACGGATCCTCGCCTTTCTTGTAGTCGAGCGCGTTCGCTTCAAACATGCGGTCGCGGTACTCGCCAAAGCTCTGCGGCTCGCCCGCGTCCCATTCCAAGGAACCGGTCGGTTGGGGCGTGCGCGGTCGTGTGTTGCCTCGCGAGGAACCTGAAGCGACCAGCTTTCCGCCGACGCCCACAGGGGAAACTTCTTGGGCGATGCTGGACCTCTCGGCCGAGAAGCCATCTTGATTCCAGGCCACGGTGTAGTCCCCAAAGCCCTGGGATGCGCCGGTGCGCCGCAATCGCAGCTGCCAGCTGGTTTCCCAATCTAAGCTGCTCAAGCGGCCGACTTCGAAGAACTTCAGCGGCGGCACGCCGAGTTGAAGCTTGCCGAGGTCCTTGGCATACATGCCATGCCGTGCCTCATACATGGCTTGCGCCTTGGAAACGTGCTGCAAATAGTTGAAGGCTTCGGCGGCCTTGCTGCGTTCGGTGACCTGGAAGTACTTCGGAATCCCGACCATGGCCAGGACTCCAAGGATGACGACCACGATGGTCAGCTCAACGAGTGAGAAGCCTGCGCGGCGGGCGGAAGGGACGGGGCGGGGCGGAGGAATCGAAGCATGGCGCAGGGCAGAACAGCCGCCCCCCTTCGACCAAACAATCGACTCATTCTGAGACGGAGAGCGCTGGAACCAATGCTTCGGGGATCGTCGACCGCTCGCGATGGAATCCCTGCTCGGTGAAAACGACCGCGTAGCCTCCGTAGCCCGAACTCGGCTCGCGCCGCACCAGGCGCTGGCTCCATCGGGTCTCCCAATCAAAGCTGAAGGCCTGACCGATGACAAACCATCGGGGCGCGCGAAAGCTCAGATCCAGATCTTCGATTTGCTGCGCATAAGCACCGCTGCGCGCCCTGTGGCGCTCCTGTGCCTTGGCGACATGACTGAGGAAGACGAAGGCTTCGGTCGCCTTGGACTGTTCGGTCAGTTGATTGAGGCGCGGCACCCCAGCCATCAGCAGGCAGCCCAGCATTGCGACGATCACCGAGAGCTCCGCAAGGCTGAAGCCTGCAGTAGCGTGGCGGTGGTGTCTCGGAGCGAGGCGCATGGGAATAGAAAGGTGGCTCCCCCTCTTTCCACGGCCATTTTCCGTCTCAACTTGAGTCAGGCGCCGCGCGCCCGCTACTCGCGCTCGTCTTCCTGCTCGAACTCGACCGGCTCGCCCACTTCGTCGAGATAGCCCAAAGCCGCTGCCATGACTTGGTCCGCAATCGGCGCGTGCTCCTGTGGATACCGCTTGGCGAGGTCGGCAACTTCGCCAGCAAGTTGCTCGAGGCGCTGCTGCAACTCTTGATAGCCCGGCACATCTGAATAATCGATCTGCCCGCCCTCTTCTTGCGGATCCGTACTCAGATCGTAGACCCCCAAGTAACTGCCAATCGTGCGGCCGGCAATGTCCAGCTTGACCAGGATCTTGTAGTCGCCGCGTCGGATCGAGGCCATGCTGCCCCAGCGTGCGAGGTGATCGAGCTCGGGGAAGTCCTCGGCAAGAAAACTGCGCCCGCGCAGTTCCTCCGGAATCGGCAAGCCCGCGGCGTGCAGAAAACTCGGCGCGATGTCGATCAAATCCACCGGCTTGTCCAACTTGCGTGCGGGAACTTTCGCCCCGTTGAAGCCAATCGCAAGAAAGGGCACCCGGACCACCGGACCGAACAAGAACTTGCCGTGTTCCATCTTGCGGTGCTCGCCGAAAAACTCGCCATGGTCCGAAGTGACGACCAACACCGTAGGTCTTCCACTCGCTGCGATGGCTGCTTCCAAGCGACGCAACTGTGAGTCCATAAACAGGATCTCTTCGTCGTAAAGCGCACGCAAATGTGCGGCCGCCGCCTCGCCACCCGCGCGCGTGCGCTCGTCTTCGAGAGCCTTCTCGACGCGCGGCAACAAAGCGCGATGGTCATCCGCATAGCGGCTGAACGCTTTCGTGAGAGGTGTCGCGCCGAACTTGCCGGCCGTCTCTTCGGGCGGTGCGTACGGTGCGTGCGGGTCCATGTAATGGACCATCAAGTGATACGGAGCCTCGGACTTCGCAAACTCGGCGATGTAGTTTTCGGCCTGCCCCGTCGCGTAAAGACTCTGCGCAGGTGGCTGAATATCCAAGGGGTCTACCCCGAAGAACTTGCTCACCAATCGCTTTGCAGGGCCGGCGCCAAGTCCAACCCCCGTCCAACCCAAGCGACCGGTTACTTGCACGAAGAAGTAAGCGCCGCCTGGCTCGGCATCGGAGTCGTCGTACACCTCGTAACCGCGTGCCCAGCCATACTTGCCGAGCATCATGGCATTGCTCACGATTGCCGCGGTACGATAGCCCGCTGCGTGCAGTTGGCTAGAAAAGAACTCGATGTCGTCTTTGAGTTCCTTGCGATCGATGTTGCGCGCGATGCCGTGTTGACCGTGCTCCAGACCAGACAACATGGCTACATGCCCCGGCACAGTCTGATTCGCTGGGCTCAACGCATAATCCGCCCAGGTGCCTTGTTCTCGCCATTGCTGCAGTGCCGGTAGCAGGAACTCACTGCGATGACCAAGGTCGGAACGCAAAGTATCGATGCTGACCAACACCAGGTCCGGTCGATCCGGACCAACTTGCGCGGCTTGGAAGTCGGCCGCTGCCGTTGGGACCTCAGGGCCGAGCTGCTCGGCCGGACGCAACTGCGTCGGCAACAACCAAACCCCGACAAAAGACAGGGCAACGCCGAGGGTCAAGCCTCGCGCTTGCTTTGTACTCGGACGAAAGACCGAGGCAAGGGTCGGCGCAAGCAAGGCGCCCCCACCCACAATGGCGATCCAAATCGCGAGGTTCATCCAATGCTGGCTTCCGGGGAAGTAGAGCACTCCATCGCCAGCAAGACTTGCAAGCAAAGGCAAAGCCCCGAAGACAAAGCCTGGCCAAAACGCGCGCCCATCCTCCAGGCAACGCCGCAGCCAGCTGAAGCCGGGAATGCGTGCCGTCAACTGAAAGGCAAGAGCCGCCAGCACCGCGCAGCCCAGCGCCGAACCAACAACGAGCAAGAAGTACTCGCGGCGCATTCCTTCCAAGCCCGCAATCGGCAGCGCAACAACCGCATCCAGCAGCGCGCCAAGGCCCGCGCCAGCAAGGAAGGAAATCACGATCATGTCTAGTTACGGGACGCCGCGCGTTCAGCAGACAGGGCTTCCAAGTGCTCTGCCGCATCGCGCGTTGGGTACTTGCCCGTAAAACAGCCGTTGCAGAAAGCCTGGATCTTGGGGTTTCCAACCCGCGCCGCTTCGACCATGCGCTCGAGTTCAAGGTAGACCAGATGGTCGGCGCCAATCTCGTTCGCGACTTCTTGCACGGACTTCCCGCGCGCAACAAAGTCCTTCTCGGTCGCCATGTCAATGCCATAAGGGCAAGCGGCAATCAACGGCGGCGAGGTCGAAGCGAAGTACACATTCTTCGCGCCGGCATTGCGAGCGGCTTCGATAATCTTGCGCGAAGTATTGCCCCGCACGATCGAGTCATCGACCAGCAGGACATCCTTGCCGTCAAACTCGAGCGGAATCGGATTCAGCTTGCGGCGAATCGAGGTTTGCCGCTCTTGCTGGTTCGGCATGATAAAAGTTCGCCCGACGTAGCGATTCTTGATGAATCCTTCGCGATACGGGATGTCCATCTCTTGCGCCATCGACAGCGCCGCATCGCGCGCGCTATCTGGAATCGGAATGACAACATCCGGTTCGGGTGCGCCCGACTCTCGCCACTGCTTGGCCAGGGTCTCACCAAACCGACGGCGCGTCTTGTAAACGCTGATCTCGTCCAAGAAGGAATCCGGCCGCGCGAAGTACACCAGTTCGAAGATGCAAGGGCGATGCTCTTGCTCGACGACCTGAATCCAAATCGGCTCTTGGCCGGGCTCGACCAAGAAGGCTTCTCCGTTGCGCAAATCGCGCACGCGCGTGAAGCCGGTCACATCAAGCGCAACCGATTCACTCGCGACTGCCCACTCGGTTCCTTCGGCGGTTTCGCGTTTGCCAACGATGCAGGGCTTGATTCCGGTCGGATCGCGAAAGGCAAACAATGCGCCTTCGGCCAAGATGCCAGCGACGGAATAGGCGCCCTTCGCGGTTTCAAAAGCCCGCGCCGTTGCGAGGCGCACCCGTTGTTCGCGTGGTAGCGACGGGTCGACATCCTTGAGGCCACTGGCAAAGGCGTACAGAATCGCCTCGACATCGCAGGACGATTCCAGCGTGATGTTGCTCGCTGGGTAGGCGCGCGACTTCAAGTCCATCCAGTTCGTCAAGTTCCCGTTGTGGGTCATGCCGATTCCGAACGGGAAGTTGATGTAGAAAGGCTGGGCATCCTGATCGGCACCCATGCCGACGGTCGGATACCGCACGTGCGCAATCGCCAGGTTGCCGGCGAGTCGCTGCATATCGTGCGCGGTAAAGATGTCGCGCACCATGCCGTTCTGCTTGCGCATATGAAACATCCCGTCAAAGGACAGGATGCCCGCGGCGTCTTGGCCGCGATGCTGCAAAGCGATGAGCCCCTCGTAGAGTTCGGGGGCGACGTCCTTTCCAGGAAGACCTGCGATGCCGATGAAACCGCACATGTTGACCTTCTATTCTATCGGTGCTCGGGGGTCGGCGGACCAGCCGCGGCCCGGAAGGCCAACAACTTCGTGAAAAGCTCCGGATCCTCGGCGTCGAACTCGGCCGCGTAGCTGCGCCCGACCTCGCCATGCGCATACAGCGCATCGTAATGAAGGTGGAGCAACTGCTCGGTGACCCCGCGCCAGCTGCCCGCGCGCAGCTCGGCCTGCATCTGCTCGACGCGATCGTCCCCGATCTTGCGACTCAGCCCGTGCAGGGCGACCGCCAATTCGGCGAGTCGGCTCGGATCCGCAGGGCCGTCGAGAGCCGCCGGCCCGAGATAATCCACCCCGAGCAGGTTGACCCGATAGGCGATGGATGCCTCGATCTTCAGCTGCTCACCCTGCTGCATGGCGGCGTAGAGTGACTCCGGAACAATCGCATCGCCGACTTTCCGGCTCTCTCCTTCGATGAAGATCGGCGCAACCGGCCGACCCTTGCCTCGCGGGTGGATCTTGAGCGCCGCCAATCGTTGCAGCAGCAGAGTCTCAAACCTGGGCTGCGAGACCGGCTTGAGGCCGACCGCACCCAGCACCGAGGAACGGTGTCCAGCGAGTCCTTCCAGGTCCAGGGTCGAATCCGGCGCTTGCTCCTCAAGCTGACGCAGGATCTGGGTCTTGCCGACCCCGGTCGCGCCGCGCAACACGATGCACGGAAAGTCCTCCGGCTCAAGACTGGCCAGGCTCGCCATGACCTGGCTGCGGTAGGCCTTGTATCCACCGTCCAGCAAGCCGACCTGGGTCTCGCCCAGGGAACGCAGCAAGAGCGCCATGGACTGCGAACGCATGCCCCCGCGCCAGCAGTGCAGGATGATGGGATCCGCGCCGAGCGCCGCCAACGAGCTCTCCCGTTGTAACAGCAAGCTTGGCTCACTCAGTTGTTGGCGCAGATGTCCGGCCAGCTCGCGAAAGCGCGTCTTCCACTCTGCGTTCGGCAGCTTGCGGCAGAGAATCTTCTCGATGCGCTCATCCATGCCGGCCTCGACCATTTCCAAGCCAGCCGCGTAGGCCGCCTCCGGCGAATCCTGCTTGTAGAGCGTGCCGACGATTGCGCGCTGTTCATCGTCGAACAGCGGCACCGATTCCGCACCGGGAAGGTGGTCACGCGCGAACTCGCCGGGGCTTCGCAGATCAATGATCCGCGGCGAACCGGCCAAGACGGTCTCGCTGGCGAAGGTGGGGAGGCGCAAGGGCGTCGGTGATTCTAGAATCCCCTGTCCTCGCGAACGCCGAGCCATGCCCGACACCCCCACCCTCGCTACTCCCCAGCTAAATGCCGTCATCCAGGCCGGCATCGCCGAAGATCTCCTCCACGGCGAAGCCAACCCTCTGTGGGCGCGCTTGCGCGAGGTCGGCACCGAGCCCTGGCTCGATACGGGCGACATGGACGAGGCTTCGCGGCTTTGGTCCAACGAGTTCACGGCGCTCACGACCAATAACACCCTGCTGAATCGAGAGATCCAAAAAGGCATCTACGACGCCTGGATTCCGCAAGCCGCCGCCGCAGTCAAGGCCGACCGCCCCGAGATCAGCGAGCAAGATCTCGTGCTCGAAATCGCCTTCGCGCTGAACGCCCGCCACGGGCTGCGCTTGGTCGAGCGATTCGGTGCCTATGTCTCGGTCGAGCTGCACACCGACTTGGCTCACGATGTCGAGCGCTCGCTCGCTTATGGTCGACGCTACGCCGCCTTGTGCGACAAGTTCATTGTCAAAGTTCCGCTGACGCCGCAAGGTTTGATTGCAGCGCGTTTGCTGGAAGAGGACGGCATTAATGTCAACTTCACTCTTGGGTTCAGCGCGCGCCAGAACTTCCTGGTCACCTGCGTCGCGCGTCCAAGTTGGGTCAACATCTTCTTGGGTCGCTTGAATGCTTACGCTTCCGGCGAAGGTCTCGGCGATGGAGCCTGGGTAGGCGAGCGAACTCTGTGGGCTTCTCAGACCGCCGTGCGCGAGCTACGCGAATCGATCGGCGCGCCGACACGACAGATCGCAGCCAGCATGCGCATGGGCGATCAAGTTGCCAGCTTGGCCGGCAGCGATGTCTACACGATGCCGATTGGCGTGGCCGAGGGCTTTCTTGCAAGCGAACCGACGATCGATCAGCTGCAAGACTGCAGCGACCTCGATTACCGACCAACTTGGGCGGAAGGCATCAACCCCGAGGTGGAAGGAGTCAACGAGCTTTGGGAAATCGACGAGCGTTTCCGCGAGGTCTGCCTCGAGCTGGCTGCGCTTGATGTCGACGAACTCAGCGCCGACGTCGTTCTGAGCGCGCTCGACGATGCGGGCTTCAGCGGCATCTTCCCACGATTGCAGGGCGAGGAACTTGCCACCTTGATCGCACAAGGCAAGGCCCCGAAGCGCGCGACTTGGCAAGACCAGATCGCCCATGGCCGCTACGGGCTGGATGGCTTGTTCACTCTGGCTGGCTTGCACGCCTTCGCGCAAGATCAAGCCGAGCTTGACGATCGCATTCGCCTGCAATTGGGCTAAGCGCGCTCGAGTCTAGAAGCGGTGGCGGCTACCGCCGCCGTTGCCGTTCCCGTCGCCTCTGGGCTTCTCGGTGGCAGCATCTTCGCCTTCGCGAGGTGGCCCATCCTGTCGCCGCCCGCCATTGCGCCGCCCACCGCGATCACCGCGTTCGCCCGGGCCGCGCAAAGCACTTGAGTGCTTGCGCATTTCTTCCAGAAAAAGCTTCGGATCGAGCCCGATGATGCGTTCGCGCTCGCTTGCATCGATGCCCATTTTTTCCCAGACCGCCTCTTTATCGAACCACTCGATCATGCGCCATTGGCGTACTTGATCGAGTTGGGCGCTCAACGCTTCGCTCGATCCTTTGCGCAGTTGTTCCGCGGCCTTCTTTGAAATCCAGCCTTCTTCTACGGCTCGGCCAAGGTCGCGCTCGGTGCGCTTCTTCCGCCACTCATCGCGCTGCTCTTGGGAATGGCGTAAGCGATCTTCGAGCGGACGGTCACTCGATGGTGCGTTCCATCCTTCGATGTTCTCGCCGCACTCGGCAAGCTTCTTGCGAACCAATGCCTGGTGCACGCGCACGCGTTCCTCTTCAGGAAGCTTGTCATAAGACGCGCGTTGTTCGGCGCTCATTTCGGCGAAGACTTCCTTTCCGACGGTGCGCAGTAGCTCGGTACGCCGCGCGAGTTCCTTCTGCGCTTCCGGCTTCATTTCACGGAAGCGTTGCATGCGTTCGCGGGCCTTCTGCTTCTCTTGTTCCGAGAGCCCTTCCCACCAACGCTGCGCTTCTTCGCGACTCATACGCGGACGGCCGGAGCCGCGCTTGCGATCGGACTGCTGCTCCGAGCCAGATTGCTTGCCCTCTTCCTTCTTGCCTGGCTCCTGTGTGCCCGCGACCGGCACTTCCGCAACCGGCACTTCCTTGACCCACTCGCTTGGCTTCGCCGGCGCTTCGCCTTGCAAGGGCAAAGCGAGAAGACAACTGGTCAGGAACAGCAACATCTACTTCTGACCGCCCGCCAGGATCTCGTCGATCCAGGTTTCATCCTCGGTCGCGATGGCTTGGAAACCGGGCTCGAGTTCGGCATCGGCCGTCATTTCCCAGCCCTCGATTACATCGCGCATTTCGTAGAGGTCGATCAAGTCAGCCTCTGCGATGGCTCCACTGGAATCGATGATCGTGGTGCCATGGTTGCCCGAATCGGCGCCGAGCTGATAGCCGATCGTGACCAGCAGCGCAGCGGCCGCCGCCGTCAGCAAAGGCCGCACGATTGCCAGAACGCGGCCCGCTTCGACTGGGCGGGCAGCATCTCGACTCGTTCGCTTCGCTTCGGAAGCGGTGCGCAGGCCCTCGCGCTGCAGGCGAGCCTGCAATTCGTCGCGGAAAGCAAGCGACGGCGGCTGGGTTGGAAGCGCGCCCAAAGCGTCTTCTAACCAGTCTTTAGTCTTGTTCTGCATCCTTGAAGGGCTGTAAGTAGAGTCGCAGGTTTTCCCTGGCGCGGTGCAGCAAGGACTTTGCTGCTTTGGAACTGATGCCGAGGACTTCGCCGATCTCGGTGAGATCCAAGCCATCGTAATGCTGAAACACAAGGGCGGCTCGCTGGTTCTCCGGCAATTCAGCCAAGCCCTTGTCGACCAGACTTGCCCAATCTTGGGAATCGCTCTGCGCTTCGGGCGCGGTTCGTTCCACCGAATCCGGCACCACCATTTCTTCGCCCTCCTTGCCAAACTGCAAGGAGCTGGACGGGCGCCGCCCCTCATCGCGAATGCGGTTGAGCGCGAGGTTGTAGGCAATGCGGTAGATGAATGTCGACAGCTTGCCGGCCGGGGCATAGCGGTCGCGGGCTCGGTAAAGACGCACAAAGGTCTCTTGAGCCATTTCCTCGACCCAGCCGGACGGCCCGAGCAAGCGGCGCAGCACCCCAAAAACCAAGCCCTGATAAGCCTCCACGATCTGATCGAAGGCGGCTTCATCGCCAGCCTGGAATGCTTGCATCCAGATGACGCCCTGGTCCTCCGATTCGGTCATCCTTCGCCCCCCCATTGCTCAATCCGCGCCTTTCCTAAGCGAGCTTGGGCGGTCTGCCGCGAACAAACGCGCGACGACACGCCGGCCCATCGCCCCGGCTTGCACGGGGCCGAAATGCCGAGAGTCGATGCTGTCTGCGAGGTGATCGCCAAGAAGGAAATAGCTGCCTTGCGGCAGATCGGGGGGCCCCTCGGATTCCGAACCCCAAATCGTGGTACTGGTCTCGACCGGGGCCCGCTCGGAGCTCGGGGCCAGCGAGTGCCACACCGTCTGTGCACTCTCACCGGGAAGGCCAGCTACTCGTTTCATCGACCGACCACTGCCATCGGGTGCGTTGAAAATCACCAGCTCTCCGCGTTCCGGCTCACCCCACAGCGGTACGCTCAGCACCCAATCACCATCAAAATAGGCCGGTTCCATGCTGCTGCCTCGCACCTGATAAGGGCGGAAATAGAAGGCGCAAACAATCGCGATCAGGACAAGCAAGAGGGCAAGCCGGCGGCGGCGCGCGGGCCGGTTCACCCGCCCAGCAAGGTTTCGGCGGTGAGGAAGAAGATCACCACGGCGCTCAAGTCGGAGACGGCGATCATCAGGGGACCCGCCACGACAGCCGGGTCTTTTCCTGCTGCTTCGGTTCCCATTGCGATGCCTGCGGCGATCGTCGTTGTCCAAGACATGGCGATGAGGAGGGCCAAGCCCATCGCCGAGCCCACATCCCAGGACACAAACCAGGTGGCTGCCGGGAGAGCGATCAAGGCGCACATCGAGCCGAGGATCAAACCGACCTGCATCTCGGTGAAAAACACCTGCCGGCGCTTGCCCTCGACGATTTGGCCGACCGCGAAACCACGCACCAGAACCGCCGAGGTCTGCATACCGACCGTGCCGGCAAGCGCGAGCACCATCGGAATGAAGCTGATGATCGCCGCCAAGGACTCGGGGGCGATACCGCTCGCATTCGCGATCGGGTTCGAGCCTTCGGCGAGTCCACCTGCGAAACCATCCATCACCCGCGACATGACCAAACCGGCAACGACCGGGATCGTCAGCATCGGCGCGCGGTGCAGGACTTTGGTCCAAAGTGTCTCGGACGCGTCAGAATCGGCGCCTGCACCTGCAAGCAGCAAGGCGTCCTCGGAGCCTTCGCCCTCGAGAACTTCCAATGCATCGTCGGCGGTCACGATGCCGACGATGACCCCGCGCGGATCCACAACAGGAATCGCCGACAGGTTGTAGTGCAGCAATCTGTGGGCGACGTCCTCTTGGTCTTCGTCCACTCGCGCCAGAATCACATCCGGATTCATCAGGTCACCGATGATCTCGTGAATGCCCGCTTCGATCAGCTCGCGCGAGGAGATCACGCCCTGCAAGACTTCGCGCTGGTCGGTGACGTATAGCGAGTGAATCGTCTCGGCCGAGTCTTCGTCGCGCTTAATGCGCTTGAGCACATCGCCGATTCGCTCGTCCTGCGAAACGGTGATGAACTCGGTGGTCATCATGCCACCGGCACTATCCGGGTCGTATTCAGCCAGGTGCCGCAAATCGCTCGCGTCGTTCGGCTCAATGAAGCAAAGCACCTGCTGGCGCACTTCTTCGGGCACGATTGCCAGGATGTCGGTGCCATCGTCGGCCGGGATGCGCTCAAGCTTGCGAGCCAGCATTTCTGGCTCGATTCCGTCGAGTAGGGCCTCGACAAGTTTGGGCTCAGCCTCGGCGAGCACTTCTGCCTGGGTTTCTTCCGGCAAACACTGATAAAGCTGGCGCGCCTCGTCGCGTTCGAAGTCGAGCCAGAGCACATCGGCGATATCGGCCGGATATTGCCCTTCCACCGGCACAAAGGCTTCTTCTGCGCCACCCTCAAGATGGTCGCGCAGTGCAAGCAGCACCTGGTGGCGCATTTCCCGACGGCGGCTCCGCGGCATGCTTCTTATCGTAACTTCCGCCTTCGCTTGGCGTTCGGGCCGGGATCAAGGAAAATGGCCAGCGTGGAACGCAGCGAGCTGATCTACGACTGGGAGGCCCATGGGCCGAACCATCTTCCGTCACCCAAGAGCAAGGTCATGCTTGATGACGAGACGCTGCGCGATGGATTGCAGTGCCCCTCGGTCGTCGACCCGCCGCTCGACGCCAAGATCAAATTGATCCACTTGATGGATAGCTTGGGCATCGACACGGCGGACATTGGGCTGCCTGGCGCTGGGCGCAACGCGCGCGAGCACATCCTCGCCATGGCGCGCGAGATGCAAACCTTGTCGATCACGCCGAACGTCGCCTGCCGCACCGTGGTGAGTGATATCGAGCCGGTCGTCGACATGGTGCAACAGTTGGGCACGCCGATCGAAGTCTGCGCCTTCATTGGTTCCTCGCCCATCCGCGCTTACGCGGAAAGTTGGGACCTGGATCGCATGGAAGGCCATGTGCGCGACGCCGTTGGTTTTGCGTCGCGCAATGACTTGCCGGTCATGTTTGTGACCGAAGATACGGTGCGCTCGACACCTGAAACCTTGGGGCGGTTGTTTGCCGCGGCTTTGGAAGAAGGCGCGCAACGTTTGTGTTTGTGCGACACCGTCGGCAGCGCCACCCCCGCCGAGGTCCGCAACTTGGTGCGTTGGACACGCGAATTCTTGGTCGCGCAGGATCGTGCCGATGTCGGCATTGATTGGCACGGGCACCGAGACCGCGGCTTGGGTTTGATCAATACACTCGCGGCGATTTCCGGTGGAGCAACGCGCGCGCACGGAGCAGCGATGGGAATTGGCGAACGAGCTGGCAATACCGAGATGGACCTGCTCTTGGTCAACTTGAAGATCGCGGGTTGGATCGAGCGCGACCTCACCAAGCTGGGCGACTATGTGCGCGCTGCGGCCAAGGCCGTCGGCCGTGAGCTGCGCCATGAATACCCCGTCTTCGGCGCCGACGCTTTCGAGACCGGCACCGGCGTGCACGCAGCGGCGGTCATCAAAGCGCTGCGCAAAGGCGATACCTGGTTGGCCGACCGCGTGTACTCGGGTGTCCCCGCCGGCGAGTTTGGCATGGAGCAAGTGATTTCGGTGGGACCGATGAGCGGCAAGTCGAACGTGATTTTCTGCCTCGAGAAGCTTGGCTTGGAAGCCACCGAAGACCGTGTTGACGCGGTGCTGAACCGCGCCAAGAGTTCCGACCGTTTGTTGAGCCAAGAAGAAGTCACCGCCGCAGCACTCGCTGCGCAGCCGGCCTAAATCCTGCGAAAAACAGCCGCCGAATGTTTAGCCCCGAAATGCGGGGAGAGCAAGCGCGGCCAAGCGCAGCAGACTCGGCTTGGCTTCGTAACGCGCCCAAGCTCGGCCGAGTTTGAGCAGCTGACGATGCCCTGGATCAAACACCGGTCGTCGACTAGGTCGGAAGGGTGCGCGCACGACCGAGCGCACGACTTGTTCGAGCATCAAGGGTTCGTGCACATGGCCGATGCCCGATCCGGAGTCATGGAAATCGTGCCCGGGGTAGGCCCCCCAGCTTGGCGAGGCTAAGCCAAACGCGAGTCCCGGCCAAGTGTTCACGCAAACACAGCCATAGCGTAGGCCTTGAATTGCGGTCTCCAATGCAAGCGCTGGCGTATGCGCGGGTGCCAGGAGTGCGCAGGACAGGCTGCCAAAAACTTCCTCATTGACTGGAGCGACTGCGCGCGACAGAAACTCTTCCGGCGTCTGCGCTGCGATCGAAGCCTCGGCAAGCACCGGGCTGAATGCTTCGGTCTTGCACGCGAGTTCCGCGCGGCGCAGCGGAACATCCGGGATGAACATCCACGGCAACTGCTGATCGGAAGGGCCGAGCTCTTCCCCCTGAGGATAAGCCTCGCGGAAGCTTTGCCATCGTTGCTGCGCACCGGGATACCACGCCGGCCGCGCTGGAAGTGCCGCGAGTTCTTCGCGTAGCATCGACAGAAAAGTTTCTCGCTGCGGCCAATGGCGCGCCGTCACCAACAACTTGGCCGCATTGCAATTATGCGAAGCATTGTGCGCCGCCATCGCTGCCACCTGCCGAGCGTGGAAGCGCAAATCGCTCGATGACCACGCCCCCGGAACGACTAAGATCGGTGTGACCGCGCCGAGCTCCGCGGTCACGCTCGCGCGAATCCGCGGATCATTCTTTTGCCGACGCTGGCGCGCCTCATCGGAATCGCTTCCCCAAACCATCGCATCGAAACTCGCGTTGCTGCCGGTCAGGTGCAGGTGATCGACGCTGGGATGAATGGAGAGCTGTGCCCCAACTTCGCCATCGCCATCGACAAAGCCGAGATAACCAGCTGCAAGCAAGGGGGCGAACGCTCGCTCCATCGGCCCACGCATCGCCGCGTTGACCGGATTGAACTTCAAGACCGCAACTCGGTTGAAACGAATCATTTGGTCGAGCAGATCGAAGACCAAGATCGAGTCGATATTGCCCGCGCCAAGTACTAAGGCCAGCCCCGGTCTTTGCCCGCGATCGCGCTTCGGCTTGCTTACCCCTGGCTCGAGTTCCAAGTCGACCCGCAAACCAGGCAATAGCAAACGATCGGAATAACTGCGCGGAAAGGCCGTGACGATGGCGCGCTCCTCTTCGGCGGCCTGGCCCTCGGCTTCGAATCTGCGCACAGCGAGAGCTTCGACGGGATGCCTTCCCTCAAGGGTTTCCGCATAGAGCCGCAGAGCACGCAGCGAAACCGCGACTCCGGCAATCCACTCTTCCCCAGCCAGCTTAGATTGCGGATCGAGTTGCTTGGTCACGCAGGCGGTACTCACCCACTCTTCGCGAATCGAATCCAAGCCCGCCGCACAAGCGCGGAGCAACCCAGCCTTCGCGGCGTCTTCAAGCTGCCACCAATGCGACGCGCGCGCGGCAACTTGATCGATCACACGTGTTGCTTGCATCACTCCTGATAGGATCCCGCCATGTGGCTTTCCGCCTTCCACTCGGCAGTGCTTCGACTTTCGGTCGCGCTGCTTGGATTGCTGAGCTTGGGCCACTTGTCGGCCTGCGGAAAAGAGCCGGCGCCGGATGAACCCGGGGAGGCCACCCGTGCGCGACCTCATATCGTACTGATCCTTGCCGACGACCTGGGATTCGGTGATCTTGCCAAGCACGGCGGCCCCGAGCGCACACCGGCCATCCTTGACTTGGCGGAGTCTGGGCTGCAGCTCGATCATTTCCACGCCTTCCCGCTTTGCACGCCATCGCGCGCGGCCCTGCTGACCGGCCGCTCGCCGCTTCGTTTTGGATTGGCCTGGTCACCGCTTCGCCCCTGGAGCGAGCTCGGCTTGCCGGCCGACACGCAGAGCCTGCCCGAGGTATTGCAAAGCGCCGGCTACGCGACGGCTTTGGTCGGAAAGTGGCACCTAGGCCACGCCCTTCGCGAGCATCAGCCCACGGCGCACGGCTTCGATCACTTTTATGGCTTCCTCACCGGAGCGGTGGATTACTTCAGCCACGAAAGTCGCGATGGCGGATTGGACTGGCAGCGAAATGGGACCACCCTGAAGGAAAGCGGCTATGTCACCGACTTGCTCACCCAAGAAGGGGTGCGCCTCCTCCGCGAGCATGACTTTGAGCAGCCTCTTTTCTTAATGATGAGCTACAGCGCGCCGCATCGCCCGATGCAAGCGCCGGAAGCCAGTCAACGCGAACTCGCGGCAATCTCAAACCCGGTGGACCGTGTCTATGCCGCCATGCTGCTCGAACTTGATCGAGGCGTCGCGCGACTGCGAGCCGAAATCGCGTCACGCGGGCAGACTGACAACACGCTGTTGATCTTCCTGTCGGACAACGGCGCGGCCTTGAACCTCGGCGGTAGCAATGGCGAGTTGAAAGGTGGAAAATCCGTCGTGTTGCAAGGTGGCTTGCGCGTACCCGCCATGCTGGTCTGGCCAGGCCACACCATCGCCGGTGCGCACGACGCTGGCTTTGTCAGTGTGTTGGACCTTGCACCCACTCTGGCTTCGGTCGCCGGCGTGGACCTCGCGGATGTCGATGGGCGTTCGCATGCCGCTGCATGGTTCGGCGGCAAGCCTGAGTTGCTCCGCGCCGCCCCCGACGATGCATTGCCCACCGTCTTTGTGGCCCACAATGAAGCCCGTGGTCAAATGGCGATCTTTGACGGGCCTTGGAAACTCGTCCGTCGTCTGCAGCGTGACGGTAGTCCGGCCCGTGAGCAGTTGTTCCGTGTGGATCTCGACCCAACCGAATCGAACAATCTGATCGGCGAGCAGCCACAACTTGCGGATCGCATGCGTTCTGAGCTCGCGCGTTGGCTCGGCTTCGACCCCAGCGGCCTCGGCCTGGACAGCCTGCCCGCCTGGGATGGGGACGCCCCTGCTAATTGGAAAGCCCCCGCCGAATGGGCGGGGGCTGTTCACTAGCAGGCCACTCGAAGGCTGCTGGGCGGATCGATCTTGATCTAGATCACCGAACCGGGCTTCTTGTGGGTGCGAATCAGCTGGCCATCAGCGCCGAGGCGAGTCAGTGCGCGCTTTCGGAGCGGCTTGTGCATCGGGCGCAGGACCGGCTTGGGCTTGTTGACCAGGATCGCAGGGCGTGCGGCGCCGATCTTGGGGGAAATCCCCGCGTGGTCGAAGACAATCGGCTTGGAAACGTTCTGCGGCTCGAAGACCCGCACTCGCCAGAGTTGATCCGCCGTGAGCTTCGGGCCAGCCGAAGCATTCGAAGCTTCTGGACGGACGGAGGATTCTGCGCGAGTCAGTTTGGCTTCGACCGGGGCGGCCTCTTTCGAAGGCTCTTGGGCCGGAGCGGAAAACTCTTGCATCGAGGAGGGACCAGCGTCTACAAGGCCGAAGACTTCAGTGGTCTGCCGCATCTCCAACATGATGTCGTGGTGGCGGTAGAGGCTGTTGTTCGGGTTGTTTGACTCCTGCTGGACGTTCAAGGAGTTCGGGGCGACGTGCTCGGCCGATCCGCAGCTAGGCGCGACGAGGGCGAGAGCGAGAAGGTAGATGGTGTTGCGAGTGATAGCCACGAGTGATGCAGGATGCATGGCGAATCAAGTTTAGCCCATGATTCGGGGGCGGAGAATGTTTACCGCAGAACACCAGACAAGGCTCCGGAAAATTCACGGATCCTTTGCTCGATCAGCCCTGCAGCGCCTGGATGCCCCGCCAACTCTGCCTTTAAGCCGATCAGCTTTTCTTGGATTGGCTCAAGTTTTTGGTAGATCTCTTTCTTCTCGCTGCGGAAACGCAAAGGATCACCGCCCTCTTCTTCTTGCCATCGATACAACTCGCGCATCTGTTCGAGCAATGCTGCGCCTTCGGTCTCGGCGAGGATCCATCGTTCGTCGAGCGTCCAAAGCATGTGATCCGGAAGCGCTGGTTCACTCTCGAGTGGATCTGCAACGACGGGCGGCGCGCTGTCTTCGTGAACAACTTCTGGCTTGACTTGTGCCTCTGCCAACCGATGTTGATAGAAGAGAAACGCACCAACTGCAGCCGCAAATAGCACCGCCATAAAAAGGATTCCTCGCATGGCTCTGGGCTAAATAGAGAACTCGGAAATGAGCCGTGGAGCGAGTTCGTGGAAGCGATGACTATCGCGACTGAGCTCGAAACAAGCCGGGGTGTCGTGCGGAAGACGAGCCAAGACTGCGCTGACTGCAGCCCAATCCACCTGACCTTCGCCGGGTGCCAAATGTTCATGCACGCGTGGCCGCATGTCCGCAAGTTGCACATTCCAGATCGAGTCGAGAACTGGTTCGACCACGACTTCGAGTGGGCCCTCTTCGTTCACCAACAAGTGACCGACATCGAGGCTCAAGCCCAAGCGAGGCCCGAGTGATTCAGAAACGCGCTGCCAATCGGCGACCGTCGCGATGAGGTGCCCCGGCTCTGGCTCGAGTGCGAGCCGAATGCCCCGGGACTCTGCGTAATCCAAAAGGCCGCCAACGTGATCGAGCAAGCGAGCCCAAGCCGCCGATTCATTTTGTTGTTCGGGGAGCGCACCTGACCAAAAGGAAACGACGTCGCTGCCGAGCAAGCCCGCCCAATCGATCATCTTTTCGAGGAAGGCGACACGCTGCCCGGCCGAGGAATTCGGCTCGAGCAAATTGGGCCGATGTTTGCGCCGCGGATCCAAGACATAGCGCGCACCGGTCTCGACGACCACTTTCAACTCGAGCAGCTTGGCGAGCTCGCCAAACAGGCGCGGCAGGTCATCGTCACCAGCGGCCGGGTCGAGGTGCGGAACATCCGGGGTGATCGCGACTGCTTGATATCCCAACTCGGCCAACCAGGTCATTGCCTCGTCGAGTCGGTGGCTGGTAAAGCCATTCGAGTTGTAGCCCAACAGCGCCATGGTCCTACTTGCGGTTGGATGGCATCTTCTTGTCGAAGTAGTCGACCCACTCGTCGATGTTCTTGTGCGATGCGATGTCGCCCTTGGCATCTTTGCGCAAGGCTTCAAGCGCGCTCACGGCGCGCGTGACTTTCGCGCCCGCTTCTTTCACCATGTTCGCGAACTTGAACGGGTCGCCGCCTACCTTCTCTTTCCAATCCAGCGCCTCTTGGTAATCGGCGAGGCCTTCCTTGCCCAGACTGATCGCGTCGCGGATGTCCTGCTTGTAAGCAGGCTCGACGACCGGTGGCGGCACGGGAACGCTTGGCTTTTCCTGATTCGGGACGGTGGTCGGCGTAGGTGGCCGCGTTGGCTTCTCGGAGCCGGATGAACCGGCGGATGCGTCATCGCCGAGCTGGACAAACGCCCAAGCAATCAAGACCAAGCACGAGGCCAGCCCACCAGCGACCGCGCCACGGTCGATCTTGCCGCCACTTTCGCGCGGCGCCTTTTTCTTTTTCTTCGCGCTCATCCTGAAACTTCCGATTCCGTTGCTGGCTCTAGGATAGCTGCGTATCCACCCGCACGCTGTCCATCTGGTTCAAAGCGACGTTCGGCCCGCACGATGTAGTTTGCTTGTTTTGCGATGCGAGCCACCATTTGTTCATTCTCTTCGGGCTCGAGGGAACAGGTTGTCCAAAGGACCCGCGGCCGCGAGCCACCTGGGCCGAGGTATTGCTTCTGCACGGCTTTGCGAATCAAGTTCTGTACCGTCGTCGCGCGGTGCAACTCGTCCTTGGTGAAGCGATCTCGCGCCTCGGGGCGTTTGTGCAACACACCTGTATTCGTGCAAGGAACATCGAGAACAAGCAAGTCAACCGGAAGCGACGGATAGGCGAAGCTCTCGGCATCGATGACTTGCGTTTCGATCTGGTGACCAAGTCGCGCAGCTTCCGGAGCCAGTCGGGCCAATCGATTGCCGTCGGTATCGCAGGCCAAGATCTTTGCCTTGCCTTCGGTGAGCTCGGCAATCGCGAAGGACTTTCCACCGGGGGCGGCACACAGGTCGAGCACTTGCTCGCCCGCGCGCGGTTCGCAGAGTTCGACGGTTTCGAAGGAAGTGAGATCTTGGATCGCCCAGTGACCTTCGGCAAAACCAGGGAGCGTCGAAACTTCACGCCCCGGCCGGCGCAACAGCAGAAAGCGCGGGTGCTCGACAAGCTCGGCCTCGAGCCCGAGTTCTTGGAACTGTTCGTGGACGGCTTCACGCGTTGTGCGCATCAAGTTCACGCGAATCCAAAGCGGTGGCGTTTCCCCCAGCGCGTGCATGCGCGCGAGCGCGGGTGCCTCGCCGACTTCCTCGAACCAACGCCGCACCATGGCTGGTGGGAACGAGAGTTGTTGCGCGTGGTATTCGACCGGAAACTTTTCTGGGTCGTGAAAAATAGGCCGATCGAAGAACCAAGAACGACGCCCGACCGTGAGCCGACGCCGGGAGAACTCGCTCGAGAATGGTTCCTCGGCCTTCGACTTGCGTTGCAAGCTACGCAGCACTGCGTGCGTGAAGCCGGTGCGTTCTCGTAGATAGCGACGTGCCGCCTGAATGGTTGCGTGCACCGCTGCGTGCTCGGGAACATTCGAGAGAAAGAACAACTGCAAGGTGCCGAGGCGCAGAGTCCAGCGCACCGCTTCGTCGGTGACGCGCTTCTTGCAATACGGTTCGTAGATGGCGTCGAGTTGAACCGCACGCCGCAGCACCCCACCGAGCAACTCGCGGGCTAAGCCACGGTCGCGTGCATCCAGGCCAGCCGCCTGCACCGCTGCACTAAAGCGCCGGGTAGGATAGTCACTGCGGTCAAGCAGCAGCTCGAGCACGGTACGCCGGAGATCGGGCTTTCGGTCGTCTTGGTTGCTCATGCGGATGCTTCGGTAGGTGGCGCAAGTCGCGCGCCGATTTCAATGGGAGTGCCACGCAAGAACTCGTCACTTGCGAGTGCTGCTTTGCCGGTGCGTTGCAATCGATCGATGCGATAGCGGCCTGCGCCACACGCAACCAGTAGCCCGCCCGCGGTCGCGAGTACGGTACCGGGCGCCGCGGTCGCTGCGTTTGCTTGCCCCGGTTCATCTGGCAGGGGCTCGCCCGCCAACACGCGCACCGGTGCGCCACCTGGCAAACAGGTATGCGCCCACGGCCAGCCATACATTGCGCGCACAAGCCGGTCGATCTCGATGCAAGAACGAGCCCAATCCATCTCTCCATCTAGACGACGGATCTTGCGACAAATCGTGACAGCAGTTTCGTCCTGCTCGACCCCTACTGGCAGAGAGTTTCCTTGTAACCCACCCAAAAACTCGAGCAAGGCCTGCGCGCCTACCAGCGACAAGCGTTCGAACAACTCGTCGCCGCGTTCGGTCGGCGACAAAGACACCGCCCGCTCCGACAAGACCGCCCCCGCATCGAGTGCTTCGACCACACGTTGAATGCTGACCCCGCTCACGGTGTCGCCGGCAAGGATCGCAGCTTGAACCGGCGATGCGCCGCGCCACCGCGGCAACAAAGAACCATGCAGATTGATGAAGCCTTCGCGTGGAATCGCAAGCAACTTAGGGCGCAGGATTTGCCCGAAGGCCACGACAACTCCAAGCTCGACCCGCCAATCAGCAAAGGCCGCCAAGAACGCCGGGTCGTCGGCGCGCTCGGGTCGAAAAACCGGAATCCCCGCGCTTTCGGCGATCGTGACGAGCTCGTTCTCGACTTCTTTTCGTCCCCGGCCTGCGCGGCGTGGCGGCGCTGTGACAAGCCCAAGCGGCGCGAGCCCCCCTTCCACAAGCTTGCGGAAGGAGGGCACGGCGAAGGGCGGCGATCCGAAGAAGGCGGTGCGCAATTGCGCCCGACCGCTTACACGTGCGGCTCGACCAAGCCGCGCAGATCGTCGATGGACATCATGCCCGTGTGGCGACCGACTTCTTGGCCACCCTTGAACACAATCATCGTGGGAATCGCCATGATCCCCAAGTTTGACGGGGTGGTCGGCGCGTCTTGGGTGTTGTGCTTGACCACCTTCAACTTGCCGGCCATCTCTTCGGCAATCGCGTCAACGGCCGGAGCCATCGCGCGGCAAGGCCCACACCAAGGGGCCCAGAAATCAACGAGCACCGGGGTGTCGTTTTCCATGACTTCGCTTTGGAAGTTCTCGTCGGTCACGTCTTGAGCGTTCGACATCGTTTTTTGTTCTCGTAATCAGGCTGGGGATGATTCGTCTTGGAACAACTCGCCGACCTCAGCTTCGCCAGCCGTGAGGTCTTCGTCGAACTGCTCGTCGATGTCATCGAGGTTGAACATCGCATTGGCTTCGCTGCGATGGACGTGGATGTCATCGAAATAGTCGCGCTGTTTTAAATCGACCTGCTGTTGCTTGGCCAACTCAAGGAGCGCGACAAGGTAGTAGGCGGCATCGGAGCGGCCGTGGTTGCCGTCGCGCAGCAAAGTCAGCAGCGAGGTGTCCGCAATCTCTTGCAGTTTCTCCCAGACCTCTTGCACATAGGCCCGCAGCGGGCGGCCAACAGGTCGAATCTGGTGCGGACGCAGGAAGCCGGTCTCTTCGTTCAGGCGCGAGATGATTTTGAGCAAGTCCCAAATCGAGAGCTCGCCAATATCCCACTCGTCCTCTTCTTCGTCTTCCTCGGCCTCGAATCGACCGAGCCATTTGCCGCCAGCAGGCAGCAAGCGGGCGCGCGCATCCCAGCGCTCGCCGAGCATGTCGGAGACCTGGCGTAGCTCTTTGTAAGCCAGTAGTTGCTGGACCAACTCTTCGCCGGGGTCGAATGGATCTTCGTCCATGTCGACTTCTTCCGAAGGCAACAAGCTCTTGGACTTGATTGCGAGCAGAGTGGCAGCAATGACAAGGTAGTCCGCCGCTTCGTCCACCGGAATGTCCGGCATCGAGCGGATGTACTGGCAGTAGCCGTCACAGACGTCGGCAAGCGAGACTACGTGGATCTCAAGTTCTTTCTCTCGGACCAGCTGCAGCAGCAGGTCGAGCGGGCCATGGAAGACCCGATCCAGGTGCACCGTGTAGGAAAGCTCACTTTCCTCGCCGCGATCCGCCACCGTGGCCCCCGCCGAAGTTCCAGCCACGCGGGCGGGCGGGAGTTCTTCGGGGTGGACGGGCTCAATCATGGGCGGAGGCTGCTCGTGCGGCTCTTCGGGCATCTTACAAGCAGATCCGTTTGAGTTCGCTACCAGGCGGCATTGATCGCTTCGACCATCTCACGACGGATGCCAAACACATCGCCAAACAGGAAAAGCAGGTATTCACTTGGGCCGAAAATCACCCCGATGAGAAATTCACGGTTGAGAAACAGCAGACCGAGCAACAGGAAGATTCCGAATCTCTGGAACTGCCACCAAGCCATCTCGGCTCGCCCGCGTAGGAAGATGGCGACCACCTTGCTGCCATCCAGCGGCGGGATCGGCATCAAATTGAACACACCCAAGACGATGTTGAGGAAGACTCCCAAGGATAAAACAGTCACCCCTTGAGAGTCGGCCCCCCAAAACCCGGTCGACAGGAACGCCGCCAAAACCCCTACCAGGACAAAGGCAATCAGGAAATTGCTTAACGGGCCCGCCGCGGCAATCACGGCCATATCGCGGCGCATATTGCGCAGATTGCGGGGATCGACGGGGATGGGACGAGCCCCTCCAAGGATCGGCGCCCCCGAGATGAACAAGGCCGCGGGCAGGATAATCGTCAAGAATGGATCAACATGCGGGATCGGGTTCAGCGTGAGCCGACCGAGCAGCCGTGAGGTGTCATCTCCCAGCTTGTACGCCACCCAACCGTGGGCCACTTCGTGGGTGGTAATGGACCACACCATGATCGCGATGACAGAGACAAGAACAAACGGATCCATGTGTAGACCTGGGCTGCCGCCCAGAAGCGCGCAGCCTACAATAGCCCGCTGATCGCCGCATTCCGGCGTCCTAGGACCGGCCATGACATTCGACGGCAAGCGCGCGTTCGCTCGCGGCAAACAAGTTCTCGAGCTCGAAGCCGAGGCGGTTCGCTTGCTGGCTGAGAGTTTGCAGAGCCCTCCCTTCTTAAGGGCCTGCGAGTTGCTCCTGAATTGCACGGGGCGCGTGGTCGTGACGGGCATGGGCAAAGCCGGCTTGGTGGGCCAGAAGATTTCGGCCACACTCGCCAGCACCGGAACGCCTTCCCTCTACCTGCACCCCGGTGAAGCGCTGCATGGCGATCTGGGACGGATTCGCCCTTCAGACGTGGTTCTCGCGCTCTCCAAGAGCGGCGGCACCCGCGAAGTGGTGCAACTGCTCGGGCCGATCCGCGCGATCGGTGCCACGGTCATCGCGATCTGCGAATCGGCCGACTCTCCGCTCGGCAGTGGCTCGGACCTGGTGCTCGAACTTGGCGTCGCCCCGGAAGCTTGCCCACTCGGCTTGGCTCCGACCGTGAGCACCACTGTCATGCTCGCGCTTGGCGATGCCCTGTCAATGGCCGTGCTCGAGGGCCGCGACTTCACACGCGAAGAATTCGCGCGCTTCCACCCAGCCGGCTCGCTCGGTCGACAACTCATGAAAGTCGGCGAGATCATGCGCCAAGGCGCCGAAGTGCCTTTGGTCCAGAGTGGGCAGTCAGTCGCTGACACCCTGGCAGTCATGAGCCAGACTCCGGGCCGCCCAGGCGCAGCCCTCGTGGTCGACACGCAAGGCATCCTGCTCGGCATTTTCACGGATGGCGACTTGCGCCGCATGGCTCAAGCGGGGTCGATTCCGGTTGGCGATTCAATCGATGGCTTCATGGCCGCCGATCCCAAGCGCTTGCATCCGGAAGAACTGGTCGGAGAAGCACTGCGCCTGTTCCGCGACACCCATGTCGACCAAATGCCAGTGGTCGATCAAGCGGGGCAGGTCCTCGGTTTGATCGACGTACAAGACTTGCTCGAGGTGCGACTATGAGCGCGCATCTCGATCCAGGTTTAATTCGCCGCGCCGCGCAAGTCCGCCTACTGCTTTCGGACATCGATGGATGTTGGACGGACGGCGGGATTCAGCTGACGGCCCAGTTTGGCGAAGTGGTGCGCTTTCATGTGCACGATGGATACGGCGTCAAGCTCTTGCAGCGCGCCGGCATTGAGCTCGCGGTGATTAGCGGACGCGATGTCCCCGCGGTATCCGAACGCGCGCGCTACCTCGGCGTGCAAGAGATTCATCTCGGTCATCCCGACAAGGCCGAACTCGCCGCGGCGCTTTGTCAGGCGCGCGGACTCGCGCCCGAACAGGTCGCGGCTTTCGGTGATGACTTGCCCGACCTTGCTTTGTTTGAGCAAGCGGGGCTGTGCCTTGCTCCCGCCAACGCTGTTGCTGGCGTGCGCGACGCAGCCGACTACGTCTGCGAACGCGCCGGCGGTTCCGGTGCCTTCCGTGAGGTCGCCGAGCTCTTGCTTTCCGGGCGCTCGGAATCAGGAGGGCAATAGAAGTTGCGCCTGCGTTTCTTCGGCCGCATCGCCTTGCTGCTCGTCGTGTTGTTGCTGATCGCCGATTCGATTCGCAACCTGCCAGAGCCCGCCGAACCGCTTGGCCAAGGCCCGGAAGGATTCCCGTGGCCCACGCGTGGTCTGGGTGAGATCACCTTGGGCATGGAGGGGCGCTTTCTGCTCGATCTCGAAGAACGCGTCGAGAGCAATGACGGAGCGACCTTGCGGGTGCCCAAGATGAGCCTTGCGGGCACCGACCCTCGTCCACAAGACCAAGGCATGTTGACTTCGGACGCGGTGATTCGCAGCTTTGCGAGTGCCGGTGCAGATCCAAACACCGCGCAAGATCCGCAGGCGCGCGTCATCGTGCACGCGCCAGAAGCTTGGATGCCCATGTCCGTGGCGAGCGATGGCACCCGCGAACTCGACCGCACCCGGCCTTGGCGATTTAAGCACCCAGAGGTGCTGCTCCCCGCGCTCGGTGGCAAGCAAGAGTTCCTCCTTGAAACCGCAGAGGCCGAGCTCGATCCGATCACTAACGAAGTCTTCTGCCCCGGCGCCTTCACGCTGAGTTCTGCTGGCTTGCGCTTCGAGGGCACGGGCCTGCGCCTGTCTCCCGATGATGACCGCGTACGCTTCGGTGAAACCGATGGCCGCATCTCTTGGCAACTCGAGATGGAAACCGGTGGAGTGCTGCGCGGTTTCAGCGATGGCGGCGGCGAACTTTATGCCATTGCAGAAGATCGCTCCGCGATCGAAATGCACGCCGAGCAACTGTGTTGGATTGAGCTCCCGCTTGAATCCGGCCTCCCCGGTCGTTTGGAAACAGACGGATTCTTGCTAGGCCTGCGCAATCGCGCTGGCTTGACCACAGAAGTTCTCGACGCAGACGCGCTGCAAACGGAAACCCAAGATCGTTGGGTTCCACAAACCCTCGACGGCTTGGGCACGACCTTCTGGTCCGGCGGGGCGCGCGTCTTGCAAGGCGGCGCTAGTGCCGTCGATTGGAATGGCGCCGGTGAACTGATCGGCCTCCTGATTGACGGCCCCATTCTGGCGCGCGTATTGGGTCAGGTGTCGGGTTGGAATACCGCGCAAGGTGGCGCGCATATTGACGCCGCGAACGGCGCGTTCAGTTTGTGGGATCGCGTGGTCGCACGCGCGGCAACGGCTTCGATCTACGCGGACCGCACGACCGTTGACGCCGAGAAGGTTCTGCAAGCAGATGGTGAACTGGTTGTGGTCACACCGCATGGATTGAGCTTTGCCGAAGACCTCACAAGCTCGGGAGAGCAAGAACAACTCTGGCTGAGTCATGTGACCGGCTACCCCAACAACGCCGAAGTCGATCGCATCGAAGCGCCGCGCATGCGCGCGGGTTCTGATCAGTCGGCCGAGATTCCCACCAGCTTTGTGCTACGCGGCCACCTCGGAGATGAGGCTTGGCAGTTCGAGGGCGCTCGATTGGAAAGTCATCTCGACTCGGCCGGGCGACAGGTCGTATCCGCGCGCGGTGGAGTTACCGGCAAGGTGGGCGCAGCGAACTGGAAAGGCGATGCGCTGAATTTGCGCGAAGGTCGCTTGGCGCTGCGCGGTTATCCCTGTGAAGTCGACATGCCGTTGGAATCGGGCGGCCAGGTCTTCGGCACCGCAGAACACGCCAACTTGGTTGATGGTGTGCTGCGTTTGCAAGGCGCGCCGCAAGTGCGTGTCCCCGCGGAAGCACTTGGCCTTGCCGGCGAGTTTGTTCAGGTGCAAGCGCGGCATGTGGAACGCCAAGCCGATGGCAGCTGGTTTTTCGAACACGATGTGATCTTCTCGGGCGCCTGCGAAGGCAGTGCACGCCGCGTGACCTGGTTCGCTGACGGCAGGTTCTTGATTGAACGTGCAAGCGATGACGAAACCATCGTGGCGCATCGCGCCGATGGTTCGCAGTTGTTCCTGCGAGCTCGCACCATCGACGGACATTCGGATGGCCCGGTTCTCTTGAGCAGCGGGGTTGACATCAAGTTCAACCCTGGCGATGGCGAACCCACGCTCCACTTGACCGGCACACGCGCTCTGTTCGCGACGACGGGCGGAACGATCGAGGGCCCGGTGAACATTCAACAAGGCGAGCGCCAAGCCGCTGCACAACGCGTCGAATGGACCGGCGACCCCCGTACCGAGCCCTACCTCGTGCACTTCTATGGCGACGCATCCTTTGCGACGCCAGAAGGCGCGGGCCGCGCCCACCGCATGCGCTACGACAGCCTCGGGGATGCATTGGAACTGTTCCGCGGCCGTCGCTCCGCATGGCTGCAACTTAGCCCCACGCGCGAGCTCGAAGCCGACTGGTTCCGTTATGGCCTCGCCGATCGTCTGGTGCAGTCGCGCAACGGCACGGTGGTACCGAGCGATCCGGAGGAACAACCTTGATCGGAACACTGTTGCTCATGCTTGCGCTCCCCTACCAGGAAGTCGCGCAAGAGACGGAAACCGCGCCGGTCGCCGTTCCTTCGGCATCGGAGTTGCGCTACAGCAGCGTCGTTTCCGAACGGGTCGGCAAGGAAGTCCATTACGACTTTCGCGAAGTCACCTTTGTCGACGCAACACGCCGCATGCGCGCCGATCGCGTCTTCATTCGACTCGCCCGCGAGCCATATCAGCAAACCCTCGCGGGCTCGCGCATCCTCGGCGATCTCTCCAGCGAGATTCTCGGCAAACCGGGCGAGCCCGTGCAGGATGCCCTCGTCCTTGAAATGCGCTTGCAAGGCAATGTCGTGCTGCAAGATGGCGATGGTGTGTTGCGTTGCAATTGGGTTGCCCATCAACCGCCCCTCGGCCTGGCAACTTTTCACGATGTCGAGCTGACGATGCGCGGCGATTTGGGGCCACGCGGTTGGCCGTGGCGCTTGCGCGCGGAAACACTGCAGGAGTTTTCTGACGGAAGCTTGCGCGCCAAGCGCGCCCAGTTGACCGCCTGTGATCTGGACGACCCCGCCTACGCTTTGGCCATGAAGCAGCTGGACGGCTTACCCGATGGCGAAGGCGATTACATCTGGTCGCCAAGTGCGCCCTGGCTCGAGATCGGCGATCGGCGCATCTTGCCGATGCCGGCATTCGACTTTCGCACCGGCGAAGAAGATGGCGGCTTTGGCTTGCGGAGCATTCGCGTTTCTTCGGGCCGACAACTTGGCACCGCGATCGAACTCGGCTTCGCCGCGAGTACTGATTGGAACGAAGGCAAACTTGATTGGCGTTTGTTCCCTTCGTACTCGACGCGGCGCGGCTTCCCTTTGCGCACGACCTTGAAGCATCAGCGTGATGGATACCTTGGCTACTGGGACTTCTTTGTTCTCGAAGATGGCGCTGGCGATGTTCACGCTCTCCGCAATCGTGTCGAACGGGACAACTCGCTGCGTTGGCGCTTACGCTTGGATAATCGCTGGGCACTGTCGGACAACTGGCGTCTCGACGCGGACTTCGCTTTGAGCAGTGATGCGATCGTCGACCCGGAGTTCTTCCGTGAGGAATGGGTCAAAGAAGACGACGCGCTCAACGAGCTGTACCTCCGCCATCAAGATGAAGACAGCCACTTCTCGGTGCGCGCGACCTTGCGCCTCGACGATGTCGGCTACACGCCTTTGGGCGCTTACGGTTCGCTTGGAAGCGAAGAGCCGCAGCAACTCGATCTGCTTCCGCGGATTGAATACAACTCGTTCCAACGCACGATTGCCAACGTCGATACCGGTTCCTTGGGCGGACGCGATGGCAGCAGCCCGATTAACCTTAGTTGGGGCTTCGACGTCGCGCGCTTTCACTTGCGCTCGCTCGATCTCGATGCTCCGACAGGCCGCCCGGCCTATCTTGCGCTCGACGATGAGACCCGAGACCGCGCGCGCACGTGGGCAGAAGTTGATTCACAACTGATCTGGGGTCCGTTGGTCTTGCGACCCGGTTTGCGCAGCGAAGCGGGCGCGGTGCACAACGAATCGGGTTCCGGCGGCGACACGCAAAGCTCCATCGAAGCCTTTGTCGAAGCGAGCGTCTCCTTGGAGCGTCATTACGAAGGCGGTTGGACGCACCGCGTTCGTCCGATGGTGCGACTTCGTGATCTGCATATGTTCGACCGGCCAAGTGACGACTGGTATCCATTCGAAGTCTTTGACCGACGACGCCCCGGTCAAGCCGTCGAACTTTCGCTGCGTCAGTTTTGGTATGGACCACAGCGCAACAACCCTTGGCTCGATGTCGAAGTGTTGGTGCCGTACTACACCGATCGGGATGAACCGCTCGAAAGCGAGACCTTCCCCAGCTTGCGCGAGAACCAAGATGCCAAGCCTTGGGGCCCGGCCGAACTGCGCACGATCTGGAATCCTGGCGTGCGTCGCGGCTTACTGCGCGGCATTCGCGCGACCAGCAACTTGCGCTATCGCTTCGATGGCGACCACTTGGAAGAGTGGTATGGAACGCTGAGTCTCGCGCCCCAGCCCAACTGGCGGATCTCGCTTAATCGACGCCTTCTGAATCAAGCAGAAGACCCAGACGCTGCCTTCCAAAGCCTTTCCTTTACCGCCGACTGGCGCATCAACGAGACCTTTGAACTGCGCGGCGGGCGCACCTTTTCGGCGCGCGGCAACTCGACGACCAACACACGCTACGGCTTGGTCTACTACGGCCACGGCTTCGCCTTCGAGTTCTACACCGCCCGCAACGACTACACCGGTGAGTCGCGCTACGGCATCAACCTGATCCCGTGTTTCCTGGTCGAGCGCTTCTTGGAAGAGCCCACTGCGCCAGACCTCGCGAGCCGCCTAGAATACTAGGGTCATGCCACTGGCCTTCATCGGCGGAACCGAACTCCTGTGGGTTCTCATCCTCGG
>JBDQJC010000035.1:0-31917 GCA_040264055.1 Planctomycetota bacterium
CGCACATGCATGGTCTCGTCGTCTTTGCCCGAGGCGCGGTAGAAGACGCGGCCGAGCGGGTCGAGCAACTCGACGCAAGTGTCGTCATGGTGTCCACCGCCGACCAGGAAGCTGGCATAGGGGTGCGTCACCGTGAAGGGTGCGCTGGTCAGCGTTCCCGTGGGGGCGTCGGTATGGCCCACCTCATAGGTGCCAATCCAAAACTCGCCAGCGTGCATGCTGCGCATCGAGCGGCGCGCGGCAACCGTGTCGCCTTGCACCGGTTGCTTGGCGAAGGCATCACCTTCCGCCGTCCAGCCAGAGAGGTCGCCGGACTCAAAGCCCAGATTCAGCGACTTGCCGTCTGCATCGACTGGCGCGATTGCGCCCGGACGGGCTCGGCTATCCCGGCTGCGCGCGATGCGCACCGCATCCGCTAAGCGCGCTCGGCGTTCGCTCTTTAGAATCAGCTCGCGGTCGTGCTTGTGCACGAAGGTGCCGTTCTTGTTGCCGACGATGACTTCAGGAAGGTGGTCGCCGTTCAAATCCATCGCCATCACTTGGGTGCCGACGCCAGAGTCCTCGTCGATCAAGTGTGGCGTGAAACGCGCACCGGCGGCATCGCGTTCGAGTTCGAACCAATACACATAGGCCGGATCGTGGTCGGCCGCGTCGCCACCGCCATGAGCCCAGAAGCGCGCGCCGGTCACCAAGTCGGGTAAGCCGTCGAGGTTCATGTCGACGACATCCATCGCGTGCAGATTGCCAATCACGACGCCGCTTGGGTTGTCGGCAGGGGTCGCGCCCATGATTGGCCGCTTGGTGAAGCCGATCGATCCATCTTCATTGGGGCGCTGTTCGAACCAGGCCAAGCCGTAGCCATGCGCGTTGTCCGAAGTCACGACATCACTGTCGCCGTCGCCATCAATGTCGAAGGCGTACATCTGTGCGCCGCCGCGTCCGGCGAAGGGATAGGCGTGAAACTTCCATTCCGGGTCGCCGTCGAGCGAGGCCGGTTGTTCCCACCAGCCTTGGCGCATCATCAGATCGCTGCGGCCATCACCATTGATGTCGCCATGTCCTAAGCCGTGCGTAAATCGCTGGCCCATATCCGGGCCACTCACTGGGTGGAACACCCAGCGCTTGCCTGGCTGCTCGGCGTCGTACTCGGCATAACCGAGCTTGCCGCCGTTCATGCAAATCATTTCAGGCTTGCCGTCGCCCGTGATGTCGGCAAAAGTCGGCGACTCATTGTCGACGCCTTCAAACACTAAGTAGCGCGTCCAGTGCGCGCTGCCCGGCACGCGAATGTTCCCGGCACCCGGGTTTTCATACCACTCCGCACGCGCACCCGGGAATCCGATGCGCAAGATGTCCGGATCGCCATCTCCATCGAAGTCGTGCGCGAAGCTAAAGAAGTGATCCGAATAACCCTGAATGTCATACGGGTCTTGGTCGTAGATCTTCACCCAAGCGCTGTACTCCGGCCCGAAGTAGATAAACGGGCCCGAGTTGATATCGCCATGGCCATCGCCGTCGATGTCCGCGCCGCACGCGCCTTCGCTATAGAAGGTCTCGCTCAGTTGTTGGGTTTCAAAGGTCTCCCAGGGTCCCTGGGGCAGAAGAGCGAGTGCGCAGGCAAGGATCATGATGCGGGTCCGTCTTTCAATGTGAAGGCAGGCATGTCCATGACCACGCCGCCATGCATGGCGGATTCATGGGCCAGGATGCCGACGCAGGTCCAGTTGGCCGATTCGCGCGCGTTCGGGTAGCAGTCGCGATCTTCAAGCAGCGCGCTGATGAACTCATGCGCAAGGTGTGGGTGCGAGCCGCCGTGCCCAGAGCCCTGCGTAAAGGAAAGGTGCTGGTTCGCTTCGACGTCGTAAACGCCTTGGGTCGTAAAGCGGCGGATCGGCTCGGGCAGCAGGTGCGCGTAGTCCGGGCATTCAACCCGACTCGGGATTTCGTGCTCAGGCAACTTGGCGGTGTGCACGACCATCGGCTCGCCCTCGATCAGCGGCCATTCGACGGCTTTCCTACTGCCGTAGACATCGATGCTCTCGCGATACTGACGCGCGGTGTCGAACAGCGAACGGTAGATGCGCGCGGCAAGGTCGCCTTCCAGTTGCAAGTGTGCCGATTCAATCGCCCAGGGCGATCCATGCACCATCGCGAGGTCTTCGCTGATTTGGCCGGAGCCAAAACAGCTGACTTTGGTGGCATCGCGCTTCGGCAGCGCGAGCACCGGGCCGACGCAGTGCGTGGCGTAGTGCATCGGTGGCAAGCCCGGCCAGTAGTCCGGCCAGCCGTCCATGTCCTGTTGGTGGGAAGCTTGCAGGAACTGAATGCGACCGAGATCGCCGTTCTCGTACATCTCTTTCATGAATAGGAACTCGCGGCTGTAGACCACGGTTTCCATCATCATGTACTTCTTGCCGCTAGCCGCGGCCGCTTCGACGATGCGTCGGCAGTCTTCGACGCTGGTCGCCATCGGCACGGTGCAGGCGACATGCTTGCCTGCGTTCAGCGCTTGGATCGATTGCTCGGCATGCAGTGGGATGGGGGTGTTGATGTGCACCGCATCGATATCTGGGTCGGCCAGCAGCTCGGCATAATCGGTGTAGCGCTTTTCGATGCCGAAAGCATCGCCAATCGCGTCGAGCTTGCTGCGATCACGCTGGCAGATCGCGACCGGCTCGGCGTCCGGATGCGCTTGATAGATCGGGATGAACTCGGCGCCAAAGCCAAGGCCAACCAGTGCAATGCGAACGGGGCGAGTGTCAGACATCGGAATCAACCGATGCATCCAGGGGGATGGTGCATCGGGACACCCAGAGTCGCCGGGTTCGCCCTATCCGGCAAGTCGCAATCTCGACGAAGCCTAGAGGTTTTGCGCCAGACCCGCCGCGAACGGCTAGGAGTTGCTTGAGTGGCCAAGTTCAGTGGCCAACCAACTCCGAAACGCGGTCAGCGCCGGTAGCTCACGGTTCCATGCCGGATAGGCAAGGTAGTAGCCCAGCTCGCCGGCGAGCTTGCGGTCGGGGAAGGGTTCGACGAGCTCGCCGCGGCGCAGTTCGTCTTGCACTAAGAAGGAGGGCAGTTGTGCCACGCCCAATCCGGCGACCGCAGCTTGGATCGACATCAGGTGGCTGTCGAACAGCGGGCCTTCGGGCCAGCGCGCACCGCGCACTTGCATGGCTCGGAACCACTTTTCCCAAGCGCCCGGGCGACTCTCGACGCGCAAGAGTCGTTCCTGCAGGAGATTGCTGGGTTCGCGTAGTTTGGCGGCAATCGCAGGTGTGCAGACCACAATGATCTCCTCCTGCATCAAAGGCTCAAGCACAGTGCCCGGCCATTGCGCGCTGCCGTGGTGGATCGCGGCGTCGAGCGCAACGCTGTCGAAGTCGAACACGCCCATCTTGGTTGTCAGCTGAATCGAGACATCGGGGTGCGCGCGGCCGAAGCTGGGCATGCGCGGAATCAGCCAGCGCGTGCCGAAGGTCGGCAGGATGGCGAGGTGCAGCACGCCACCGATTTCTCCGTGGTTGCGCAACTCATTGCTCAGGCCTTCTAGGCGTGCCAAGAGACCGGCGATCTGGCTGCCATAGGTGCGCGCGGCGGGAGTGGGGCGCAGCTTGGCGTGGTCGCGAACAAAGAGCCGCACGCCCAACTCCTTTTCGAGTTGGGCGATCTGACGGGAGATCGCGCCCTGCGTGCGTCCTAGTTCCTCGCTTGCGCGAGTGAAGCTCAGGTGGCGCAGGCTGGCTTCGAAGGCAAGCAGAGCGGTCATCGAGGGGATGCGACGCATCGGTCATGAGTTTATCTCATGACTGAGTGCAAAAAAACAGCGAGCAAAGAAGGCAAATTGAGGCGATATTTCGGATTGAGCCTCGATCCATCCCTCTTCTCATGCATTCAACTCATCTAGCCTCCGAAGACAGCTTCCTCGCCAAGCTGCTTGGGCCGCGTTCTTGGAAACTCCTCGATGCTGCGGTCGCCATGCCCGCCGAGCTGGATTTCGATCAGCCCGGTCGCATCGGTCGAGCGGAGCTTGCGATGGCACTCGGCCTGGTCCTGTTGGATGACCTGTGTGACCGCGTGCCCTTTGCGCGTGCCTATGTGCAAGAAGCGGCGGAACATGGCCAGAAGGTTGTTTTTGACCACGGGGCGATGCGTACGGTGCGGTTTGACCAGCCTGGGATGCCTTCGGGCCGCCAGTCCGTGGCTCGTTTGCTCGAGCCCTTGGGCTACGTCGAGACCAAGGTTTACCCGCTGGAGCGCTTGGGCATGGTCGGCTTCGTCTATACCCACAAGGAGTTGCCCGAAACGCTCCCGCAATACTTCATCTCCGAACTCTACCCAGAGCGGTTTAGCTCGGCCTTTCAAGATGCAGCGCGCGCCCTGCTGACGACTTCGGTGGACCCCTTGCCGGCCCGGGCCTTGCACCAATTGGCGGCGGTCCAGGCGGATGGCCAGCTTGCGGCGGAGGAAGCCGTGCAATTCGTTCATGCGGTCGCCGCTTGTTTCGGTCGATTTCATCGCGATGTCACGGTCGCCGAATACGAGACTTTCCGCGCCGAAAGCCCTGAGATGGCTTGGATTGCTACCGAGGGCCATTCCTTTAACCACATCACGGATCGCGTCGCCGATGTCGCGAAACTTGCAGAGATCCAGCGGGATCTCGGTCGCCCGGTCAAGGACACGGTGGAAGTCAGCGCTTCCGGTCGCGTGGTGCAAACCGCGCTGCGTGCCGCCGAAGTAGAACGCCTGATGCTCGACGGCGATCGCTACATCAGCCGCCGGGTTCCGGGCAGCTTCCTAGAGTTCATCTCGCGCGAGCGCCTCGCCGACGGAAAACTCGACCTCGCCTTTGATGCGCAAAACGCGCAAGGCATCTTCAAAATGACCGATGGAGCTGCGGCTTGAACTCCGCCGCCACGTGCTCGATGTTGGACGCTCTGATCACGCTGCTCGGCGACGACGCCGTGCTGACCGCCGACTCCGATCGGGCCGGTTATGAGAAGGGTTGGCGCTACGGCGAGGGCCGTGCGTTGGCTGTGGTGCGGCCGCGCAGCGCCGAGGAAGTCTCACGGGTATTGGCGCTGGCCGCCGAACATGGTGTGCCGGTCAATCCAATCGGCGCAAACACTGGCCTGGTCGGGGCGTCGAACCCGGACGCAAGTGGCGAACAGATTGCACTGTCGCTCGAGCGCTTGTCGAAGCACATCGAGATCGACCCGGTTGACCGCACGGTCGTGGTGGATGGCGGCGTCACGCTGTCGGCATTGAACGCTGCGCTGGCCGAACACGGTTTGTTCTTTGCGGTCGACCTTGGCGCGGATCCGCAGATTGGCGGCATGATCGCGACGAATACGGGTGGCACGCGTCTGCTGCGCTATGGCGCGGTGCGCGAGAACCTGCTCGGCGTCGAAGTGGTGTTGCCCGATGGCACACGCGTCGATCGACTCAGCCGACTTGTGAAAGACAACACGGGCTTGGATTGGAAGCAGTTGTTTGTTGGCACCTTCGGCAGCTTTGGCGTCGTCACGCGAGCTGTCCTGAAGGTTCAGCCTCTGCCGAAGCAAACGGTGACGGCTTGGGTGGGAGTGAACCACGCGCAAGGCGTGCTCGATTTGCTCGCGCGTTTCGAGCGGCGTTCGGGCGGCACGCTTTCGGCCTTGGAGGTGCTGTCAGCCGACGCGCTCGAGATCACGATTCGACACGCTGCGAATCTTGAGCAACCTTTCGACGCCGCGGCGCTTCCGGCCTATTCCGCGCTGGTCGAACTTTCGACCACGCTCGAGGCGGAGTTGCTCGACCTCGATGCGGTGCTGCTCAGTATTCTCGAAGCGCACTTTGAGGAAGCCGAGGACGATCTTGCCGATGTCTTCCCGATGGCGCCGAGCGTCGCTTGGAACCTGCGCCACCACATCAGCGAATCGCTGGCCTTGGAAGGGGTGGTGCTCGCGCTCGACATCTCGGTGCCGCGCGCAAGCATGGCTGAGTTCTCGAGCAAGATGCGCGCGCAACTCGCCAGCAGCCACCCCCAGGTGCGGGTCTGCGACTTTGGCCACTGGGGTGACGGAGGTTCGCACTTCAACCTGGTGTGGCCGAAGGAAGCGAGTTCCGATCACGCTGCGCTGAAGCTCGAGCTGCAGGAACTGGTCTACGAGGTCGTCGTACGCGAATACGCCGGAAGTTACAGCGCCGAGCACGGCGTCGGCCCGCACAACCAGCGCTTCTACGACCAGTACACACCGGCGCAGCTGAAAGCCGCGGCCCGTGCATTGAAGTCGCACTTCGACCCCGAGCACCGCCTCGGCCGCGTGCGCCTCGGCAGCGACTAGGCTAGGGTGCGCGCACTTCGTGCGCCCCTCACCATGTTGCTTGCCCTGTTTCTCACTGCTGCAGTTTTTCAAGTTCCAGTTGATCTCGACCGTGGCCTCTTGCAGGGTGTGATCGTAGGCGAAGTCACCTCCAATTCGGCCCTCGTTCACACTCGGCTGAATTCTGCGCATGCCGGGAACGATGGGACGATTTCCGGGCTGTATGGACATCTCATGTTCTCTCTTGTTGAGGCGGAAGAATCTACATTGGGCGCAAGACCGCCAATGAAGACGACGAACGTAATCATCGCTGAAGCGAAGAATGATTTTGTCGTACGCGAACGAGTCGAAGGACTTCGACCGAATACCGAATATAGGTGGGTTGCCTATGCCCTCAAGGATGGCGCTTTGTTCGGCGAGTTCGAATCTCTGCGCCTCGGGAGTGGCACTTTCCGAACTCTCCCCGGGAAAGCGGAAAGTCAATCACTCAACTTCGTCGTGCTGAACTGCATGAATCAGCATTACTTCCTGAACGGTGGGCAGGGGCGTCCGTCTTATCAAGGAGGGGACAAGGCGCTGGGTTTTCCGGGGCTCGAAGCGATCGACGCGCTGGATCCGAACTTCGTCGTCTTCGCGGGCGACAGCGTCTACTACGACCGGCCTGCCAAGGATCCGGCCACCGATGCCGAGTCGATGCGCGCGCATTGGCACCGGCTGTTCGCGCAGCCGCGCATGCGCAAGCTACTCGCGAGTACCGCTACTTATTGGCTCAAGGACGATCACGACCATCGATTCAATGACAGTGATCAAACCGGAGACAAAGAACCGAATCACGAGCTTGGTCGCAAGATTTTCCGCGAACAGGTGCCGATCGTTGCGCTCGATGACGACGAGTCGCCGACTTGGCGCGCCCATCGCGTCTCGAAGGATTTGCAAATCTGGATGACCGAAGGGCGCGATCACCGCAGCCCCAACAAGATGCCGGATGGCCCAGAGAAGACTCTGTGGGGCGTCGAACAGCGCGATTGGCTGAAGCGCAGCTTGCTGGAGTCCGATGCCAGCTACAAGATCCTGATCTCGCCGACGCCATTGGTCGGGCCGGACGATGGCTACAAATCGGATAACCACACCAATCCGAAAGGCTTTCGCGTCGAAGGCGAGGCATTCCACGCTTGGCTAGCCGAACACAGCCTCAATGACCAAGGCTTCTTCGTGATCTGTGGCGACCGACATTGGCAATACCATTCGGTTCATCCGCAAGGCACGCACGAATTCGCAGTTGGCGCATTGATCGACGCGAACGCGCGGCTCGGTCGCAAGCCGGGCGACCCGAAGTCGACCGACCCCGAATCGACGGTCAAACAGCTCTACTCATCGAAGCAACCGAGTGGTGGTTTCTTGGAAGTGCAACTCAAGACCGAGCCTACCGTGCAAATTGAGCTGATCTTCCGCGATGAACACGGAGTCGAGCTGTATCGAACGCAACGCGATTCGTGATAGGCTTGGGTGTGGCCGATCCTTTCAATCAGAAGCTGCTTGAAAAGTTCCACCGTACCCAGTGGATGGGGCCGGCGATTAGCCTTGGGCTGGGGGCGGCAGGTCAGGCTTGGTGGTTCTGCGCTCTGCCAGCGATGTGGTATTGGCTCACGAGCAATCTCACCCCGCCAGAGGAATACGCGGGTAAGGGTGCATTGGTCGCGATCGCCTATTTCATCCTATATGCCATCGCCTTCGGCATTTGCATGCTCGCATGGTGGGTGGGCACCTTGCTTGCAAGTATGGGCTAGTCGCCCTGCGCTACGATAGAAACGAATACGCGCGTGCCCTTCATGCGTACGTCGGTGGCACTTGCACCACACCTCCCCAACCTCCGATTCATTGAGCCCTTCCGGGGTTTCGGGGGCGCAGCTTCACTACAGGCTCAACGCGGATCCGAGTTCCGTCTCGGTCGAGGAAGTCGGGCAGAAAGCTCACGGCTTGATGGTCTTGCACCAACTCGGATTGCCCGTGCCACCCGGGGTGGTCCTACCGGCGCATACCGTGGCGGATTGCGAAGCGGACGCAAGTTTGCTCGCGCAACTCGTTGCTGCGCTGCCGCCGATCCCGGGCGAACGAATGATGGTGCGCAGTTCGGCGATCGGAGAAGACGGGCCGAAGTCTAGCTTCGCAGGTCAACTCGATTCCTTTCAAGTCGAGAATGATCCGGCTGCCATTGTCGTGGGCATCGAGCGTTGCTGGGCTTCTGCGAAGAACGCACGCCTCGCCGCTTATTCCGAGGCGAGCCACGCGCAACTCGGGGGCTTGGCGGTCATTGTTCAACAAGCGATCGATCCAGACTATGCCGGAGTCTATTTCACCGCGCACCCAACCGAAGATGGGTGCGAGTTGTTGGAGTACGTCGAGGGTCATTGCGAGAAACTGGTGCAGGGCGAGGTGACTCCGGAGTCAATCACGCTGCCGAGCGACGCAGTCCTTCCCTTTGACGTCGCCTCATTGCAGGATGCAGGGGCGAAGATTCGCGAGCACCTGCAAACCGATCAAGACATCGAATGGCTGGTGAAAGACGGCAGCTTGTTCTTGGTCCAGACGCGACCGATTACCGCGCGACGCGCGTCGATCGCGTGGTCAAGCACCAACGTCAACGAGAACTACCCCGATCCGCTATCGCCGCTGCTGCATTCGATTGCGCGGCGCTCGTACTACCATTACTTCAAGAACCTGAGTCTGCGCTTCGACTTGCTACGCGAGGGCGAAGGCGAGCAGTACTTCGCGAACATCATCGGCACGTGGGGCGAACGCATGTACTACAACATGAGTCATGTGCACGCGGTGATCGCACTTTCCCCGATGGGAGAATCGCTCGCGCCCGCCTTCGATGCCTTTGTTGGTTATCAGGCCGATTTGGCGCGCCCAAAGCGCGCGTGGGGGCGTCGCCGTAAGCTCGGCTTTGCCGCGCGTTGCCTGCGCGAGTATGGGCGGTTACCGCAGCATGTGCGCAAGATCGAAGCGCGCGTCGAAGCCTATGCCGCCGAAGAAGTGGAGCAAGCTGCGCTGCCGCTCCTGTTTCACGAGTTTCTCGACATCCGTTTCCACGGCTGGCTGCCCGCTTCTTTTGCGGACTTCTTTGCGATGAGTTTGCACGGCTTGCTCGGGCGATTGCTCGTCAAGTCAAAGGTTGAGAACGCGCGTGGCTTGCAGAACACGCTGCTGCAATCGATCCCCGGATTGGTTAGCAATCAACCGATTTTTAGCCTGTGGGCGATCCGGCAAGAGGCGCGAGCTCAGGGGCAGATGGAAGAGTGCGTTCAGACCGAAGCGAGCATTCTTTGGCAACGCATCCAAAGCGACGATCGTTTCTTGTCGCTGCGCCAAGCAATCGATCAGCATCTCGAGACTTGGGGGTATCGCTGCACGGGCGAGCTGACTTTCCTCGGCAAGAATCACCTCGAAGATCCGCTGAGCTTCCTGCGCATGCTGCAAAGCTACTTTGCAAGTGCCGAGGTCAATCCGCACACCGAGTTTGCCGCGATGCGCGCGCAGCAGCAGCGTGCGCTTCAGGATGCTTGCGCCGAGATCGGGCGCAATAACGGCCTGCTTCGCGCAATCAAGTTGCGTTGGCAGCTACGCCGGTTGGTACGCGCGGCATCCAATTCGATCGCCGCGCGCGAGCGGGTGCGCCTGAAGCAGGCCCAGATGTATTTTAAGGTGAAGCAGGTTTGCTTGGCCTTTGGCGACGAACTCGCTCGCCACGCGGTATTGGAGCAAGCCGAGGACATTTTCTTTCTCGAGTACGACGAAATCTCGCGGCTGCTCAACTTCGACGAACTCGATGGTCGCTATTGGCGCGAACTCATCGCGCTGCGACGGCGCAAGTGGTCCGCCGCAGTCGAGAAAGGCGAGAATCTGCGCAGTTTCGCCTTCGCCTATGACGGTGGATTCATCGACCAAGATCAACAATCTGCCGCCGTGGCAGATGGCAACATGACCGGCCTTCCGGCATGCGGCGGCGTCGTGCGTGGGCGAGCCGTCGTGTTGGCCTCGATTCACGAAGCCGATCAGCTGCAGAAGGGGGACATTCTGGTCACGCGGCAAACCGACCCGGGCTGGATTTGTGCGTTCCCGTTGATCTCAGGCCTCGTCGTCGAACGCGGAGGCATGCTTTCCCATGGCGCCATCGTCGCGCGTGAGTTTGGCATCCCCGCGGTGGTCGGCGTGAAGGGCGCGACCGAAACGATTGCTACGGGCGATCCAATCGAAGTGGACGGCAATCTAGGTGTGGTCAGACAGGTCGCTGCGGAAGTTCAAGGATGAGCTACGCCCGGGAACGCTTGAGCTTGTTTCCCTGGATGCTTATTCCGGTATTCGTCTATTACCTGGGCAAGGCAGGCGATGCACCATTCGACACGATGCTCTTCGTGCTTGTCCTCGTGTTCGTGCTGTTCTTGCGCGTCGCAGACGACTATGCGTGTTTTGACTACGACCGTCGCCAGGGCAAGAATCGCCCGTACCTGCAAGGCAGTCGAAATGGCTTATTCCTCAGCATGCTGCCGCTCGGTGCAATGCTTGCCTTGTTGAGCTACTTGGTATTTCCGGCGGCGCTGCTTTTGCAATGCGTGGTGTTTCTTGGCCTGCACATCCCGGTCTACCGGGCTCTGCGCAACAAACCGGCAATCCTCTCGGTCTCGCTGGCGAAGTATCCCTTCCTTTTCTACTTGGTGGCGACTCTCACCGAACTGGAACAATGGTGGTGGCCGGTGGCGGGTGCCCTTTACTTCCTTGTGCGCGAGGCATGCGAAGAGATTGCGCATCTGCGCAGTCGACCCGCCGAAGTCCTCGTTGCCCTCAGCTTGGTGCTAGCCAAGTATCTGACTGAATCCGCATGAACACGCGCTCTACATTCGAGGCACTGACGAATCCCGAGCGCTACCGCTTCGAGTGGGTGCCCTGTTACCTATGCGGCGAGACCAAGTGCGAGCCACTTCTTGTCGGGGAAGAGGACCTGACGGGGAAAGAGGGGCAGTTTCAATACGTGAGCTGCGACGCGTGTGGGTTGAGCTATCAGAACCCGCGCATTCACCTGGATCAGATTGCTGAGTTCTACGACAGCGAGTACATCGCGCATCGCAAGAAGAAGAACTGGGGCATCTTGACGCCGCTGTATGAGCGCGCGATGTCCAAGCACGATCGAGAAAAGATCAAACTGGTCTCGAAGTACTTGCAGCTCGACGCAACGAGCCGCGTGCTCGATGTGGGCTGTGCTGTGGGCACCTTCTTGCTGCGTGTGAAAGACGAGTTTGGTTCGTCGATCAGTGGCGTCGATTTCAAAGACGACCTCAGCTTCCCGCGTTTTGAGGAAATCGACTTTCACAACGGGCTGTTCTACGAACAAGATGCACTGCTGCCCGAGTCCTTCGACTTGATCACGATGTGGCATTTCCTCGAGCATTGCTACGACCCCGCGCGATCGCTTGAGAAGGCCAAGCATCTGCTGCAACCCGAGGGGCGCTTGGTCATCGAGGTGCCCCGACTCGATTCGCGTACTGCCAAGTGGTTTGGCCCCAAGTGGCCCGGCGTGCAAGCGCCCCAGCACACAGTGTTGTTCGATCGCGCCCACCTCGAGGAGATGGTCGAGCAAGCCGATCTCGAGATCGTCGACCACCTTGCTTACGGCGCTTTCCCGGCCTACTTCTACATCTTCGCCGGCAACTACTTCCGCATGTTCGGCAAGGGGTTGAACCTCGATCGCATCGTCGTGCCGTACTTTCTCGGCCAGGCCTTGCTCTTTCCGTACTTGCTGTTTGAACGCAAGCTCAACTTGGCGATGCAAACGATCGTTTGCCGGCGGAAGGCCTGATGTTGCTGCGCTGGTATCGCAAGTGCATCGCCAACGGCGGCATGCTCGTTTTGGGCGTTTTGACCGTGATCATTCGCTATGCAAGCTTCGGCTACGGCGTAGCGTTGAATCGAAGGGTGGTCACTCCGGCGCTTTCTCGACTGTTCCTGCTGCTTTGCGGAATACGCGTCCGGCGCCTCGGCCCCCTGGCGGCCGGCGAAGGCTCGGTTTGCTACTTCTTTAACCACAACTCAAACCTCGACATCTTTCTGATCCCGGTCTTGGGCTTGCCCAACACGCGCGCGATCATTACCGAAGGCATCAAGAGCATCCTGCCACTGCACCTTTGCAACCTAGGCATCGACGTGTTGTACATCCCGGATTCGCATAAGACGCAAGAGCGCATCGCGTTTTTCCAGCGCGTGTCGGCCGACTTGCGCGCGGGCAAGTACAGCGTGATTTGCTCGCCGGAAGGGCGCCATGAGTTCAAGCGCGGCATTGCGCCGATGAACCGCGGGGTCTTCCATATGGCGATGGCGGGGGAGTGCCCCGTGCAGTTGCTGTACTTCGATATCCCCGAAGAATGTGATCCGCTCGAAGGGGTCGACCTGCGCAGCGGCCAAGTCACCGTGCGTAGCCTCGGCATGGTCGAGACCACGGATTGGACGGTCGAGCGTCTCCCCGATCAAATCGATGGCATTCGCCAGCGTTACCTCGCCGCGTTTCGTGCGGCAAACCCGGAGGCGCGATGCAAGTAGGCGCAGCCGAGCGAAGCCGTGTCATTGGGCGCCCGAGCACCGCGCATGCGCTGGGCTTGTTGCTGCTGCCAGGCGTCTTGCTTGCCGGGATGGTGCTCACGCTTGATCAACGCTGGCCGCTCTATCTGCTCGGCCAGCTCACAGGTGCGGTGTTCTTTCTGCAGGCCTTCATTCTGCTGCACGAGTTCGGTCATCGCTCCTTCTTTCCGTATCGCTGGGCCAACCTGATCGGTGGATACCTGGCTTCGATCCTGGTCTTTATTCCGTTGCCAAACTGGGCATCGATTCACGAGCTGCATCATCGCTGGACGGGCTATCGCGACAAAGATCCAACCACCGAAGGCACCTTTGCCGACGCGCTGCGGCCTGGCCAGCGACGCCTGATCGACTTCTGCTGGCGGTTCTGGGTGCCGCTCTTCACGCTTGGCTATCGCCTGGGCATCTACTGGAATCTGGGCAAGCTGAAGCGTCACTTGAGCCCGCGCAAGTATCGAATCTGCCTAGCGCACATGTTGGTGTACCTGCTGATGTACGCGAGCCTAATCGCGCTCTTTCCCGGTGTCTTCCTTGCGATCTTGCCGGCTTTGCTGATCAGTTTCACTATGTCCGACATCATGACGCTCAGCCAGCACTCGCATGTGCACATGCCGGTAGCGGGTGACCGTGAAGTCAAACCGCTGCCCTATGCCGAGCAGGTGCAGTACTCGCGCAGCTTGTTATTTCCGAGTTGGATCGCACGACTTGTGCTGCTCAACTTCAACTACCACGAAGCGCATCACGCGCAGCCGGGCGTGCCTTGTTATCGCTTAAGTCACGAGCCCTTTGCCGACGGCAACGCTTACCCGGCATGGGCATGGATACGCCGCGTGAAGTCGATGCCAGGCGTGGATTTCATCTTTCGCACGAACCCAAATCGGGAGGGCTTCTAGATGACAGCCCGCAGTCCGCACTACTTCTTGACCGGAGGGACGGGTGGCCTCGGTGCCGAGCTGATTCCACGCCTACTGCAGGCGCGTCCGGATGCGCGTATCACGGCATTAGTGCGTGCCACGGACCTCGCGCACGCACAACTGCGCATGGAGCAAACCTACCGTTACGTGCGGCATTACCACCCCGACTTTGACGCAAGTCGAGTCGAAGCCGTCGTCGGCGACGTCACTTATCCGACGCTCGGCCTGTCGCCAATCGCCGCCGCGAAGCTGCGCGCAAGCGTGACTCAGATTGTGCATTCGGCGGCAAGCATCGAACTGCAGGGCAGCCAACAAGAGCTCCGACGAATCAACCTGGGCGGCACGCGCGCAGTCGCGGAGTTCGCTCAAAGCTGCCCGCAATTGCAGCGCCTCCTGCTGCTCAGTACGGCCTTTGTCGCCGGCCGGCGTAGCGGGAGGATCCTCGAAAGCGACCTCGATTGCGGGCAAGGCTTCGTCAATCACTACGAGGCCAGCAAGTTTGCAAGCGAGTTGTATCTGCGTTCTTTCGCGGATCGTTTGCCGATCACGATCGTGCGCCCGAGCATTGTCGTCGGCGACTCGCAAGACGGGCACGTGCTGACTTTCCAGAACATGTATGTGCCGCTGTACTTCCTGGGCAGCGGTGCGGTTTCCGATCCACCCGGCGAGCACGAGACTTTGCTCGACATCGTGCCGGTGGATCATGTCGCCGAGGTCGTGGTGCGCACGCTGCATCATCCGGCTTGCATGGGTGAAACCTATCACGCGTGTTCCGATGAATCCTCGCTGCTGCCCTTCACTCGTTTGGAGCGAGCGGCCAACGAAGCGCTTGCCGAGCGCCGCGCTCATCTGCTTGCTCGCGGGGGAAGGCTGGGTTCCAACTCGGCAGCGCTCGCTGCGCGACTGGCGGCCTTCTTTGACTACCTGTCTTGCTCGAAGAGCTTTTCGAGCGCGGCACTCGTGCGTGATCTGGGTGCCCAAGCTCCCGCAGCTCCGAATGCGGAAGAGTTCCTGCCGCGTCTGATGCGCTTTTGGAAACAAGCCGAGTTCGGGCGCAAGATGCCCTGGCAATCGGCTTCCGCTCCCGCGGCTCGGCCCCCAGCTTCACCTGGATCGGTACCCCGATGCTAGAGCTGGACTTCGTTCTGAATGGGCGCGCCCGGCGTGTGCAGCCGGCGACGCTTGAGGCGCAACTCCGCGAGCGTTTCGCCGGAAGGGTGATGCGCTTTCATGACGACCCTGCGCAGATTCCCACGCACGATTCTGCTTCACGCTTGGTCGTCGCAGCCGGTGGCGACGGCACAATCAACCGCGTCTTGAATGTGCTCGGCGAAGCTTTGCAAAACTTCGCGGTACTGCCCTTGGGAACTTCGAATGACCTCGCCACGCACATGGGAATCTCGCGTGATTGGAAGGTCGCGTGTGATCTGATCGATGCAGAGTCCTTCCGCGTCATCGATTTGATTCGGGTCAACGATTGGCGCATGGCAACCTGCGGGGGCATGGGCTTTGCCGTCGATGTTGCGGTGCAAGCCAATGCCTGGAAGGCTTCGCGCATGCGCGCCTTGTTTCGCTTGTTGGGGCCGCTGATTTATCCCTGCGCGACGGTGCGCCAGCTCGCCGCCGGGCGCAAGGTGATCGATGCGCATTTGACGATCGGCGAAACCACCGAGCACATTCCGCTGTCGATCGCGATGGTCAGTAATCAGCCGCGGTTCGGCAAGCGCTTTTCGACCTCGCCGGAAGCCACCAATACCGACGGCTTGTTGCACCTGGGTGTGTTCGGACCGGCGCGTGGCATCTTCGATATGCCACGCATCGCCACGCGCATTTACCTTGCGCAGCCCAATCGCTGTCCCGAGGCGCGCCAGATTCAAGCTAAGGCTTTCACCTTGAAAACGGCCGCGCCGGTGCCCTTCTTCGGCGATGGGGAAGTGCTGGGCGTTGCGGATTGCTTCAAGGTGCAGGCCGAGGCCGGAGCGCTGCGCATCATCAGTCCACCGAAGGGGGGCTAAGGTGCAGCTTCTCTCACTGATGCTCGGTCTCGCGTCTTCAGGCGCCCTCTTGATCGCCGTCGAACATCGCGTTCACGCGCAAGCTGCCGGCTCGCGCAATCGCGATTGGCTGAAGTACCTGGTCTACCTGGGCTTCCTCGCGATCTTGCTTGGCGCGCGGGCGTGGGGCTGGCTCCCGGGCCTCGTTTTGCTTGCGATCGCCGTGCTTGCCGCAGGCTTCGAACTTCGGCGACTTTGGCCGCAACGGCCGGCGCGTTCCTTGGGCATCACGGCGTCCGTCGGGCTCGGGCTTGGGCATCTCTTGCTCATGCCGGATGTACAAGGCGCCCAACTCTGGTCGGCCGCAGTCTTGTTCGTCGCGGTGACCGACAGTTTCTCGCAGCTATTCGGAAAGCTGCTCGGCAAGCGCAAGCTCTGCCCGCAACTGAGTCCCGGCAAGACGGTCGAAGGCTTGATCGGTGGATTTGCAGCGACGCTCGGTCTCAGCCAACTGATTCCCTTCCTGCTTCCGAATCGTAGCCCCTTCGAAGCGTTGATTCTTGCGGCCGTGACCGCGAGCGCCGCCGTGCTTGGCGACCTTTGCTTCTCTTGGATTAAGCGGCGCTTTGGCTTGAAAGACTTCTCGAATTGGATCCCCGCGCACGGCGGCGTGCTGGATCGAGTCGATAGCTTGGTGCTCGGTGCGCCTGCGTTCTATTGGACATGGCGTCTGCTCGACGCCAGTCCAATCGATTCCTAGCCTCCGTTTGGCGGAGCGGCTTAAAAGTGCGTCGAAACCGTGAAGCCGACGGTGTGCGAGTTGTCCTGCTCGATCAACAGCAAGTCCATGCTCCAACGCGAAGGCTCGTCGGTGAACAAGCCCGGCTGCATTGAAATCACGCCGTGCACATTCTCGCCGTCGTGTTGCACGCCGGCGCTCAGGTAGGGCACGATGCTTGCGGTCAGGCCGCCGATCATGCGCGTGTCGTTCGCCCAAGTTCCGTACGACGCGCCGGCATAGCCAGTGATCGGGCTGTCTTCCCAGCCCCAGGCTTTCGGGTCGAGCGTGAAACTACCGAACCATGCGCGGCCGTCGGGCGTGCCAATACGGTCGCTGCTGGTGCCGACGACCATGCCCACGCCCGGCAGGTATTCGCCTGGCAAGGATGGCGAGAAGTTGAAGTTGGGCAGCAACTCCGATTCGCCCGGATTCCACTCGGCAGCCAAGCTCAAGCGTTGATGCGCGCGCCACGCCAAAACAGCGCGGAACTCGGCGCGGTCGACGCCGATGTTCGGCACCGAGCGAACGCTCAGTGTGAAAGGTGCTCCATTTGCGTCGGTCCAACGAACCGACTGGCCTTCGCCCGGTCAGACTGGTCAGGGGGGCACCAAGGCTTCATTGGTCGTGGCTTCGTCGGCCACAACTTCCTGGGCCGCGAGCCGCGAAGGGATCAAGCCCATCGCAAACACCAGGCCGGCGAGCGTCTTGCGCTTCATGGGCGTGAGTTTATCAGGCGCAACGATAGCTTGGCTGCATGATCCGATTCTTGATCGCATGGGCTTCGCTCGTTCTTGCAACAGGTTGCGCGCAACTGGAGGCGGCGGGAGTGAAGACGGAGGTCGCGATGGTCGGCACGATTCACTCCGGGCATCACAACTCCGAGGTCTACAGCTTGGAAGTGCTCGAGCAAATGATTCGGGACTTGCAACCGGATGCCGTGCTGGTCGAGATTCCGCCAGACCGTTTGGCCGCCGCGGCCGAGCAGTTCGCAACGACAGGCGAGATCACCGAGCCGCGGGTGCGTGTCTTCCCGGAGTACACCGATGTTTTGTTCCCGCTTCAGGCCGAGCTGGGCTTCGAGATCGTCGCCTGTGCGGGTTGGACGGAGGAGATGAATAACGATCGGCGGGCGAAGATGCGGGCCTTACGCGAAGAGCGTCCCGAAGAGAGCGCGTGCATCAACGAGGCGCAGAATGCGGCAAGCGCAGCCCACGCCGAGCTCGGCGATCCAAATGACCCGCGCGTCATCCACAGCGTCGCCTACGACGAGATCGTGCGCACCGGGATGCGGCCCTACGACGAACTCTGGAATGATGAAATCGGCCTCGGCGGCTGGACCAACATCAACATTGCGCATTGGAGCCTGCTCGAAGCGGCGATCAACAAGCGCCCTGGACAGCGCCTCGTCATCACTTTCGGCTCCTGGCACAAGTATTGGTTCAACGACCGCTTGCGCGAACGCGATGACCTCCGTTTGCTTGCGGTGCCGCCGACGAAAGAAGCTATCGAATTGAAGAGCGCCCAGCTCCGGGCATCTCGGGATTCCCGTCTCTAACGAGATTGCGCGACCTGCCGGGTGATTTGCGCCGCCTCGCTTTACGCGCCCCGAGCGCGCGCATACAAAAGGACTGTCATGAAGACGATCAAAGGTCCTGCGATCTTCCTTGCCCAGTACATGGGCGACGAACCACCGTTCAACGATTACCGCACCGCCGCGGACTGGGCGGGGGGGCTGGGCTTCAAAGGCCTGCAAATCCCGACCTGGGATGGCAACGCCATCGACTTGGACAAGGCGGCCGAGTCGAAGGATTACTGCGACGACTATCGCGGCCAGATGGCGCAGTACGGAGTCGAGCCCACCGAGCTGTCGACCCATTTGCAGGGCCAGCTCGTTGCGGTGCATCCGGCCTACGACGAGCTTTTTGATGGCTTCGCGCCGGAGGCCGTGCGCGGCAATCCGGCCGCGCGCACCGCATGGGCGATTGATCAGGTCAAGAAGTCGATGAAGGCTTCGCAGAACCTGGGCCTGCCTTCGACCGTGACCTTTTCGGGCGCGCTGGCCTGGCCGTACTTTTACCCCTGGCCGCAACGCCCGGCCGGCCTGGTCGAAGAAGCCTTCGCCGAACTCGGTCGTCGCTGGACGCCGATCCTTGATTACGCCGACGAGTGCGGCATCGACGTCTGCTACGAGATTCACCCGGGCGAAGACTTGCACGACGGCGCAACCTGGGAGCGCTTCCTTGAGGAAGTCAAAGGCCACAGCCGCGCCAACATCCTGTACGACCCCAGCCACTTCGTGCTGCAGGCGCTGGATTACCTCGAGTTCATCGATCTCTACCACGAGCGGATCAAGATGTTCCACGTCAAAGACGCCGAGCTCGAAACCAACGGTCGCGTGGGTGTCTACGGCGGCTACCTTCCTTGGGGCGAACGCGCCGGGCGCTTCCGTTCGCTGGGCGACGGCGAAACGGATTTCACCTCGATCTTCACCAAGTTGGCAAAGTACGACTTTGAGGGTTGGGCCGTGCTCGAATGGGAGTGTGCCTACAAGGACAATTTGGTCGGCGCCGCCGAAGGAGCGCAGTTCATCAGTGATCACATCATTGAGGTGGCGAAGCACACCTTTGATGACTTCGCTGCATCGGGCATCGACGAAGCGATGAACCGTCGCCTGCTCGGATTGGAGTAGGCTAGAGGTCCCCCCATGAATCCCTCCAAGAAGATCCGCATTGGCATGGTCGGTGGCGGGCCCGGCGCCTTTATCGGCGGCGTGCACCGCATCGCCATGAACATGGACGGCGACTTTGATTTGGTGGCCGGCGCGTTTAGTTCCAGCCCCGAGAAGTCGGCACAAACCGGCGCCGAGCTAGGGCTCGACCCGGCCCGCGCTTATGGCAGTTGGGCCGAAATGGCCGAAGTCGAAGGCGGACTGCCGGAAGAGCAGCGCATCGAAGCCGTATCGATTGTGACGCCCAACCATATGCATCATGGGCCGACGATCGAGTTCTTAAAGAGTGGCTTCCATGTGATCTGTGATAAGCCGCTGACGATCAACAGCGAGCTCGCGAAAGAGATCCTTGAGGTCGTGCGCTCGCAGGACAAGGTCTTCGCGCTGACGCACAACTACACCGGCTACCCGATGATTCGCGAGGCGCGCGAACTGGTGCGTTCGGGTGGGATTGGCCGTGTCCTCAAGGTCTACGTCGAATACCTGCAAGGTTGGTTGGTCGACCCGCTGGAAGACACCGGCCAGAAGCAAGCGGGCTGGCGCACGGATCCGGCGCGTTCGGGACCGGGCGGGGCACTAGGCGACATCGGCACGCACGCCTTCAACTTGCTCGAGCATGTCGCCGGGCATCGTGTCACGCGTTTGCTCGCCGATCGGCGCAGCTATGTGCCCACCCGCAAGGTCGACGACGACACGATGGCGATGCTCGAACTCGACAACGGCGCCACCGGAACACTCTGCGCCAGCCAAGTCTGCGCCGGCCGTGAAAACGGATTGCGGCTGCGAATCTATGGCACCGAAGGCGGGATCGAATGGGATCAAGAGCATCCCAATGATTTGATGGTGCGCCGGAAGGACAAGCCTTCCGAGCTGCGCCGCGCTTCCAATGGGTACCTCGGCGAAGCTGCGCAATCGCTCGGCCGCACGCCTGCAGGACACCCCGAGGGATACCTCGAGGGCTTTGCCAACATCTACCGCGCCTTCGCGCGCGCGGTGCGTGGCACCGAAACCGGTCTCGAAGATCCCTATCCCACCGCGGCCGATGGCCTACGCGGTGTGCAGTTCATCGAAACAGTGATTCAATCTGCCGAGCAACGCGCTTGGCTGGAGATGCCCGTATGAGACGCGCCTGGTTCGCAGTCTTGCTGGCAGGCTCGGTCCCGGTCGCGGCAGCGAGCCAGGCCGACCGCGTTGCCGGCCTTCCGTCCGCAGAGCTCTTGGCCAAACAGTCTTCGTGTACCGCCTGCCATGCGGCCGAAGGCGAAACGGCGAAGCGCCTGAGCTTTGACGAAGCCTCGTCGCTCATGACAATCGGATCGCGCCGGTCTGAATCTTGGATTCAGCGCTATCTTGAGTCGCCAGACTCACCGCACCCGCGCGTGGTCAGCTCGAATCCAAGCGAAGCGCGCGCCGAGTCGGCCGCGATCGCAAACTTCCTGTCGGGTGGCCTGCAGCCGGATTTCGTGCCCATCGAAGTCAGTGCCGCGGATCGCAGCATGGGGGAAACGCTCTATCAAGAGCTCGGATGTTTCGCCTGCCACGAGGACAACTTTGCCGGACGCGATTTGGCTGCGGGTTGGTCGATTGCGGCCTTGTCCGAGGCTCTGCATACCCCGGGCGAGCACCCTGTGCTCGCGGGTCGCATGCCGGACATGAAGCTCACGCCGCGCGAGTCCTTGGCGATTGCAGCCTGGCTACTGCGCGATCAACAGGCAGATGGTCCGGAAGAGATCGTTCCCGGCCTCAAGTACAGCTACTACGAAGAGCAAAACTTCCCGGGGAATGGTCCTGATTGGGAGGCGCTCACGCCGGTGGAGAAGGGCACGACCAAGACGGTGACGCACGAGCTGGGGACCCGCCGCGAACGCTACGGCTTGGTGCTGGAAGGCATGATCAAAGTTGAGACTGCTGGTGCGTACCAGTTCTGGACCAACTCCGATGACGGATCCGAGCTATTCGTGAACGGCGAGCGTTTGGTCGACAATCTCGGCACGCACCCGCCGCAGTTGCGCGAATCAGAAGCTGTGACGCTAGCCGCCGGTTGGCACTCGCTTCGAATCACCTTCTTCGAAGCCGGCGGCGGCGAGCAACTGAAAGCCGGTTGGTCGGGCCCGTCGATCCAGCGCCGCGAGTTTCTTGAAAGTGAGCTAGCTCACTCGGGAAGCGTGCCGCGCCCGATTGATCGAGGATTGGTTGCGACCGATGCTTCCGCGAATCGTCGCGGCGGAGCCTTGGTTCAAGCGCGCAACTGCGAAGCCTGTCACCAGGTCGAATCTCAATCGGACTTCGCCAAGCCCTTTGCCGCTTTGACGGCAGACTCTTCGGGTTGCTTGGATTCCTCGCCGTCGAGCAAGGTTCCCAACTATGGATTCGACGCATCCGAGCGTGAGCTCTTGGTCAATCTCTTGCGCAATCGCAACGACCTGCAAAAGCCGCGCACCGCGTACGAAGAAATCTTCGTGCGGATGAATCAGCATCAGTGCATCAACTGCCACTCGCGTGATCAAGTCGGCGAACCCAGCGCGAAGGTCCTCGCCTCATTCGTTGGAGCCGACGACCTCGGCGAAGAAGGGCGTTTGCCGCCTTCGCTCGGCGATGTCGGTGCGAAGCTGAAGGAGGGCGTACTTGGCCATGCGATTGCGCACGGCGAGGAATATCGCCCGAGCGTCAAAGCGCGCATGCCGGCCTTCCGCGATGTCGACAAACAACTCTCGTGGGATCTGAGTGCGGCCTTCCGCGAAGTCGACCGTGCCGCTGACCCGCGGCGCGAACCGGTTTTTGAACCGGAGGAAGCGAAGCTGGGACATCAACTGACCGGCACTTCAGGTGGATTGGCATGCATCGCTTGCCACGGTTCGGCAGGCAACCCATCGGTTGGCGTGCAAGGGCCATCGTTGTCTGAGATGGCGCCGCGCCTCGAGTACGACTGGTACGTGCGTTGGATGTCCGACCCGACCAAGATGCGACCGGGTACGCGCATGCTCAATGTGTTTGGCTCGGGCAAGTCGCCCATCACCGCCGTGCACGATGGCGATGCTGCTAAGCAGATCGATGCGATTTGGCAGTACCTATCGCTCGGCGATTCGATGCCTTTGCCGGCCGGCTTGGTGACCGACCGCAGCAGCTACGAGTTGACGCCGATCGAACGCCCGCTGTACTTCGGCACTTTCTACAAGGACGCCAGTGCGCGGGTCATGGCGGTTGGTTTCCCCGAGCGCGTGTCAGCAGCCTTCGACCTGCACCACGCACGTTGGGTCGAGGTGTGGCGCGGCGATTTCATGAACGCCAAAGGCACCTGGGATGGTCGAGCCGGACAACTCGAATCGGCTGGCGGCAGTGGCGTGCTGGCCATGCCAGACGGCCCCGCCGTCGCCGTCGGCGTCGGCAATGGCGACTGGCCCGCGGCCGATAAGTCTGCGATCAAAATGATTGGTCATGATCGCGACGCGCTCGGACACCCGACTTTCCGCTACGCGCTACGCGAAAGCGGAATCGAGGTCGCCGACGGGCTCAAGCCGGTGCTCGCCGCCGGAGGTTCGGATCTAATCCGTCGCATCGAGCTGCGTGCAGCCCGACCGGTGCCGGGCACGCAGATTCAACTTGTTGATGGCGCTGAAGTGAAGCGCATTCCCGTGGCATGGACCACCGGCCCGGACGGCGCCGCCAAGTTCGTCGTGGAGGTTCGGATGTCATGGTGATCTTGCTCAACTCACTGGCGCTTGCCGCGCTCGCCTTCGCTCCACAACAGGCGCAATCCGAAGCCGACTATTACGAGGTCATCGATGTGGTCATCCCTGATGACGTCGTGCTCGAAGTCGGTGGCATCGAACAGATCGGTCCCGAATCCTTGCTCGCGTGCACGCGGCGCGGCGATGTGTGGCGGATCGACGAGTTCCGCAGTGACAAGCCGGAGTATTCGCTGTGGGCAAACGGCTTGCAGGAACCGCTTGGATTGCTCGCGCACGAAGGCTGGATATACGCCGCAACGCGTGGTGAGTTGCTGCGCATGCGCGATAGCAACGACGACGGCTATGCCGATGAATTCCGCACCGTTGCCGACGGTTGGAGCATCAGCGGCAACTACCACGAGTACAACTTTGGTCCGCGCGTTGATCCCGAGGGCAACTTTTGGATCACGACCAACAAGCCGTTTGGCGGCGAACCCTTTGGCCGAGTCGATTGGCGCGGCTGGGCGATGAAGGTCACGCCGGAAGGCGAGATGATTCCCTTCGCTGGCGGCTTGCGTTCGCCTGCAGGCGTGGAAGTCAGCCCGTGGGGGCAGCCGTTTTACACCGATAACCAAGGCGAATGGTGCGGTGCGTCCAAGCTCTCGCACCTGGAAGAAGGCGACTTCCATGGTCACCCGCACGGCATTGGCTCGGCCAAGCTGCCAGGCTCGCGCGTCGAGCATCCTGGCGAAGTGCCTGATGGCATCTTGATGCCGGAAGCCGAAAGCGTCGTCAAAGGCTTCAAGCTGCCGGCGGTTTGGTTCCCTTACGACAAGATGGGGCGTTCTCCGAGTGGCATGGCTTGGGATACCAGCGGCGGAGCCTTTGGACCGTTCACCGGGCAGCTATTCGTCGGCGATCAGTACTCGGCCGAACTCATGCGCGTTAGCCTCGAGCAGATCGAGGGGCATTGGCAGGGGGCTTGTTACCCCTTCCGTGACAAGTTGGGCACCGGCCTCATTCGCGTGCGCCAGATCGATGGCGGCGAGATGTTGGTCGGAGGTTCGGACCGCGGATGGAGCGCACTGGGCGCAAAGCCTTGGGCATTGCAACGTCTGCGTTGGACCGGCAAGTTGCCGTTCGAGATACTCGAGATGAAAGCAGTCCCGGGTGGCTTTGCGTTGCACCTGACCAAGCCCGTGAGCCAAGCCGGCCTCGCGAAAGCGCAGTTCAAGATGTCGAGCTACACCTATGAGTTGCATGCGGCTTATGGCAGCAAAGAGTTCCTGACCGAAGAGCACGAGCTCGGCGCGCCGAAGCTTGCAGAGGACGGGAAGTCGATCTTCCTTCCGGTTGCCAAACTGCGAGCCGGTTATGTGCATGAACTGCACGTGGAAGGACTAGCAGATACGAGTGGTCTTCCGCTCCTGCATCGCGAGGCCTACTACACCTTGATTCGGCTTCCTCGCTAAGTCCGAAGCCCTTGCGGGGAGCAGACTTGTCTGCCCATGAAAATGGACCCGGCCGATGATTGAGCGAGTGCGCCCCATGCACCTAACTCCGGCCGGATCCAAAAAAATTCAAGGAGGCTCTCCGGGGGGATCGGAGAAAGGTTCACATTTGCCCCGTTGTCATCGAGGGGATGGATGGGGAAAGGGCATCCGTGAACAGATTCTCAGTAGCACGAAGCATGCCAAGGATCACTTTCAGGTGGAAAGACGGGAATGCAGCCTTTCCGGTTGCTTCAAAATGAATCACTCGCGCATTTGTGAATCAATCTGAGCCACTTGGGGCCAACTTGATCCGGTCTTGCTCGTCCATTTCGATGCGAATGACAGTTTGTGAGCCGCCAATCACAACCTCTTCGGCTATTTCGCCTTGGCCCACCTGCCCTCGATACTCATTTGACCAAAAAGGCGCTCTCACGTTGAGTCTCCAGATGCCGGGCAATAAGTGGATCGAGTTGCCGAGCTGACCCGCCCGCCCTGAACTGCGTGCGTTTTGCGGGACGAAGCCGGGGAAGTCATCCAGCCCAGGTACGTTGATCGGGGTCCAATTGGCATTGCCCCAGATCGGTTCGTTGAAGCCGGACACCACGACGCGCGTCATGGTTGTGGGAAGCGTATCCACGGAGAAGGTGCGAACATCGCCAGCGGCCAACTCGAGTTCCAATTCGGCAAGCGCAACGCCGGCGCGGTCGGCTGTGAAGCGCACCTGGCCAGGCGTCACCATGATTTCGACGGGGCCCTCTGTCAGGTCAGGGACTTTCGGACTCGTCGAGCTAAACCGTTGCCGCTCGCCATTGAATCCCGTGCTGCGTTGCATGCCATCTCGAGAACGTCGCGATGCGCGAAGCTCACTCAAGCTCTCCCTTGGAAAACTCCCTAAGGAAAGCAGCAGGGTCGCGGTGAGGTAGTCGTAATCGAAGCGTTCTTGGCCGGCCGGAATCCAGAGGTAAGAACCTTCAACCGGAGAAATCCAGCCGTCTTCGGGCATGACTCGCAACCGCAGAACTTCTTTCGGAGCGTTCTCGATTGCCCAAGAACCATCGGGGCGCGTTTCGGCTCGCACCGAAAAGCTGCCGTAGCGCAGGTCGAGGCGGCAGGGGAACAAAGGTTTGCCGCCTGCGCTCAAGATGCCGCCGACCGTGCGCACACCCTCGAAGTGGAAGACGTGTTCCATGTCCAATCCGAGCACCACCATGTCTTCGAGTGGAAGATCGTGTGCGGCATTGGCCAAGGTCAGGCGGCAGGAATAACGATCAGCGGGCAGTCGGGAGCTTGCTCGGCCTTGTTCGAGAGTGACCGTTTGTTCGTGGTCCGTTTGATGACCGTAAAACGTCACGCTGGCGCCTTCGAGCAGCTCAGGGCGTGGGCAGCGCACTTCGATCGCGACCTGCGCCGCGGCGGAAAGCGTCAACTCATAGGGACCATCTCCGATCAGCTTCTGCGAGAGCATCACGCCATCGCTGCCGACTCGCCGCACGTGCAAGTAGGTGGTTTCGCCTTGCCAGCCAGAACTTAAATGGAAGTGTCCGTCTTCGTCGACCTGCACCCAGTCGACCGATTCCGAGTTCCATTGCGGTGAGGGCAGGAAGTTCTGCCATCCCCATTGATCTTGCGCTGCGCTGGTTCCGACCTCGAACACGGTGGGCTTCTCATCGCCTTGCACATACAAGCGGCCCTCGCGCGGCCGCCAATCGGTCGCGAGTTCGGCGCCGGGTTGAATGCGACCGTCATCGACTTCTGTCCAAACCCACTGCGTGCCTTCATCGCGTAATTGCACTCCCCAGAAACCCCACGCAGCCTCCGGTGGTAGGTCGCTCCAGCCGTCGGCATCGAGCGTGACGATCTTGCGATACCACGGGAAGCAGAGTTGTGCGCCAGCGTGCGGCTGACCCTCCTTGCTGACAAAACGCATGCGCAGCTCTTTTGGCTTCGCGAGCCGCACCTCTTTTTGTCGGCGCAGATTCCACTGATCGACATAGCGCTTGACGTAGCTCTCTTTGCGCACTTCAAGCGTGTAGTTGTTGCTCAGCTGCGGGTCAGGGACTCTGGCCTTTCCGGCAGAGTCGGTCAGCTTGACCTCGGTCGGTAGCGAAGCAAAGTTGCGCAAGTCAAAGAAGCCGCCGCTGGTATCGGAGCTTGCTTCGATCAAGATCTCAACCTCGGCGCCTTCAATCGGCAAACCGGATTCCGCGTCGACCACGCTGATCTCGACGCCTTCGTCGAGCTTCAGAATCAGCAGATTGTCTTCGAGTTGGCGCACATACTTCTGCGCGACCGACATGCCTTCCTTCCAGGCTGTGATCGTGCGGCCATCGCTTGGGCCGAACTTGTGCAACAAGGGCAATTCAAACGCACCCTCCTCGTCAGTCTGCACGGCATCGTGCTCTTGATCCGTCATCACCCACGCTTCTGCAATCGGCTCATACTTTTCGTTGAGCACCGTGCCGCGCAGCGAGCGCTGGGGCAAGCCGGCCAGGCTTGGGTCTGAACCCGACCCCGGCGAGGGCACCGTCTCGACCGCGACTTCGCTGCGGCCCGGGTTCTGCTCGATCTCGTTTTCGTCTGTAACCGCTTCGCGTTGATCGACGACGGACTCGGTGTTTTGCCCTTCCTCTTCGGCTGCTTGAATCGCTAGCCCCGAAAACAGCACAGCGCAACACGCAGCGAGCACGGCCAAAATGGCGGCAATTGCGAAGGTGGGGCGATTCATGGAAGAGGGATAGCGACCAAACTAGCGCGGGACAGGGAGTCGGTCGCGGGAAACAGAATTGCGATTCATCCTAACCGAGAAAGCGCGCTCACTTGGAGGGAAGAAAAGGGGCTTCGTTTGATGGGGGCGCGATCTAGGATGCCTCTCATGCGTGTACTGCTTGGATCGGGTGGATTCCGCGGCGAAGACCGCCGCACGGCATTGCGTCAGGCGATGCGGGACCACTTTGGCGAGATCTCCCGACTGCTGTTTGTGCCCTATGCGCTTGCCGACGGCGACGCTTACATCGATGCGATGAACCGTGCCGAACTGAATGCCGGCTACGAATTGCACGGCTTGCACAAGGAGGGCGACCCCATTCAAGCCATCGAAGAATGCGAGGGCATCTATGTTGGCGGTGGCAACACCTTTCGGCTGATCGATCGCATGCACCGCGAGGGCCTGCTCGAGGTGATTCGGCGCCGTGTCGCAGCCGGTTTGCCCTACATGGGAGTCTCGGCGGGGACCAATGTGGCCTGTCCGACGATGCAGACCACCAATGACATGCCGATTGTGCGGCCCGACAGCTTCGAGGCGCTGGGCCTGGTTCCGGTCCAGGTCAATACTCACTATTACGAGGGGCAGATTCACGTGCGGCTGGAGGGTGGCGAGTACGAGGAGCACTACGGCGAAACCCGTGACGACCGCATCCGCGAGTTCCATGAAGAGAACACGACACCGGTGCTCGGTCTTTGGGAATCTGGCCTGATTCGCCGCGATGGCAAGGAAATGCGGCTGCTGCGCGGGCCGGTGCGGGTCTTCCGCCCCGGACAGCCTCCTCAGGACCTTGCCGAGGGCGCCGATCTCGCGGGCTTCCTGTCCGACGAGTGATTATCGGACAATCTGGCAGCGATGACCGCCAAGTCGGCAGGCGCTGGAGACCCGCTCAAGTCTGAGAGAAGGCTGATAAAGGAGTATTTTTTGCGTTTCCTGCCCACTTGGCGGGGATTTTCCTCGTCTGCAAGAATGTTTATCGGACGATGGCACGCAGCTTGCACTCTTGCGGCATGCCCCAGAGGGGGGTTCGAAAGAGAAAGCTATGAACACCAACAAAGACAACTGCCGTTCGGTCGCCAGTGCGACCCCTACTGCGCGCGTCGCGCGCCCCGTCGCTCGTCTGCGTCGCCGTGCTGATGGCCTCAACGGGCTCTGGCCCAACCTTGAGGCCTTGTTTGAGCCCCTGCTCGGCCCGGAAGCCACAACTGATTTGGCCTTCCAGCCCGCAGTCGAACTGCACGAGACCAGCGAGGCCTACCAGGTCAGCGCAGAACTACCCGGTGTGAAACGCGAAGACATCGAGTTGAAGCTCGAGGAAGACCTGTTCGTGCTGCGAGGCAGCAAGGAACAGCGCAGCCAGGAAGAGGACTCCACCCTGCACCGTTCAGAAACGGTCTACGGTTCCTTCGAACGGCGCTTCCGTCTGCCTCATGAGATCGAAGTCGATGCCGCCGAGGCGCACTTCCGGGACGGTGTTCTCACCGTCAAGTTGCCCAAGCGCGAGCCGGAGGAACGAGCCCGGGTCATCCCGGTGCTCGGAGAGTAAGAATTTGATTGGCGTAGGGGATCTCTCGGATGCAGAGAGAGGGGGATTTCTTGGCCCATCCTTCGGGACGGTGGCCGGCACCTGAGATTTCCTCTACGTTTTTTTGACAGAAAATCAAAGCTGTCCCGTGGTAACCGAGCCCCGAGCGGGGCTTAAAAGACGCCATCACCGCACGGTGCTGCCCCGGGCACCTGCAAATTTTTATCACGGGGACTGGAGGGGGCTTTCTGGGGAGGAAGCCCTCTTTTTTTTATGCACAGAACCGTTTGAGCAACATACAAAGGGGGGTCCGGCCGATAGGGAAAAGGCTGGTCTCAAAGTTCATACTCCATTCGGGGTCCAGCAAGGATTCGACGGAACTCGGGAAATCCCGAAATCGTCGTATCTCTAGTCCGAACACTAGTTTCCCGGGCTGATTCACACCATGACGCACGCACTGTTGCTTCTCTTCCCATTGCTCGCTGCACCACAAGGGGGACCAGACGAGCAGTACCAATTCGTGATTGGACTCGCTGAAAAGGGTCTTCACGAGCAAGTCATCCGCGAAGCGGAGGACTTTTTGGGCTCCTATCCGGACCACCAGAAGGCGGTTCCCACTCGTTATCGCCTTGCCGCCGCGCAGTATTCGCTCGGCCGGCTCGCCGATGCCGCGACGAACTTCACGCCGCTCGCTGCCTTAGAAGGCTTCGAGTTCCGGGCGGAATCCGGCTTGCGCCTGGCTCAGTGCCAGCTCGCTGCCGAGCAGTTCACCGAAGCGGCCGCGAGCTTGGAAACGGTGCTCATTCTCGAGAAGGAGTACTTGCTCAAGCCTTCGACCTTCTTGCTCGCCGAAGCCTACTTCCGTGGCGGCGAATACGAGAAAGCGAAGAAGCGCTACGTGGAAGTCGCTGGTGTCGAGGAGTACACCAAAGACAGCTTGTATGGCATGACGTGGTGTGCGTATCGCCTACAGGACTACGACGAAGCCGTGCGCATTGCGAATGACTTCGCGGGGCGCTTTGGCAACGATCCGCTGGTTGCGGAGTTGATGTTCCTTGCTGGAGAAGCACATCTGGAAGCCGGGCGTTCGGAAGAGGCGCTCGCGTCCTACCAGAAGGTTGCAGCAGGCCCCTTCGTGGACGCAGCGGTCCGCGGTGCAGGCTTTGCCGCCGCCAAGGCGGGCGACCACGCAGGTGCAGCTGGTCACTTCGCGCGGATCGTCACGGACTTCCCCGAGAGCCGCTTCCGTTTGGAAGCCATGCTGCAGCAGGGCATTCACTTGCTGAAAGCAGAGCGCGGCGCAGAAGCGCTGCAAGCCCTTTCCAGCTCCGATCTGAACGACAACGCCGACGCGCTCTACTGGCGCGCCCAAGCGCAACAGCGCACCGGCGACCCCGAGGCAGCCATCGCCACGCTGGAAACTGCGATGAGCCTCGACCCAAGCGACGAGTTGCGTGGCCGCATGGCTTCGGCTCGCGGTGACATCCTGTTCGACCTGGGCCGTCACGACGAAGCAACCGCCGCTTACGGCGAAGCCGAGTCGGATTACTCGCTGCACGCGGCTGCGGTCGCGAGCTTGAATGCCGGTGAGTCCGAGCGCGCAGTGCAGCTCGCTCGCCAGTTGATCGAGAACTTCCCGGACAGCCCGTACATCTCGAAGGCACAGCTCGCCATGGGCGAAGGCCTCTTGCAGCTGAAGCAGTACACCGAGGCGGCGCATGCATTCGCGAGCACCGCAGCGGGCGACGAAGACCCTGCCCACCGCTCGCGCGCATTGTCGCGCCAAGCTTGGTCACTCTACCTTTCGAAGGAACTCGCCTCGGCTGGCGCGACCTTCGCCAAGGTCTACACCGAGCTTCCTGGATCCGAGGAAGCCGACGAAGCGCACTACATGCACGGCCGTTGCTTGGTCGAGCTCGAGAAGGAAGAGGAAGCCGCCCCAGTTTGGTTGGCTTACTTGCAGACCTACCCCGAGTCGAACCGCAAGGCCGAGCTCTTGCTGCGCCTGGGCCGAATGAAGACCGGAGAAGAGGGCGTGCAGCTCTTGGAAGAACTGGTCAGCGCCTATGGCGACTCCGCACTCGCACCGCGCGCGCTTATGGAGTTGGCCGATGGCCACTACCAAGCAGGTCGTCTGCCTGAAGCCGAAACCGCTTTCACGCAGTTGCTGACCGGCTACCCAGAAAGCGAGCTGGCACCCGCTGCCGGCTACGGTCTGGCCTGGTGTCTCTACGACACCGAGCGTTTCGCGGAAGCTGCCGACATCTTGCGCCAAGTCACCGCGGTGGCTGATCAAGGTCAGGAAACGGCCGCGCCACCAAGTGAACTGCTGCAGTCCGCCTTCGAACTGCGCATTTGGGCCGAACAAAAGGCAGAGAACGCGGAAGGAGCTGTTGAGGCTTACAACGCATTCTCGGCAACTGACCCCGAAGAAGCCCGCTTGTTCGAAGCTGCCCGTGCCGTTGCATCGGCATTGCGCGATGCCGGAGAAACCGAACGCGCCTCGACGCTACTTGCCAAGGTTGCCGAGAATTTCGGAGGCAGTGAGCGCGCGGCGGCGTCTCTACTCGAGGTGATCTACCTCGAACTCGACCAGCAGCAGCCTGAAGAGGCCACTTCGGCGCTCTACACGGCGCTCGAGCTGGCTCCGGGTGACCCCACGCTGGCCGAAGCCGCGTTCTTCGTCGGCGAGGCTTGGTTCAAGCTAGGCGATGGCCAGAAAGCCGTCGATGCCTACTCGATCGCAGCCGACAACCCGGCTTGCACGCTGGGCGCCGAAGCGAAGTACAAGCTTGGCTTCACCTTGCTCCGCGCCGAGCAAGTTGAGGATGCGGGCGACGCCTTCGGGCGTGTCGTGCGCGACCACGAAGGTCACAAGCTGCACGGCGAAAGCACCTTCCTTTACGGCGAGTGCTTGTTCCGCACCGGTGACTACGCCGGCGCCGCCACCCAGTTTGGCAACCTGCGTTCGACGCAGCCGCTGCACAACATCATGCCGAAAAACCTGTTCCGCTTGGGCATGGCGCAGTTCCAGCTCGAGAAGTACCAGGACGCCGACATGACGCTCACCGAGCTGGCGACCAAGTACCCCGAGTTTGGCAACATCCCAGAAGCTGAACTC
>JBDQJC010000036.1:0-31391 GCA_040264055.1 Planctomycetota bacterium
ACCCGGAGCTTCCGACCGCAATGCTCGCCACCCGTAATCCGCAACATAGCGTCGGTAGAATACTCGCCCCATGCCGCGACTCCACGTCAACATCGACCACGTCGCCACGGTGCGACAAGCGCGCCGTTCCGATCAACCCGATCCGGTCTTTGCCGCGGGTATCTGCGAGCTTGCCGGCGCCAATGGCATCACCGTGCACCTGCGCGAAGACCGTCGCCACATTCAGGATCGCGATGTGCGCATTCTGAAGGAAACGGTCAAGACCCTGCTTAACGTCGAAGTCGCCCTGACCGACGAGATGCTCGCGATTGCACTTGAGATTTGCCCGGACCAGGTCTGCATCGTGCCGGAGCGCCGCGAAGAGCTGACCACCGAGGGTGGACTGGATACCGGTTCCAGTTTGGAGAAGCTGAAGGCGGAAGTCCCCAAGCTGCAAGCTGCCGGTATCGAAGTGAGCTTGTTTGTCGACCCGATGCCCGAGCCCATCGAGGACGCCGCGCGCTGCGGCGCAAACTACATTGAGTTGCACACCGGCGCTTACTCCAATGCGCGCGGCAAGCAGCGCGAGGCCGAGCTCAAGCGCTTGCAAACCGCGGCGACCTACGCCTACGAAATGGGACTGCGCGTCAACGCTGGCCATGGCTTGGATTACGAGAACGTGCTTCCGATTGCTCAACTCCCCTACTTGGAAGAGTTGAACATCGGCTACGCGATCGTCGGTCGAGCGGTTTATGTGGGCCTCGACCAAGCGGTGCGCGAGATGCAGGACCGCATCTTGGCCGTGACTGCGGAATAGCTCGACCGGACCGAACCCCGCGTCCATCGGCGAGAAACAACGGAAGCCGGATCACCCTGAGGTGACCCGGCTTCTTTCGTTCGCCTGCGCGATTTAGAACTCGAGTTCTTCTTCGTCGCCGCCGCCCTGCGGCATCATCTGCGCCATCGCCATTTGCAGCATGGCAGTCATGTCGTTGATGATCGTGCCTTCAGGAACGGTGAACTTCCAAGCGCCTTCGCCAAACTCCTTCATTTCCTTCAGGACTTTGCCGTTCGAGAACGTCGCAGTCATGCCTTGGCCTTCGCCAGCGTTGACCTTGATCGACTTCGGCAGGTAGTTCTTGCCGTTCAACGTGACGACCATCTTGCCAGGAGTTTCTCCTTCGCCAGGAACGTCCATCGAGAGGTTCACGATGCCCTTTTCGTCGTCGCGGGTGATCTTCAGACCGGCCTGCGAGAGAGCTTTGTCGATGGTCGAGGCGTTGATGTTGCCCTTCTCGTCGAGAATCGGCAATGGCGACTGAGCCATCGCGCCTTGAGCAATCTGGTCAAAGACCGACAGCTTGACCTTGCCAATCGCCATCGCGGCAGCTTCGGCCGGAAGTTCAGGCGAATCGACGTGGTAGTACAGCCAGGTGCCGTCTGCGACGAGGCGGATCTTCGCGTTCTGCGAAGTTTCGCCTTCCTTCATGGCAATGTTCACGTTCAGCGCAAAGTGCTTCGAGTCGCCGAAGGCAACCTTGCCGTCAACGGTGCCACCGTTCTCGCCGTCTTTGATCGACATCTTCATGTCGAAGGAGAACGGCTTCTTTGCAAGAGCGGCGAGGCCCTTAGCAAGTGCGGACGGCTCGTCTTGCGAGACGGTCGTTGCGACAGTGGCGGAGTCGCAGCTCGACTTGCAGCCGCTGCACTCTTGGGCGGTTGTGGTTGCCGTGAGGACGAAACCGCCGGCGAGGGTGAGGATGAGAGTACGGAGCATGATTTGAATCGTCTTCTGAGGAGACGGGATCCCCAGATTGTATCCGGGGGGTCTAGATGTACGCGGGAACTGGCCTCGAGTCAGCAGAAATCTGCCTTCGCGAGCACCCTGCAACGATTTGGGCCCGGCTCGGCCTAAAACAGGCCCACCAGATGAGCGCCAAGCAGCACCAATTGCGCCGCGCCCAGGCCGAGCTTGAGGAACTTTCCGATCAGGGTGCCGAGAAAGGCCCCCCAGCCCGAGCGCATGCCATCGGAGTGCGTGCGCTGGGAATACGCGATCTCGACGAGAAAAGCGCCAAGAAAGGCGCCCATCGCCGCACCAAGCAGCGTTCCGAGGATCGGAATCGGGATCAAAGCTGTCAGAAGAATGGCCCCGGGGATGGATCCGAGGACTCCGCCCCAGCCCCCCGCGCGACTCGCGCCGCTGCGCCGCGCCTGTTTCATCGCGGTCGTGAATTCGAGCAGCTCAGCCAAACTGGCGAGCGCCAACTGCAGCACAAAGGGCGTCCAACCCATGCCGATCCAAGGTCCGGGCAAGGCGCACAAGGCAATCAGCCAGTTTCCCGGCAAACCGAATGGAATCAGCAGAAAGCCAGCACCACCGACCAGGCCGAGCAGGATTTTGAGGCTTGCGATTCCGAGACTGAGCATGGAAGTTGAACTGCCATTGTGGCAGATTTTGCGAGGGATTTTCCGCCACCTCGAGCCCATCTCGCCGTGGCGATCGGCTCTACTCCTTGGGAGACTTGGCACGCGGCTTGCACATTATCCGGACGATGCAAGCTGATCGCTGGACCCTGAAGACTCAAGAAGCCCTGCAAGCCGCGGAAGCCCTGGTGCGCGAGCGCCAGCATGCCGCCCTGAAGCCGGCTCACCTTTTGCACGCGCTCCTCCATCAAGAGGAGGGCTTGGCCACCGCGCTGTTGACGCGTGCGGGAGTCGCGCCTGCCCTGGCAGAACGTCTCGCGGACGAAGCCCTCGCTCGCGAGGCCCGCGTCTCTGGCCAACAACCGACGCTCGCCCCGGAGTCTGCCCGCCTGCTTGAAGCGGCCGATGCGGCACGCCAAGCCAACGGCGACGACTACCTTTCCGTCGAGCATTTGCTGCTCGCTCTGGTCACGGCCGACGCCCCGTTGAGTCAAGCTCTGCGAGAATCGGGCGCAACCCCGGAGGCCTTGCGCGAAGCTCTGAAGGAAGTGCGCGGCGACCGTCGGGTCACGACCGACAATCCTGAAGCTTCGCTCGAAGCGCTGAAGAAGTACGCGGCGGACCTCACGCAGCAAGCACGCGACGGCAAACTCGATCCGGTGATCGGCCGCGACGATGAAGTGCGGCGAGTCATGCAGATCTTGTCGCGCCGGCGCAAGAACAACCCGGTGCTGGTCGGCGAACCAGGCGTAGGCAAGACCGCGGTCGTCGAGGGCCTCGCACAACGCATCGTCGCCGGCGACGTGCCCTCGGGTCTTCAGGGCAAGCGTTTGCTCTCGCTCGACCTGGGCGCCTTGCTCGCTGGTGCAAAGTACCGCGGCGAGTTTGAAGAGCGTCTCAAAGGTGTCTTGCAAGAAGTGCAAGACGCCGCTGGTGAGATCATTCTGTTCATTGACGAACTTCACACGATGGTCGGGGCCGGCGCCGCCGAAGGTGCTGTCGATGCTGCCAACTTGTTGAAGCCAGCGCTCGCGCGCGGAGACCTGCGCTGCATCGGCGCCACGACGCTCGATGAGTACCGCAAGCACATCGAAAAGGATGCCGCGCTCGAGCGTCGATTCCAGCCCGTGCGCGTCGAGGAACCAAGCGAGCTTGAGACCATTGCGATTCTGCGTGGACTGCAAGAGCGCTATGAAGTGCACCACGGAGTCAAGATTCAAGACGCTGCCTTGGTGATTGCTGCTCGCCTAACGAATCGGTACCTGCCGGACCGTCAGTTGCCCGACAAGGCGATCGATGCGATGGATGAAGCCGCCTCGCGCCTGCGACTCGAGCTCGACTCGATGCCCGCCGATCTCGACGCGCTGGAACGCAAGATTCGCCAGATGCAGATCGAGCGCGCCGGCATCGAAGCCGAAGCTGCGCCTGATGCCGCAAGCAAACTGGAAGGACTCGATCGACGCGTCGCCGAAGCGAGCGAAGAGTTCACGGCTCTGCGCGCACGCTGGGAAAACGAAAAGCAAGTCATCGACAAGATCAACGCTTGGAAAGGCGAGATCGAAGAGCGACGCACGCAAGCGCAGCAACTGGAGCGCGAAGGACGCTTCGAAGATGTCGCTCGGATTCGCTATGGCGAGATCCCCGAGCGCGAGAAGTCGATTCATGCAGCTGAACAAGAACTGCGCGACCTTCAGCAGGACCGGCCGATGCTACGCGAAGAAGTCGGCCCGGAGGAAATCGCCCAGGTCGTGGCAGCTTGGAGTGGAGTGCCGGTGGACCGCCTCGTCGAAACCGAGCGCCAGAAGCTGTTGCACCTCGAAGACACTCTGCGCGAGCGTGTCATCGGCCAAGATGAAGCCGTGCAACGAGTTTCCGAGACGGTGCGCCGCGCCCGCGCGGGCCTGCAAGACGAAAACCGCCCGCTTGGCAGCTTCGTCTTCCTTGGCCCAACCGGCGTCGGCAAGACCGAACTGACCAAAGCGCTCGCCAGTGAGTTGTTTGGCGATCCTTCGGCTTTGATTCGTCTCGACATGTCTGAGTACCAGGAGAAGCACACCGTCGCTCGTTTGATCGGTGCGCCTCCCGGTTACATCGGTCATGACGAAGGCGGCCAGCTCACCGAAGCGGTGCGACGCAAGCCATACAGTGTGATCTTGCTCGATGAAGTCGAGAAGGCACACCCCGATGTGTTCAACACGCTGTTGCAGGTTCTCGACGATGGCCGTCTCACGGATAGCCAAGGCCGAACGGTCGACTTCCGCAACACGATGTTGATCATGACCTCCAACCTGGGGGGCGCACTCGGCGCCGTCGATGCAGATGACCCTGCGTACGAGGCTCGCTACCGCGAAGCGTTGGCCCGCCACTTCCGCCCGGAGTTCCTCAACCGCATCGACGAAGTGTTGGTGTTCCGGCCGCTCGCCCGCGAAGTGCTGCTGCAGATCGTCGACTTGCAACTTGCCTTGGTGTCGCAGCGCTTGGAAGAGAAACATCAACTCAAGCTCGATGTCGATCACGACGCTCGCGCTTGGCTCGCGGAGAAGGGCTATGACCCGGACTTCGGCGCTCGGCCCTTGCGGCGTGTGATTCAACGCGAGCTGCTCAACCCGCTCGCCGAGAAGTTGTTGCGCGGCGACGAAGAGCACCTCTCCGGGATTCAGGTCACGGTCGAGGACGGCAAGCTCAGCTTGATTCCTGCGATGAGCTCGCAATTAACAGGTAGCTAATCGCGGGGGCGAGCGCGATCCGCCAGGCGTCGGCAACATTTGCCTGCGCGGGCGGATCCACCTCGCCGATAGCATCAATCAGGCATTCCAGCCAGAGGTCGTAATCGGCCCGCGTCAAGTTCATGCCCTGGTGGCTTGCTGCGATCGAACGCAGACCCGCGGTTGGCTGCAGGCCGGTCGAGACGAAACTTCCGACTTGCAACAAGCCGACCCGCAAACGGGATCTTTGTTGATCCATTTCGACATCTTGGAAGAGCTCTTGAGCGCGTTCCGATCGGGACAGGAACTGGTCGTAGAAGCGAGCGACAAGCTGCTCGAGCCGAACTGGGTTGAGCACGACACGCGCGTAGCTCTCGTTGAATAGGGCGAGGTAAGACAAGTTCGTGGCGGCTCGCGCGCCAATAGAAGTCGCGCGTCTCGCACTCTAGGCGGAAACCGCTTCCGACTCAATGCTCGAACGCAAAGCTCGCGCACCCAGGCTCGAAATCAGCAAGAAGCCGACGGTCACTCCCAAGCAAGCGAGCAGGCCGGCGCTGCCGCCACCCCCCCACTGATAGGCAACTCCTGAGGCAAGCACGCCGAGGAATCGGCCCATCGCGTTCGCCATGTAATAGAAGCCGACCCGCAGCGAGACGTTTTCGTCTTCACTCAGGTGGAGGATCAAGAAACTGTGCAGCGCACTATTGCCTGCAAACAGGAATCCAAAGACGGCCAGGCCAAGCACCAATCCTGTTGCCAACCATGCAGGCTCTGGGCCGAGCAGCAGAAAGGCGCATAGTCCAAGAATCGGAAGCACGAGCACGCGAGTCCATCGGATCAGCGCGCCGGCATCGGCTCGGTTTTGGATACCCAACAGCCGCGGCGCGCTCGCTTGCACCAAGCCGTAGCCAATCACCCAGCTCGCCAAGAATGCACCGACCGCCGCCTGCGACCAATCCAGTTGATCAACGAGGAAGATCGGCAAGCCGATCGCAAACCATGCGTCGCGCGCGCCGAACAGAAAGAGCCGCGCCCAGGAAAGATGAAAGACCCGGCGGTCTGTGCGCAGCACATCGCGCAAACGCGGGGCCACCGCCGTCTTGCCAAGGGCTGCGGGGAGCTTCCAGCAGCTGACTACCAAAGCGATCAACAACGCACCGGCCATGATCAGATTGGCTGCTTGAAAGCCCCACTTGCTGAGCAGGAAGCCTCCGAGAAAGAACCCGACACCCTTGAGTGTGTTCTTGGACCCCGTTAGCGCGGCAACCCAATGCAACAGGCGGCCATCATGCGACACTTCGTTGGCCTGCCCGCGTGGGATCAGGAGCCGCACATAACTCTTTGCGCTGGTCTTGGTTAGATCCTTGGCGATTCCGCTCAGGCCTTGCATCGCAATTACCAATGGCACGGTGAGACTCGTCGCCTGCCAAGCCAGAATTGAAGTCGCCATGATCTGCAGAGAAAGACCCGACCAAAGCGTGCTCTTCAGACCGAAGCGTGCGCCTACCCATCCGGCACTCAAGTTGGTCGTGACTCCGAAGAACTCATAGAGCAGAAAGATGCTCGCGAGCGTGATCGGCGTGTAGCCCTGTGCATGCAGGTGCAGTAAGACCAACATGCGCAGCGCGCCATCGGTCAGGGTAAAGACCCAATAGGCAAAGCTGACGATCAGGTAATTACGCACGGCGTGCCGCAGCAATCATGCCCGCAAGTTCCACGAGTCGATTGGCGTAGCCCCATTCGTTGTCGTACCAAACCAAGATCTTTGCCAAGCGATGATCGGTGACCCGCGTGGAACCGGCATCGACCACGCCGCTGCGCGCATCGCCTGCAAAATCACAACTCACGAGCGGTCGCTCTTCATACCCAAGGATGCCACGCAAGCGCGGCGATTCGGAAGCCTGGCGCAAGATCTCGTTCAGCTCGTTGACGCTCGTATCTTGCGACAGTTGAAAGACACAATCGGTCAACGAAGCATTCAGCACCGGGGCACGCACCGCAATGCTGTCCAACTTGCCCAGCAACTCAGGCACGATACGCGTGACCGCGATGGCGCTATTGGTACTGGTCGGGATCAAATTCAACTGAGCGGCACGAGCGCGGCGCGGGTCCTTGTGCGCAGCATCATGCACGCGCTGTGTATTGGTCGGATTGTGAATCGTCGTGACTAAGCCGCGCTCAATTCCCAGGCTGTCATGCACCACGCGCACCACCGGCGCGAGACAGTTCGTGGTGCACGAGGCCGCGGTCAACACGGCATGATCAGCCAGGCTGAACTTGTCGTGATTCACACCCACGACGATGTCCGGCACATCGCCACCGACTGGAGCCGACACGAGCACGGCTTGCACCCCCTGCTGAAAGTGCGGCTTGAGTAAGTCCTGCGTGCGGAACTGCCCCGAGCACTCCAGCACCAACTCGACCCCGTGAGCTGCCCAATCGATCTCGCCCGGAGTCGTGGCACCACTCACGGGGATCGAACGACCCTCGCAGAGCAGTGCGTCGGAGTCGGCCCGAACCGTCCGCCCCCATCGCCCCTGCACGCTGTCGAACTCAAGCAGCAATGCCAGGTTGTCCGCCGGAGCATGCGGTTCATTCACCGCAACGAGCTCCAAGTCACTCCGTTGCCACGCCGCACGCATGGCCAGTCGCCCCATGCGCCCAAAGCCGTTGATGCCGACGCGCATTAGCAGCAGCCTCCGGCGCGCTGCGCCGCTCGAAGACGGGCACCATCCGCCCCCCGCTCGGGCAAAGCAGCGAGCGCTTCTTCCACAACTTGGCCGAGGGCTGTGCCGGCTCCGCACTTCCAACTGAGTCGGTAGAAGACCCAGGCACCGGCGCGCCGCGCTTCCACCAACTCGACGCGCCGCAGCGTGGCGAGATGCCGGGAGACCGTGCCCTGCGGAAGCTCGAGCGCGACGACTAGGTCGCCCACACAGACTTCACCATGCTGCAAGAGGGCGAGCAGGCGTAGGCGGGTGCCATCGCCCAAGGCTCGAAAAAGCTGCGCGGGAAGGGTGGCGAGCATGGCGAGATCATATTCACTTTGCCGAATACTTTTCGTGTTGCTGCGGTGAAAAACTCGATGCCGACTTTCCGAAGCCTGCTCTAGACGTCATCCTCATGCGCATGATCGTTGAGCGCTCCATGCATCCGCAGTGGCTGTCCAACTCTTGGCTGCTCGCCGAGCGGGCGGGCGGTCCGGCGGTCCTGATCGATACCGGAGGGCCCATGGAGCCGATCCTCGCAGCACTCAAACGGCATCGTCTTGAGCTCGCTCATGTGCTGTGCACCCATCATCACTACGACCATGTGGACAACAACCTCGCCTATCGAGAGCGATTTGGCTGCACGGTTTGTGCCCACGCCGCCGAAGCCTCGATGACTCCTGGAGTCACAACGAGTTTGGCAGATGGTGAGTCGATCGAGTTGGGATCGCACAGTTTGCGCGCCCTGCACATTCCCGGGCATACCTCGGGTCAACTGGCTTTCGTGCTCGATGAACAGGCGGTTTTCACCGGCGACACCCTGTTCCGCGGCAGCGTCGGCGGAACGCGTGCGCCCGATCACACCAGCTTCGAAGACCTGCAACACTCGGTCATGGAGGTCTTGATGGCCCTGCCACACGCCATGACCATTTATCCCGGTCATATGGATTCGAGCACGCTCGCGACCGAATGGCAGAGCAATCCCTTCATTCGCACCTGGCGAGGCCTGGAATCTCCTTCCGATTTGCCCTGTCTCGCCTATGGATTGCCGGCCCGCCTTCTGCTCGAAGCGCGCGACTACGATGGCGGCAGCAAATGCTGGGTGCGATTCGAGGCCGATGGCCGACTCGACCTGGTCCCCGGATCCCGCGTCACACAGCAATGATCGAAGTTCACGGCGTTCAGAAAGCATTTGGTGATCAACCGGTGCTGACCGGGATCGAAATGAAGGTCGCCGATGGCGAAGTGTTTGGCTTCGTTGGCCCGAACGGCGCGGGCAAGTCCACCTTTCTGAAGTGTGCGCTGGGCATCGTGAAGGCCGATGCCGGTTCGATTCGATTGGGCCATGGCGACGATTTGGTTGAAGCCTTGCAGGATCCTCTTGGAGCGCGGCGTCGAGTCGGATATTCGCCCGGAGAGACCTCGCTCTACCAAAGCTTGAAGGCCATCGATTTCTTGCGCTTCGCGCTCGCTCACTATCCGCACGCGGACTTCCAGCGCGGCTGTGAGTTGCTTGAGGTCTTCGGTCTGCCGGCGAACAAGCGCATCAAGGGCTTCAGCCACGGCATGAAGCGCAAGACCTTGTTGGCGCAAGCGCTCGCCACCGGCGCGCCCGTCCTGATGCTCGATGAACCGATGGAAGGCTTGGATCCGGAAGCGCGCCGCACGGTCGAACACCTGCTTGGTGCCGAAGCCGAAGCCGGACGCACGGTTTTCTTCTCCTCGCACGACCTCGCCAGCGTGGAACGAATCTGCGATCGTGTCGCCTTCTTGCGAAGTGGGCGAATCATGGAAACGGGGCGGATTAGCGAGATTTTGGCGCGCGCCAGCCGCATCTTGCACCTGAGCTTCCAAACCGAACTGGACCGCTCCGCGTTGCCGAGCGCTCCGGGTTGGGAATGGGACGGCGCCGGCACGCGCTGGCGGCTCAGTTTCTCCGGCGAGTTGGCCGCCAGCTTGGTGCGCCTGGAGGGCCTCCCGCTCGCGGGCATTCGCGATGGCAGCGGCCGCCTCGAAGACGTCTTCGAGAGTCTCTACGGACCCGAGGCTCCGGCGCATTCCACTCTCGTCACGGAGGCAAGCTGATGCTGTTTCGCCAGATGCTGCGCGAGCACTTGTTCCTCGTGATCGGCTATCAGCTCTTGTTGTTGTTCAACATTGGCGCTGCGATTGTTTATTGGCCCGAGCTGCGCGAGAACATCGACGCGCTGCCCGTCGTGCTCAAGCTGATTCCGAGTGAGACCATTCGCAACATGGTCATCATGCTCGAAGAGCAAGGCTATTGGGCCTACTTCGGGATCCAGCAGTTCATTAAAGGCGGCGGACTTGCCGCGATGGTGACGGCGGCCCTGCTGGGAAGCTTGCTGATCGCGCGCGAGGTCGACACACGCACCGCCGAGTTCCTGTTCTCGCGGCCGATCAGTCGCACCCGGCTGTTCTTGGTTCGCTGGGGATCGGGCTTGCTGTTTATTGAACTGCCATTCTTCTTGACCACCGTGCTTGCTTGGGCGATCAGCCCGCTGGTCGACGAATCGCTGCCGCTGGGCATGGTGCTGATTGCCCAGTTACACCTCAGCCTGTTCGCTGCAGCGATCTTCAGCTTGGCGAGCATGCTGTCTGTGTTTGCCGAGCATCAGCTGAAGCCAGCCTTCATCGTGATTGGCTTCATGTTCCTGAACCTGGCGATCTACATGGTCAAAGGCCTCTGGGATTTCAGTCTTTACAAGACCATTGACTTGGATCGAATCCTGCCGATCGAGGCGGGCATCTACCCGTGGGCATCGACGCTGAGCTTTATCGCCGTCACATTGGCTTGTTTAGGCCTGGCCTTGCACCGCATAAACCGCAGGGATTTCTAGGCAATTCTGCAGATGTTGGCGCGGATCGGGCGCGCGGGAGCTAGTTTTTTGTAAAAGTGACGCCGATTTTGTGCATTTTCTGCACAATCATCGCTTCGCTTCGTGGATAATCTCGGCCTACCCAGCCCCGGAGGGCTTTTGATGACCGTGTCTACCAAATCCCCAGCTCCCGTTGCCGAATCCAGTTGGTCCCGGCAGTCCATTCTCGAGCACATGCGCGAGAACAATGTCCGATTCCTGCGCCTGCAGTTCACGGACATTCTTGGCACCAATAAGAACGTCGAAGTTCCGTCGAGCCAGTTCGAGAAAGCTCTCGACGGCGAGATCATGTTTGATGGATCTTCCGTGCAGGGTTTCACCCGAATCGAAGAGTCGGACATGCTGTTGAAGCCGAACTACGACAGCTATCGCGTCGATCCTTGGGGTTCGTCGGGTGCTCACTCGGCCAATCACGGCAACGTCGCGTCGATCATCTGCGATGTTTATGGCCCAGACGAAACCCCCTTCGCCGGTTGCCCGCGTGGCATCCTGCGTCGGGTTGCTGCGCAAGCAGCCGAGCTCGGCTACACGATGAACGCCGGCCCCGAGGCCGAGTTCTTCCTGTTCCAGCGCGACGCCGATGGCCGCGCGACCACCAAGACCCACGACTCGGCCGGTTATTTCGACCTCGCCCCGATCGACCTGGGCGAAGAATGCCGCCGCGAGATCGTCATTGCTCTCGAGAAGCTCGGCTTTGAAATCGAAGCCGCGCACCACGAAGTCGCCGCCGGGCAGCACGAGATCGACTTCAAGTACGGCGACGCGCTCGCTACCGCCGACCGATTGGCTGTGTTCCGCTTCGTGGTCCGCCGCGTTGCCCGCGACATGGGCCTGCACGCCACCTTCATGCCGAAGCCGATCTTTGGCGAGAACGGCTCGGGCATGCACGTGCACCAGTCGCTGTTCGACGAAAATGGCAAAAACACTTTCTACGAAGAAGGCGCTGAATGGGGCGGCATCTCGCAGAAGATGAAGTGGTACATCGGCGGCTTGCTGAAGCATGCCACCGCATTGGTTGCGATCACCAACCCGACGGTCAACAGCTACAAGCGCTTAGTTCCGGGCTACGAAGCCCCGACCCACCTTGCGTGGTCGATGAAGAACCGTTCGCCGCTCATCCGCATCCCCGAGCGCCGCGGCCTCGGCACCCGGATCGAATTGCGTATGCCCGACCCAGCCTGCAACCCTTACTTGGCCTTCGCGGCCATGCTTGCAGCCGGCCTCGACGGCATCAAGAACCAGATCGAGCCGCCCGAGCCGGTCACTGGCAACGTCTACCGCATGAGCGCCCGCGAGCGCGCACGCCTGAAAATCAAGAGCCTGCCGGGCAACCTCGGTGAAGCGCTCGACGCGCTCGAAAAGAACTCGGTCATGAAAGACGCCCTTGGCGAGCACTGCTTCGAGCAGTTCATCGCGGCCAAGCGCTCCGAATGGCAAGAGTACATTGCGGCTGTGCACCCCTGGGAGCTCGATCGCTACCTGACCTCGATGTAAGGCCAGAATCCTGAACCGCGTGCGCGCGGCTTCAGCCCGACCGCCGCCTCTGTTGACATCTCGTTGACGGAGGCGGCGGTTCTCTGTTCTAGGCTGGAAGCTTGGGCTCTTCCAAGTCCCCTCGCCAGCGGCCGACCGGCCCCGCTCCGTGGCTGCGTAAGAATGGCGCGCTGGCCATCGGCTGCGTGGCCGGTGCGGCCTTGGTGGTGCTCGCGCGCAGCCCCTTGCTCGATGCCGAGGGCGACATCAACCGTGAGATCGAGTTGATCACTCGGTCCGTTGAAGCAGAGGTGCAACGAGCCTGGGATTCGCCCGGCTTCCGACCGAACTTTGAACCGATTCTTTCGCTCGAGAATCGAACGCGCCTGCCCAAGGCAAGCGAGAAACGCCGCCCCATTTTTCTCACTGACGACGAACGGACTAGCGCATTTGATGCACTATTCGCCACCGCCGCGCGCGCGGAACGAGATGGCAAGATTGATCAAGCACTCATCGATCTAGAAGACGCCCGCAAGAGCACGGATGACCCGCGGCGATGGCTACTTGCAGATCTCCGTTCAACTCAACTCGCGGCGCGCGCGCTGGATCGCGACGTACTCGCACGTTCGCTGAAGCGGTTACTGGAACGGGTCGACGGCAGTGAAACGGTCGATGGGGTCTCGGTGCTCTTGACCGCGCTGGCGACTTCGCTCCCGGTCGACGCGCAGGATCATGTCGAACTCATCGAGGCGCAAGCAAACCTTGAAAGCCGTGGCGAAGAAGCGCTCGCGGCCGGCAGCATGGCACTGCCTGCGATCCAGGCTGAACTGGACTTCTCGCTGCCCCAGGTCAAGATGCTGACCAATCCCGAGCGCGCCATCTACCTCGAACCGCTCGTCAAACATGGCGGCAAGGATCTGGCCCAACTCGTCACACGACGCTTGGAACGGGATCGACTGGCATGGATTACGGAGCACTTCGGAACCCCGGTACCGCGCCCTGGCGCCAACGTCCTTGCGCCCATCTCTGACGAGGCCAAGCGCTCCTTTCGCTCGGGACACGACTCATCCATGGTGGCGCTGACGAGCCAGCGCCTCGAAATCTGGGCCGTACCTCAAACTGAGCTACTCGAACAACTTGAAGCATGGCTCCGTGAGGCTGCGCGCGTTCCCGAGGAGATCCGCATTCGCTTGGTCTTGGATTCGAGCCAACACGCTCGCTACTTGCCCCGCCGACTTGCTGCGACCCCCTTCGGCGTGCTTGCTTCATTGATGAACCCAAAGCAGTATCGAGAAGAGGCGCGCGCGAGTTATCGCTGGCTACGCATCTTGCTGCACGCGCTTGGCTTGATGTGCGCTCTGCTCGGCTTCGCCCTCCATCGCCAGCGGCAACGCGAACTAGCAGTGCAGCACTTGAAGAGCGAGTTCGTCGCGAATGTTTCGCACGAACTGCGCACGCCTCTTTCGTCGATCCTACTGATGGCCGAGAACCTAAGTGGTGGGAAAGTCAACTCGGACACTCAGGCGCGCTACCACGAACTCATTCTGCGCGAATCGCAGCGCTTGCGCCGTTTGGTCGACGACGTGCTCGACTTCTCTCGACTCGATCGTGGTGAAGGTCCACGCGCGCGCATCGAGACCGTCTCGCTTAGCCAATTCGGAGCCGACTTGCATGCTGAACTGCAAGCTTGGGCCGAACAACATGGGGCACAGCTTGCTTGGAACGGGATCGGTCTCACAGGCGAGGCCGCGCTTGATGTCGAGGCCCTGCGCCGTGCCGTATTCAACCTTGCTGATAACGCGCTGCGGCATTCCGGTTCTACTCAAATCAATCTCGAAGTCGAAGCCGACGCACGACAACTGCAGCTTCGACTGCGCGATTACGGCAAGGGTCTGCCCGAGGGCAGTGAAGAACGCATTTTCCGACCCTTTGAACAACTGAACCCTGGCAGCACCGCTGGAAAGGGTGCCGGGCTTGGCTTGGCCATCGTCGCCGAGATTGCGCGCGCCCATGGCGGCAAAGTCGACGCACGCAACCTCACGGATGGCGGCACGCTTTTCACCATGACCTTGTCCCGCCACGTAGCATGATGGCCTCAACAAAGATTCTCCTGATTGAAGACGAAGACCCTTTGCGCATGGCGTTGTCCGACGCGCTTGTGAGCGAGGGTTTCGAGGTGATCGAAGCGTCTGATGGCGAGCGTGGCTTCGAGCTGGCGACTACCCAAGATCCCGATCTGATCTTGCTCGATCTGATGATGCCGAAACGCGATGGCTTCTCGGTACTCAAGGGAGTGCGCGAAGATCGCATCATCACGCCGATCATCATCCTTTCCGCGCGCGGCGAAGAATGGGATCGCATTCAGGGCTTCGAGTACGGCGCGGATGACTACCTCGTCAAACCGTTTAGCACACGCGAACTCCTGCTGCGCATTCGGGTCGCCTTGCGTCGTGCCGACGGTGGGACCCCGGGCATGCCCCAGAAAGATGGCAAGGCGCGATTTGGCGCAGTCACAGTCGACTTTGCCGGCTACTGCGTTGAACGCGACGGCGAACGCCACGGCCTTTCGCGCAAAGAGCTCGAGTTGCTGCGCTACTTCCTCGAGCACGCCGGCGAAGCGCTCGATCGGGTGCGCTTGCTCGATGAGGTTTGGGGTGCCGACGAATTTCCGACCACGCGCACGATTGACACCCACGTTCTAAAACTGCGCAAAAAAAATCGAGGCGAATCCCGAGCAACCCACGCACCTGCGCACGGTGCACGGAGTCGGCTACCGCTTCGAAACCGAAGGCTGAGCGACGTTCTGCCCGGCGTTGACAAGTGCTTGACACCTGATCAACCACTCGATGACAAGCTAGGCATTCTTCCGACCGAGGATAGGCACATGAGCAAACACCCCGTCATTCGACTTCACCTGCTGCTGCTCGCGGCCACGCTGCTCCTTGGCAGCATCGCGCGCGCCCAGGACTACTTGGCTGATCCAAATCTGCCTTCGCCGAAGCATTGGGAAGGGCCAGGTGAAGAGCAACTGGAACCGACGCCCGAGATGAAGTATCCCAGCCGTGAAACCCTTGAAGACACATTAACGCGCGCACGTTTCTTGCGCGATGTGAAGCGTGATTTTGCGGGTGCCGCACGCGAGATCAACCTCCTCTGGCTTCCGGTCAACTTCTACAACGGCTTCGACGCCAAGTATGGCAAGTTTGCGGGAGCGCTCACCTTGTACACCAAGAACCTCGACGACTTGGCGCGCGCCCGTATCGAGTTGCTTCAGGCGACGGGAGAGTACCAAGCGGCGGCGAGACTAGCAGCCTACCCATACTTCCACGCCGCCGATTCATGGGCGCGCGGTCAACAGATCGCAGGCATGGGCGAAGAACTGTCGCGCGCAATCCTCGAGCGCGCCTTCTCACCGTGGTGGGATGCAAAACGCGCTGAGCTGGCAACAGCTCTCAACCAAGAACCAGCAGCTCGGCTGACCGGCCTGACTCAGGAACAAGATTCCTATGTCACGGAACACTTCGGCCGCACCTCGGCTGAGCTCGCCGAACGGGTCAGAAAAGCGGTATCCAAAGGTGAGTTGGGCGTCATTGACTCACTTGGACTGCGAGCCACTCCCGCACTTGCAGAGCTAATCCTCGCCGACCTTGAGGGAACTCAGTTCGCGATGGACGTGGATCCACTCTACGCGCTTGCCTTGGTTGATCCGAGTGGCGCCTGCCGACTTGCTTCCGATCACTTCGACGCCGGTGGCCAGAGCTTTCGCCTGCGCGTCTTGAACATGGTCGAGACTTACCAGCCCTTCAACGGAAGTCAGGCCGCTTGGGATTACCCGGCTCCCTACCAAAGCGGCAACCAAATCCTGTCGCACCCACCGCGCTGCCAGGTCCCGTTCTGGATCGACTTGATCGCAAAGCTAGCCTCGGATCGACGCACGCGCACGCGCGTCTATGGCTTGGTCGATGAAATCGCAACGCGCGATGCTCTCACCATTGAAATGCAGCAAAGTCTGATCGCTGCCCTGAAGGAATCGGACGAGCGCGATTCTTTGAACGTACTCGCCAACCTCGACACTGGTGCACCGATCGCTTCGGTCAAGCCTGTGCTCGAGGCCGCCATGCAACACAAGAGCGCCAAAGTGCGCCTTGCGGCTGCGCAAGGCTTGCTGAACTTTGCTGAACTTTGCTGACTCGGCTGCTTTACTGTCGGCGGCGCAAGACACCGAAGTCGCGATCCGCCGCATCGTGGCTCGCTCATTTATCAGCCGCTCGGTGCCGCGTCCGAACTACGAAAACCCGCGCACCGGCAACCAAAGTTACACGATGCCGGTCGCTCCACAGGTCGACCAGCAACGCTCGGCGGTGCTCGCCAAATTGCTTGCGGATCGCGATGAAGAAGTGCGCATGATTGCGGCCTCGGCGCTTTCGCGAGAAGGTTGGACTTTCGCTGATGGCGCACCCTACCTTTCCGCCGCCAAGACGAATGACCCCGAAGTCACTGGCTTCTTGCTGCGCGCAAGCTACCCAAGCAAGCAAGTGCAACTAGAAGTGCTGAAGACGATCTGGAGCAGTTCGTCCAAGCCGGTTCTCGCCGAGCTTGACGGCTTCTTGTGGGGCAAAGCCGATTGGCGCATGCAAGCCGATGTTTGGGGCCCCGCCCTGCTCGCGCGCGCGACCAACACCAAGTCGCCTTTTCTGTCTGGCAATGACATTCAGGGGCGCGATGGCCTGCCAATCGATCCGATCGCTGGAAGCGCTCACATCGTGGAGCGCTACTTGAATCGCTCGGTCGACGGGAAGATCGTGGCGATCACGCTTGCGATGGAGTTGCAAGACACTCAGTTGCTTGGCTCCGCGTTCGATAGCAAGGGCTTCGGCCTCTTGGTCCGAGATGCTCTTGCAACTTTCTCCTTGGCTTCGCTGACTGATCTCACCCAACTTGCGTTCGAAGGTTCAGATGAATACGGTCTGATTTCTCCGATCGCTTTCGCACTCTCGCAACTTGATTGGAAACAGAATCATGCGGAGTCTCTCCTTGGCTTCGTCAAGGATCCAAGCAAGGATTTGGAAGCGCGGCTGTCTCTCGCTCGCGCACTCGTTGCGGGAGGTGCAGATTCCGCGCTTGAGACCACTTTCCAAATGCTCCTGAACGAGAGCATTGACTCAACCTCCGAGTTCTCGGCTGCGGCCCGTCCCTTCCTCGCTGCAAGCCCCGAACTTCAGGTGGAATATGCAAAGCGAGCGCTTGAGCAGAGTGACGAGAATCCAAACCTCGCTCTTGCACTCGGAATTGCACTTGGACTCAATGGCAGCCAAGCCTCTGAATTTGCCGCCGAGGTACTCAACCCTGCACTTCACAGTGGATATTCCATGCTTCGAGAGCCCGAAACAACCACGCTATTTGTCTGTGAGCGAGCGCTGCATCATTTGCTGAACGAACCTGAATGGAGTGAACGCAATCAGGAGTTGCTCGTCGCGGCAATGAGTTCAAACAGGTTTAATCTGTACCGCCCCGCAATCTTGTTCGCTCAGCAGTTGCAAGATGAGCGCAACATCCCTGTACTCGGGAGCTTGATGCGCAGCAGCACGGATGCACAGCGTCAACACCTGCTCGTCACCGCATTAGGCAGCTACATGTCACGCGATGCCGGTCAAGAGCTGGTGCAGTGCCTCGGTGCCGCCGCCGATTCGAATGTGCGCGGCGCGATCCAGAACCAGCTTTCGCAGATTCGCGGCTACTTGCAAGAAGCCGAATACTTGGCGGGCACGGAACAGAAGCGCGCCACCATGGACAACGCGGTGCTTGAGCTTGTCAGCATGCTCGACGACTCTGATCCAAAGAGCAGAACCGCGGCGCTCGATGGCTTAGCTTCCTTCGGTGCCAAGGAACACTTGCCACGCATCATTCGCATGCTGAATGATGAAAGCAATCAGGTGCAACGGGCCGCGAAGAAGGCCGTGCTCGTGCTGCAAAGCGGCATCAGCTCGCTCGACGAGGGGGACGAGTAAGTCGTCGGCGATCGGATGGGCCGCCCCTGCGGGCGCCCCATTCTTCGCTCTTGCAAGCGGTCAGCCCTGGTTGGCCGCTTGCTTCTTTTCTGCCCGCAGTGCTGCGTATTCCAGTGCCCGGTCGAGCGCAAAGGCGAAGGGTTCGGCGTCGGCCTTGCCGCTACGCGCGATGTCATAGGCCGCGCCGTGCATCGGCGAAACGCGCAGAATCTGGCCACCCACGAATAGAGTGTGCGCGCGTTCACGACCAAGCAGCTTGAGCGGAATGAAAGCCTGGTCGTGGTACAGCGCAATCACGACATCCCATTTGCCTTCGACGCCTTCACCGAACACCACATCCGGAACGGCCGGGCCAGCCGCCCGCACCCCGTATTCACTTGCTGCCATCTCGATCGCCGGCATCAGCACCCGCGACTCTTCCTTGCCGAAAGCACCGCCCTCGCCAGCGTGCGGATTCAGGCCGGCCAAGACGACACGGGGCTCGGCGATACCCAGCGAGTTTTGCGCAGCCTCAAAGGCGATCCGAATCTGCTTCGCGATCAGGTTGATCTCGAGTCGATCCAAGGCCTGGCGCAAAGACATATGCCGGGTTGCCAACAGCACACGCAACTTGCCATTGCAGGCCAGCATGCCGTAGCGCGGGGTGTTCGAAAGCTCGCCGAAGATCTGCGTTTGCCCTTCGAAGGCGAAGCCCGCCATGTGCATCGACTCTTTATGAATCGGTGGGGTGACGACGGCGTCGGCTCGACCTTCCAAGCACATGCTGCCGGCGCGCAAAACCGCCTCGACAGCCGCCGTACCAAAGGAGGCCGCCGGCGCACCGGGTTGATCATGTGGCTCGGGGCACTCGAGTTCGAGCACCGGCACAGCACCACTCACTTCGACTGCGAAACCCGCTTCCGCATCGGGCACGGGCTGCAGTTCGATCGCAAAGCCGCATTGCTTAGCAATCGTGCGCAGAGTCTCGATGTGCCCCAATAACAAGGGCCGACACCGCTCCCGAACTTCGGGGCGGGACAAAACGCTCAAGGCGACCTCGGGGCCAATGCCACCAAGATCGCCTTGTGGGATGGCGACGCGAGGAATCACGTCGCCATTCTAAATCAGCGCAGGACTTCGATGGTCCAAGCAATCGAACTCGCGCGCAAGCCAGACCCGACGGCCTCTACCGCAGCAGCCACATTGAGAGTCTGCCCAACTAGCGGGGAAAGCGCCCCAGCCGGAATGTTCACCGCAACGTTGGCACGTCCAGCCGAATCGAATGAACCTGAAGACCCCGTCAACCCCGGATAGCCTGCTCCAAAGGCGCCGCGCGCGACCCACGGGTCAAAGGTGAGCGGGATCGAAACGCCCGCCGGTTCCCACGGTCCCTTGCCAGCAGGTGACACCAGGTACCGATATTCAGCCCCGGCCCAAGTGGGGCCGAAATTGATGCGATGAAACTCTGACACCCCGCTCGATGCGAACCAATATCGGCCTGGAAGACGCAAGTAGGGATCCAACCACACCTTTTCATATTCGACCGAAACCACACCGGCAACTTGATCCGAATACCACATGCTTACTCCGGGCTCATCTTTCGCGCTGGCTTTCGCACTACCACGCACCCATCGAGCGATCTGCCCTGGACGAGCACCGGAGTAGGATCGAATCCGCGTGCCATCCGCGCCGGAAAGCAGTCGAACCCCTCCAGCAACCTGACCCAGGGCAGCGGATCGCTTCCCGGGCGAATAGACCAGCAAGTCAAGAACCCCGTCCTCGTTACAGTCGCCAACCTGCTCAACTTCGGTGCCGAACCGCTCTTGCGCGCTGCTTCCTGTCGATTCCCATAGTAGTGATCCGTCCGAAGTCCCAAAACATCGAATCGCACCATATTCCCCGCCCGAAATACCAAGATCATCACCGGGCTCAACTGTGACGATCTCATGTCGTGAATCTCCATCGAGGTCGCCCAAGAATCGAGTGAGTGTCGCGGAATTCGCGGTCACGACAAACTCAGCCAACCAGGCGCCGTCTACCCCGGAGCGAACCTCAACCGAAATCCCATAATTCGAAACGACCAAAATGTCCATCGTCTGGTCTCCGTCAAAATCGAGCGTTGGCTCGAGATCGATTCCTAGAAATCCGTAGGGGGCACCGGAAACACGGAAGTATTCGTTGCCTGTTCGTCCGTCGTAGACAAGTAGTACACCGGAACTGTGACCACCAAGATCAGAATTGGCCAATCCCAGGCCAATTTCTCGGACCCCATCCGCATTCAGGTCGGCGAGGACCGCGAACTCGCCTCGATACGTCGTCGGGAGTAGATCCGGGCTGATCACACTGGCCTGCCAAAGCAGCGATCCAGTTCGACTCGACAATACTTGCAGGTCGAAGTTAGAGAGATCCGTTCCTACCAGCAAATCTCGTGATCCATCGCCATCTAAGTCATGAACTAGCTGTAGGTCATAGACCATTGCTACGTGTCCGCCACGGAACCACAGCAGGCCGCCAGTAGCCCCGTCGACACAATACAAGCCCGACTGCGTGCCGCCACCGCTTCTGTATTCGATGAGTTCTTGAACTCCATCTCCGGAAATGTCTTCAATCAATGAAGAAGCTACGGGGCCCAGACTAGCCTGGTATTCGAGACCAGCTGATATCCTCCAATCACCACCCAAGGAGAAATCCTGCGCGATTCCTGGCACGGCAAGGACGAGCGTAGCTGTCACAAATGCGACCGCTGCTTTGTGCGCGAGATTACTCACCATTCTGAATCTCAAAGGCGCCTACATCATAAGTTAAATCGCCTGCTGAAGATCCTGGTCGATCGAAACCGCGAACATCTTCACCTCCGGCTTGAGGAACTCCGGGTGACCTGCCCGCATTCACCAAGGGGCTTTGTGAACTGCAGCCACCGAGAATCGTGCACGGAAACGTAGTACCAAAATCAACTCCGGCGATTGAGTAGGCTCGCAGATCTGGATCGGCAAGAAAGTTCAAACGGACTCCTGGTACGTAGTACATCGGATCTCCGATAAGGCAACAGTTGAAAGTCTTCGCCCAAAGTGCATCCCAAATCGGCGTCAAGGGCAACGGAAAGTAGCTCTGCTCGCTCCCGGTCACTGGAACATTTCCACGAAAGACACAGTTCTCCAATACGGTCGATCCAAGGCCGACGAGTTCCGACCTAGTGAAACTCGTATCATCCTCTGCGAAGACAGCAAGTGCATATGGAGCCACATTGTTTGTAACGGTTAGGCCACTCAAACGGAGCCAACCGGAGGCATTTTCGCTCTTTGAATACGTAACGCAAATAGGGGATGAGTATTCATCTCCAGGCTGCTGCGTAGTGCGAACACCTTGGTTATCCGTGATGACTGAATTGACAGCAAGAACGCGGAAGTAGTCCGGCTCTTCTTCATCATTGGAGTCCACATGAACAAATAGTCCGGCCGACTGATTGCCCCTGATGAGAGACCTGGATACGCCTAGCAACATGGAATCGTGGGTAAGTGCGCAATGTACGCCATCACCGCGCACATAGGGATCGAGCGTCGTACCATTTTCCAATAATTGCGACTCGTTGATCTCGCAGTTAGTGAACCCAGGAGAATACTCATATCGACCACTCGAAGAGTAAAGGACGCCGTGCCGGTAGTTCTCGCCGATAACCGATGAATCGATCACTGTTGACGTCCATCTAGCAAGTTCCTCTACCACAAGATGAACGCCACTGCGGCTAAACTCAGGCACATTGCTGGAAAGATAGGGTTGATTCGGCGAGTCATGGCCATTTAGCTCAACAGAACTGTCTTCCAACTCGAACACCCCTTTCGTTCGATCGCCTGTCGAAACGCCGTTTCGCACTACAGCAACGATTCCATCTCCGAAGGCGTCTCGAACGATAAGCCCAACCCCACTGAAGTGGATAAACGCACGAGCGGATCCTACTAACTCAACGCCGGCACCCTTGAAACCCACTCCAGGAACCGTGGCGCCACGATCTCTACCTTCAAGTACACACTGCTCCATTCGCACAGAACACTTAGAGCCCACATCCTTCACATCGACAGCCACGAGACCCGTCTCTCCTGTCAAGTCCGCGGGGCGAATATCGACACCTTGCATCTTGATCCCGACCTCTGCCGATCCACTAACCCTTACTTCTACCATCGGAAGATCGTTCGTCACGTGTGAAGGAGCCAAAGTGCTTGGAAGCGTAATGAATGAGCGACTCAAAATCACTAATCCATCCTTATTCACATCCGCGTCCGCAAGGATATTCAGCATGCGTGAAGATTCTTCAGCAGCACAACCATCAATGGAGAATCTCCAATCTGAACTCCATGGCTTCGTACTCTGCTGCCAAACATAGAGAGCGCCCGATTCAAATCCAGAGAAGCGCAATCCTGCGTTCTCTTCTGGCGAACTGGGTGCGACAAGATTCAAGTATCCAAAAAACCCACCAAATGCCGAAGCCGTTGCGCCCTCTTGAAGCCTGAACGCATATCCATTCAGTAGCGTCTTCGAATCGCCAATGAACTCGACCGGATCGCCGGAGTTTGGCAATGATCCGACTCGGTCCCAATACTCGACACGTACACCAGGCAGCAGTTCGTATGGATAGTCTTCGTTTCCACTTGCCCCCTGGTCTATGTACTCACCAGGAGCAACAAAAATCTTGGCACCCGCCGCGTATCCGTTGGCCGGATCAAATGCATCGTCAAGTGTTCCCCAAGGATGTTGGATGGATCCATCGGGTGAAGATTACGGATTCACTACATCAACGAATATGACCGGGGGGGGGCAATCTGAGACGCAAACGCCAAAGAAACGAAAGCTAAGACTGAAAGCATGGATCGACAATCGAGGAATAAAAAAGTGCTCCGCGACAAAAACTGCCTGAGCATTTGCGGGCGCACGAAGCCAATCGTGCGCCCGCGGAGTTAGGCCTAGAGGAACTCGACCACAGTCACGGGGCCGAGCACCGTCAATCGGGCGCGCAGGGTCGGAAGACTACTGCCGACCGGAGGCTTGACCGCGAAGTTCGCGATCGAAACCGCACCACCTGCGAGCTGCACGATGTCGGCAGCCGGAAGCTCGCGGGCATCCTTGCCGAGGCGCACAGTGCGCTCGCCGAAGGAAGAGCTCATGCAAAGCTCGCCACCGTGGTAGCCCGGAGGAGCCCACAGCCAAACCGATACGCTGCCATTGGCAATCTTCCAGGACTCAAAGGTCACGCGGCCACGCTTGGTCAGGCCCAAGGCCCGCCAATCCCAGCGGTCGTTCAACAAACCGAATGGCTCGCCATCGGCGTGGATCACATCGCCGCGAATATCATCGCTACACAACCCGAGCGTGACGGGGTGCGATGCGGGCAAGAAGCCCGGATCTTGCTCCTTCATTCCTTCCCAGAAAATCAGGTCAAGGTTGTCATTGACCAAGCAGGGAAGGCTGCCGACGACCGGGTTTTCGCCACGGTCACCGCGATCAGTCTGCGGCTCGCCACCGACGAGCTGACTCGCCGTGAAAGCCGTAGAAAGACCGAGCACCACACCGAAAGCCAGAAGGATCTGGCCCGGGCGTGCAAGACGGTCGAGGAAAGTGAGTTTCATTTCAAGCAGCGAAGAACGCCGGTTCCGAGGCTTCAAACTCTGCACGGCAGGGGGCGTGCTGGCCGAGCCTTTGGAGTAGCTCCGGCGAGTTGCGGAGCCACTTCATAGCGGACTCCCAAGTCGACGGATGGTGAAGTCGAATGCGGCCGAACATTGCGGCGGCGGCATCCAGGTCGCCGAGCGAGACATGCTCGACGGCGACGTTAAACAGCACGAAATCGAACTGCGGTTTGCGCTGCACGATCCCCGAGGCCAAAACCCAGCGATACATGCGGAGCGCGCGTTCGTTCTGATCGGCGCGGTCATAAAGCATGCCGAGCTGAATCGCAGCATGCACACGGTTCGTCATACGCTCGCTGCGCAGGAAAACCTGGTGGTAAGCCTGCTGCGCTTCCTCGAGTTCGCCTTGCACTTGGCAGACAAAACCGTGGTAGAGCAGGGCCTCAGAGAACTGCGGCTTCAGGCGCAGAGCTTCTTCCAGCAACTTGCGACCTTGCACCAAGTTGTTCTCGGTGCGGTCACGCAGTAGGGCTTCGTCGACACAGCACGCGCCGGTCGCGCCCGCGGCTTCGACAAGTTCACTTGCCTCGCCGGCGACGAATCGGTCGATGACGACCGGCTCTTCGGCTACCCGCAGCAAGTACTCATTATCAGTCGCTAGCAAGACGTAAGCCTTGCCAAGCTGATAAAGAGCGGAGGCCATCCGGCGGATGATCTCGGAGTCGGTCAGACCCTCGAAAAGGTCGTCGCCGCGCATCCGGCGCAAGCGCCGTGACAGCGAACCGGGCACCGCGAGATCGCGGTGAGCCAAGGCCTGCAGACGGATCGCCTGGAAGAACTCGCCACAGTCTCCGCAGACCTGCATGTGCGCCATGGTCTTGCGCGCAGCATCTTCGGGCAGCTCTTGATCGAAGAGCGCCGACAGGTCGCGTTGGAAACCTTGACACAGCAAGCGTGGGCTTTGCTGGACGTTGCGAATCGCCTCGAGGAAACCACTGCGGTCGTACATCAGCCCAGCCCCTCCATGTCGCTCTGTTCACTTGCCGCACCAGCAACGGTGCGTCGGTCCAGAGTGTTCTGGCCGGTCGTGAACTGACGTTTCATGATCGTGTGAATCTTTCGCCGTGCGCGGAAGATCATCATCTTGAGGTTCTCGACTCGGACTTCGAGAGTCGATGCCGCTTCCTTGTAAGGAAGGCCATCAACTTCGACCAAGTAGAGCGCACGTTTCTCGCGCGGGGTGAGGCAGCGGTAGGCGTGCAAGTAGTAATGCAGATACAGCATCCAGGCGCCGATCAGGTCTTCGTGAGCCTCGCGCTCGGCCGTCGAATCCAAGGGGCTTACCGCCCCCGAATCTTCGAGTTCGAGTGGAAGTTCATCACGTTGATCCCGTTCGGGGCTGCTGCTGAGCGACACCGCATGATTGCGCTGTGCACGACGCGAATGCTTCAACACCGTGTTACGGATGATCGAGTGAGTCCAGTTTCGGAAAGCGCTGGGGCGATCCGGCTTGAACTTAAACGGGTACCGATAGATGTTGAAGAAGACCTCCTGCAGGACATCGGCGGCATCGACCGCGTAGTAGCTTCGTCGCAGGTGGTGGAAGATCAGCCGCAGGACGCCCTCGTTGTTGAGTTCGTAAAGCAGGGTAAAGGCTTCGTTTGAAGCGGAATCACGGTAGATCCGCATCAAGTCGGTGCTCAGCTGATCTCGATCGCGCCCGGTTGCGTCGGCCAGCGATTCCGCTGCGTCGACCAGGCCTACCTCCCCCGTACTGCGTCCGAACTCGCGGAGGCGTTCCGCGAAACCGGGTAGCTGTTCGTGTTTAATGGAGGCGAAAGACATTGGGGAGGAGTTTTGGGCATGAGAAACTAGGGGCGCTTCTCGTCAGGGGTAACTCAAAACCCCCGGTTTTCTTTCCGATCTTCTCAAGTCTAGCCCGCATCAGCCGAAACGGGCGCGGTCCTGTCACGATCGTGTCTTAGAAACGTCACCAATCACAAGATCTTGGGCCATCCCCCGCCCCCTACAATGCGTATAGGTTGTCCTCCGGCGACGCAGTTGTAGCCTTCGAGTTCGGTCCTGCCGACGGCTGCGAGCGCTTCTTCATCCAACCAGATCTTGCCGCTGGCCTCTTCAACCGGCAGGCTCAGCCAGGCAAGTACTGCGTCAGCAACGACTTCTGGCTTCCGCCAGTGCTCCGGGCCGCCCATTTTGTGATTGATGCTGGCCTGGGACTCGACGATGGTTGCAGGCCAAAGCGAGGCCACAGCGATCGGCTCGCCTTTCAACTCGGCCGCGAGCCCCAAGGACAGCAGACTCTGGCCAAACTTTGACATGCAGTACGCCACCTTGCTGGGCAGCATCGCCATCTCAAGCGGGGGGGACAGATTCAGAATGCGCCCGCCTCCCTGCGCCCGCATCGGTGCGAGGCAAAGTTGCGCGGCCTGAAAAGGCGCCCGGGCATTGATGGAATGCACCAGGTCGAAGCGCTTCATCGGGGTATCGCTGACCGCTTGCATCCAAAGCGCCCCCGCGTTGTTGACGAGCAGATCAATCCTGCCAAAGAACTCGAGGGTCTGATGCACCAGCGCCTCGACCTGCTCCGCATCGCGCAAGTCGATCTTGAGCGCCAGCGCCTTGCCCCCATCGGCCTCGATTTCCGCAACCGTTTCATGGATCGAGCCAGGCAGGAGATCGCGTGAACGCTCGCTCTTCGCGGCGACCACGACAGCCGCCCCGGCCTCGGCGAGACGCAACGCAATCGTCTTGCCAATCCCGCGGCTTGCCCCGGTGACAATCGCGACCTGCCCCGACAAGTCAGGGACAGGAACCAAACACGGCTGCAGCGAACTCATGAAGACTTCTTCACCTCTTCATCGCGCAACACGCGGCGCAACAACTTCATCATCGAGCTCTTGGGCAGTTCTTCACGGAACTGATAACTGCGCGGGACCTTGTAGGAAGCCAAGCGCTCGCGACACCATTCATCGAGCTGTGCTTCGCTGAGCTTCTCGCCGGGCTGAAGCACCACATAGGATTTCACCGTCTCGCCGCGTTTCTGATCGGGTACTCCGATCGTGCAGGATTCAAACACGGCTGGGTGGGCCTGCAAGACGCGATCGATCTCATCGGGATAGATGTTGTATCCCCCGGCAATGATCATGTCTTTCTTGCGACCGACGATGCGAAGATATCCGTCCTCGTCCATGATCGCCAGGTCGCCGGTGTACAGCCAACCGTCTTGAATCATCTCGGCAGTCGCTTCGGGCCGCTGCCAATACCCCTTCATGATCTGCGGACCGCGCGCGATCAATTCGCCCTCTTGACCAAAGGGCAGCTCACGCCGCCCATCTTCTTGGTCGACGATGCGCACCTCGGTATTCGGCAAGGGAATCCCGATATGGCCGATCTTGCGTTGACCGAGAAGCGGGTTGCAAGTCAGGACCGGCGAAGTCTCCGTCAAACCGAAGCCTTCGACAATCTTGGCGCCGGTCATGGCCTCGAACTTCATCTGCACATCTTCCGTCAAAGGTGCCGATCCGCTGAAACAGGACTTCACCGAGGACAAGTCAATCTTCTCGATGCCCGGTGTATTGTTGATCGAGTTAAACATCGCTGGCACCGCAGGGAACAAGGTAATGCGATGCTTCTCGATCAGTTTGATCATCTGCATAATGTCACGCGGGTTCGGCATCAGGACGAGAGCTGCGGCGGCCCGCAGCGGCCATGCCATGCACACGGTCAAACCAAAGATGTGGAAGTACGGCAATGCCGCAAGTAAGGACTCATTGCCCTCTTGCACATCGCGGAACCATGCTTGGATCTGCTGCACATTGCAGCTGATGTTGCGGTGCGTCAGCATCGCGCCCTTGCTCACCCCGGTTGTGCCGCCGGTGTATTGAATCACGGCCACGTCATCGAGTGCCGGGCGATGCTTAGGCGGCGCCGGCGCGGTGTTCTTGATCAAGTCCTTGAAGAAAACCACATTCGGACTCGGCGCAACCTTTGCGATCAAAGGCGGCTTGGCTTTCTTCAGCTTGAGTGGCGCAAGCAAGTTGAGCGGGAAGCGCAGGTAATCGGGGATTGAAGCAATGATGTACTTCGTGACCGGCAGCTGACCGCGCAACGGCCGCACCTTCTGCTCGTACAGGAAGTCCGCGACGATCGCGACTTCACAGCCGGCATCATTCCATTGGTGCTCAATTTCAGGCGGCATATAAAGCGGATTGGTCATCACCGCTTGCGCACCGAGTTGCAGAATCGCCAAAAAGGAAATCACCGTCTGCGGAAGGTTGGGCAGCTGCACCGCAACCTTCGAATTCGGCACAACGCCCATTTCGGAGAGCGCCGTAGCGAAGCGATCGACGTGGTCCTTGAGCTCGCGGTAGCTGATCTTGCGGTTCAGGAAAACGATCGCCGTCGCATCGGGAAAATCGCGGACTGACCGCTCGAAGAACTCAATGGTCGTCGCATCCTCGAAGACCAGCTCCTTCGGGATGCCCTCGTCGTAGAACCGATGCCAGACACGTTCTTGCATGTGCCCAGCATAGCCGTCCGTTGGCAAAAGAAAGAGGGCGCCCGACCGAAGCCGAGCGCCCGCAGGGGAACGGAAGTCCGCGTATTATTGAATGGTCGTGGCAAGCACCGCGCTCTTGTTGCCAAGTTGCACCGCTTGGAACCAGACCTGAACACCCGCGGCATTCGCCGGAATCGGGGCGTTCCAGCTTGCACCACCGCCAGCCGAAGTCATCGAAGCCGAACCGAGTTGAACCGGGTTATCGATATCCATCGTTACGCCCAATGGAGGCACCGGGTAGGAGCCCAATCCGGTCAGGCTGTAGCCCATCCAGCAAAGAGCACTTGGGTTCGCGCGACTGACATCGATCGAGGCCGTTTGACCCGCGACGAAGTTATTCGCCGCCACGACGAATCCGCCACCACCAAGGTGGGAGCCGTCGTTGCCATACACCTTCAACTTGTAGTCGGTGAGCGTGCCGGTCGTTCCGCCACTCTCGTCAGCAATGAAGAAGGTCCAATCGCCAGCGGAGTCTTCGTCCCAGCAACGCGCACTGGTGAAGATGTAGTTGACGAGATCGTCTTTGGTGTCGTTCCGCGGCACCGTAAACGACGACTTCGTTCCCGAAGGGGAAGTCAGACGAATCCGCAAGTCGCCGAGTCGGTTGTGATCGACGTTCAAAATCAACTCCGCGTGCTCAACCGTGAAGCTATCTGGCACGTTGATCGTAAAGGTCAAGCCGTTTGGATCGTTATCCGGAATCTGTTGTCCATACGCAATCTTGCCCGTGTTGTAGATCTGCTCGGGCGAAACATTCGTCCACGTTGATGCCAAAGCAGTTGCAGCACCGGCATCGACTGCGCCGTAGCCGTAGTTGTAGTTCACATCGTGTCCTGCACCATTCAAGATCCAGTTGCTCTGCCCCGGATCAACCATGCGTGCACTGTGAACCAGCACGTGTTGCACATCGCGCCAAGTCAAGCTTGGGTTCGCTTCGAGCATCAGAGCAACCACACCTGCGCCCAGTGGTGAAGCAGAAGAAGTGCCACCAAAGCTGGTGGTGTAACCGTTTAGATCGGTCGTATTGATGCCACGGTTGTTACCACTACTGTGGGCGACGACCAACATCGAACTTCCTCGTTCGTTGTAGGACGCGCGTTGATCCAGGTCGCCAATCGCCCCTACGGCGATGGTGTAGCGACTCGACGCATACGGGTCATAGTCAACTCGGTCTCGCGTGCCGCCGTTTCCGGCGGCCCAGCAAAAGATCTCACCGAGTCCGCCACGACCGTTTGCGCAGCTGTCAACCAGCGCATTCTTTTCGACGTTCGTGATGGTCCAAATGGTTCCATCGTCGTAAGGACCCCAACTATTGTTCTTGATGTCGTTGAGATCGTTGCGGTGCAAGAAGTTGGTCGCCGTGTAGGACGAGCTGCCGTAGTACAGCTTCGACCACTGGGAATCGTAAGCGGCGCCGACGCCGCCCTTGTTGTTGCCTTCGACCGCCGCGATCACGCCGGCGACTGCCGTGCCGTGGCTCGACGATCCGCCGCTCAATGAAGCCGTCGAGTTGTAGTTGGCCTGGAGATCTTCATGATTGGTTTGAACTCCTCCATCGACCACGCCGACGATCACACCATCGCCGGTATATCCGGCATTCCAAGCGTCTTCGACGTTGGCATCCGCATCCGGGCGCGAGGTGTTGCGCAGGTGCCACTGATTTGGGAAGCGGGGGTCGCTCGGCAGGCGCGACGGGTGTGGGCGCTCGACATCGAGGTGGACATTGCCCTCTCCAAAGACCGGCTCAAGCGCCCACGTCATTTCGATGGCATCGGCCACGGTCATAACTTCTACCAGGTAGTAGCCCGGCAATGCGTGCGCTTGAATCAGCGCGTTCTCATCAACCTCGCGGGCCATCGAAATCAGCAGGTTTTCGTTGCCGGTCGCGACGACGACCTGGTTGGTCAGCACATAGCCTTCGGTAGGAGCCGGGATGGTGCCGCCTGGCTCGGCGCGGTCGTTGTTGAGGCGCGCGGCGGGGCTGGTCTGAGCATTCGGGGTGTCGATCAAGAAGGTGTCGAGTCCGTAACCGGAGGGCACCAACTCAGTCGCGGCTTCCGGATTGCCCGAGGTCTGGGCACCGGCAATTCCAGCGAAGAGGATCAGACTAAGGAAAGGAGAAGTGACGCGCATGGATGCAAGAAGGTCCGTCCGGCTTGTTGCCGGCCCGGATTGGAGGGGTCGTCGTGCGTAGAAGTTCCCGTTTTCAGCGGGTTTGAGCCAAGTCTACCCGAGAAATTCTGCGTGACCGGGCTCGACTGCCCGATGCTAGATCTTTGGATCCGACGGTGCGCCGGACTCCCCCACTCTTCGGCTTCCTTCGCACGCGCCCTTAAACCGCCAACTAGCTCTAGGCATTGTTGATGCACCCGGCTGCTCTTCCTGATGAGGAACTCCTTGCGCTTTGTCGTCGCGAGAACACCCGCGGTTCCGGCCCCGGCGGGCAGCATCGCAATCGCGTCGCCACCGCCGTCCGCTTGACCCATTCCCCAACCGGCATCATGGGCCAAGCAAGCGAGCGCCGTTCTCAGAAGGAAAACGCGGTCAAGGCCTTGTTTCGCCTGCGCCTCAACCTCGCCCTCGAGTATCGCTCGCCCCTCAAAGACGAGGACTTCACCATCCCCTATCAGCCGGGCCCCTGGTGGACCTCCCGGCTCCGCGGCCAAAAGATCCGCATCAATCCCGAACATCGCGACTTCCCTTCTGCCCTCTCCGAAGTCCTCGACCTGCTGACTCTCCACCAGGACGACCTGCCCAAGAGTGCGGAATGGCTGGGCGTCAGCGTTTCCCAGCTTGTCAAGTTCCTCGCGACCGAGCCGCGCGCCCTCGGCACCGTGAACCAGCGGCTTCAGGCCGCCGGAAAACGCACCTATCGCTCTTAGCCAAGAGGAATCTGGGGGCGAGGCGTGACTCTGGGTGGCCGGAGCCGCTGCGCGACGTTCGCTTAGGCGGGGGGCGTCGCCCGCAGATGCGCGCACATTGCGCGCCGCGGCTCCGGCCCCACGGCTCGGGCCGCGG
>JBDQJC010000037.1:0-31333 GCA_040264055.1 Planctomycetota bacterium
CCTTCGCGGCGAGCTTCCTCATGCCAAGCGATGGGGTAGCGGAATACATCGCGTCCTTGGGCCGACAGCCGCGGCAAGCCCAGACCGAAGTCTTCGACGGTGAACGCGTAGCCGAATTCCGCCAGCGTTACGACGCCGACGCGAACCGAATCCAGCCGGCCGATGTCGTCCACCTTGCGCGGCACTTTGGTGTCAGCCCGCTCGCGGTGATCTATCGCCTGCGCAAGCTCGGGCTGCTTTCACGCGCCGAACGCGATGCGCTTGTCACGCTCGATCGCGAAGACGGCTTCCTCGAACTCGGCGCGTTGCTTGGCCTCCACGAAGCAGCGGTCGGCCACGACGAGCCGCTGGCCGATCAACACCGCTTCCTTGCTTTGGTAACCGAAGCGCTGCGCCGCTCGCTCATTTCCTGGGGTCGCGCCTACGAGTTCGCCGACTTAGCGGGCATGAAGGCATCGCGCTTTGAGCAACTCGCGGACGCCATGCAGATTCAACCCGAGCCACCCGATGCGCTCGTGCCCGCCGATCTTGTTTAGGCAGGGTGGCCACGGTCGTTCTTGATACCTCGGTCCTGATCCATCTCGACGAGGTGCGGCAACTCGGCTTATTGGCGTGCTTGCAGGGTGTTGAGTTTGTCTTCCCGGACGAGGTGTGGCAAGAGTTGGTCCGAACCGACCGGAGGGCACGCGCGCTCGCGGCGATTCGTGCCGGTGGCATGCGCCGCCTGCGCCTTGATGTCGGCACGGAGCTCCCGCGGATGATTCAGTTTCTTGACCAAGGCCTCGATCAAGGCGAGTCGGCGTGTCTTGCGCTCGCCGAGTCACGCGACTTCCTCGTTGCGACGGATGACCGCAAAGCCCTGCGCGACTGGGAGGCGTGCGTCGGAGCAAATCGCAGCTTGAGTACACCCGGTCTGATTCTGCTTGCGATGCGGCGTGGGCTTCTTGATCTTGCTACTGCTGATGCATGCTTGGCGGTTTGGGCAACGCATCGTTTCAAGCTGAGCTTCACGAGCTTTGCTGCACTCGTTTGATGCGAGAGCTACTGCGCCGCCAGCCGCTCGCGGTCCGGCCAGAACTTCTCGTCCCTCGGCAACGTCAACTTCTGGCCGTGATGATCCAGCAGCGCAGTCTTGCCCGCAGAATCCGTGCGCTGCACCTGCGCATCATCGACTTCAATTGTGTAGTCCGCGCGCACTTTCAAGATCTTGCGATCAAAGGCGCGATGATGGTTTGCGCACAGCGACAGTCCGTTCTGCACGATTGGTTCGCCATCGCTTGCATCCGGAACAATATGCGCTCCATCCAACAACGGCCGCACGCGTAACTCGCAAACGGAACACCGGTTGCGATACGCCATCAGAACCTGCCGGCGGAAATGCGCCTGATGCAAGCGCGAGCGCATGACGCGCAGCCCATACCGATTGGTCAGCGGATCAGATTCTTGCACCTCGCTCCGCTTCGCCTGGGTCGGCTCGTAGACGACCTCAAACTTGCGCGCGCGGTCATTCCATCCGGTCACGAACACCGGCGCGATCACCATATATTCCGGCGCGGGCTTGGCCGTCACCTGAACGAGGTATATCAGCGGCAGCATCTGCTCGCACGCGCGCTTGACGTAGTTGTTTTGGTGATCCCTCGGCGCGAAGTCATACAGAATCGATTCGCCGTCCAAGCGAACTTCGTCCTCATATCGACTGCCAAGCGTCGTGCGCAGCGAAAGCGCGGTGTCCGAAATTTGCTTCGGCTTGAAGACGCCCTGCTGTGCATACAGGTGAATCTTCTCGCCGTGGAAGTCGAAGGGCGTCAGCAAACGCGCGGGTACCGCGTCACCCCAAGCGGCGCGCAACGCAGCACAATGCGCGAGCGCGGCTTCTCGGATTTCGTGGTCCGACGATTCGCCAAATTCGATGGGCATAAGCGGTGCGGGCATGCACCTGGGAAGAGGGTCTAGTCTGGCAGATTCTCAACTGCTCGTCGCCTACGGCTGCCTCCGATCCGCGAAGCGAGTTTCAAGTCGCAAGGCCGCGTCCATGGGGGGCAGTGGATTGACAGGTTTTTGGTCGGATCTACCATGATCCCATGCCTATTTCGATCAGCCGAATCGCCATCTCCCTAGCGCTGCTGGCGACGGTTCTCCCCGCCTTTGACAGTTCCCCCGATAGCGCCGCGCTGAGTTCTTTCGTTGCATTGCCCGCCGCGTCCGCTGGTTCGTGCCAGTCGTACATTGACTGGAACTCAGAGAAGCGAGTTTGGCGCATGAACTGCGGAGACGAGTCTTCGTGTTGTGTTTACGACACGCTCCGCCAACCTGGTGGCGGCATTGCAGTTTGGTGTGACTGTTCTGTCGATGGGCGACAGCCAGAGTGCTGTCACGCGATTTTGGTGACGTACCCTGAGGACCCGTTTCGAAAAGCTGAGCGGTTAGCGGATGGTGAGTGCGGCTCGATATGTAACGATCATCCCTGGGAGACTGAGTGCGGTCTATTCGGAACGAGTTTTTCGAGTGAGCTTTCTGGGTCGTCGAGTAGCGCGGCGTCGGGGGAGTGTTCGGACGCACTTTGAGCACTCGCACCCAAGCTCTGGTAGCGCTCGCAGCTCTTGCCACCGTTGCGATTGTCTACTTCTTGGACACAGGCAATCTAGGAAGTGAGTTCGATGCGGACTTGGAAGAGGCCCGCTCGGAAATGTTCCTTTTGCCGGCTGAACGGACCATGGCTTCGATAGCAAAGGAGAACGTCGCTTCTCGCGAGAGAGCCGAAGCAGCGGACTCTTTCCTAGTTTCGGTAATTGATGCAAGTACTCAAGAGCCAATTGAAGGCGTCATGTGCGCACTAGTTAGCGACGAACGACGTCGATTGGCAATGACTGACGCCCTCGGAAGATTCAAAGTATTGAGTCTTGAGCGCGAGGGAGTTGTTGAGCTTTCGGCGCCTGGGTATCGGGGCGAGGTCTTGACTTTGCGAGAACATATGGATGGGCGCGACATCGAGTTGTTTCGCGCAAGGCATGTAATGGGTAGCTTTGTTGATCGTGATGGGAATTCGGCCCCAGTCGGAAGCCGAGTCGTCGCGTTCGATTCAACTCTCGGTCAACCAGATTGGGCTAAGATTCGCCCAGGGTATTTTCATAGCGGCAATGAGGTTGATGTTGCGGTTGTTGGGGCAGATGGAAAGTTCGAACTAAGCAGACTTGCAGTAGGTGTCGAATACGGAATTCTCGGAGTTGGCCCTGGGATCCTGAGCGAGTATCAACTGATCCACGACGACTCGGAGATTGATGAAATTACGCTACTTGGAGGTGAGTTGCGCGTTGCGCGGGTTGAGTTTTTTGATAGCGAAACGGGCGGTTCTTTGCGCAGTCACCCGGGCATGAGAGGGCGCAACGTTGGAGTATTCGAATCCTTTGCACCCAATCCAGAGGCGAAAGCAGTGCAGGTTTCGGAGGACGTCCTCTCGCTTGTTGGATTCGCGTTTGAGCGTGCTTTAGGCAATGTCGAACTTGAAACGTGGAACCTTTCTGCACTCGTTTGCTTCGGAGCGGCCGAGTATTGCTTCGCTGAAGTAGAGGCAACTCTTCCTGCATACACGACCGCTCAGTTTCGGGCGACTTACGCATCCTCCTCGGGATATCTCGGCCCGACCCGAGTGGGATTGTTCCCAAGTGCATTGGGATGGTCCAGCTTGACCGTTCAACTGCGATCACTGCAATGGCCGGAAGCAACTGAAGGTCGAGGGCTCTCGGTGGCAGGGGTACGCCTGATTCCCCAGCTGGAATCAGACACTGGCAGCAACTGGTTGGACCTTCCTATTGACCTTTCTCTAGTCGAGCAGCGATTCGAGGGTATACCGATTGGGCAATATTCAGCACAACTGCGAGTTCGGAATGGGCTCGCCCGAGTCAATCCAGAAGGCGATTCGATGATCAGTTTGAAAATGGATGGGGCGAGTATTTCTTTCGACCTTGGATCGCTTTGCTCGACGGAGTTTGCGGTGACGAACCAATCAATGGCCAGTTACAACGGAAAACTCCGAGGCGTCCTTCTCCGTCACCGAGAAGGGCGGACACAGGAAACTTCCTTCTACTTCCCAGGCCCGCCCTACACATTCATCGGCCTACCCGAGGGCGAGTACAGCCTGATGGTCGATCCACCTGTCATGTTCCCGCGGCCCGCTGCCCCGGCATCAGCAGGGGCGAAGTTTCGAGTCGGCCCCGAGACTGCAGGGATTGTGCACGACTTGGAAGTCGTGTTTTAGGTCGGAAGAGAATCACCTAAGGCGTGTACCCCGCACCAGGCGTCGAGACCGCAACGGAGTAAACAGTACTCCGCGCAGTAATAAACAGCGTCTTCCCATCCGCGCCACCAAAACAACAATTCGTCGGCGCTTCATCCAGCGCCAACTCCGCAATCACAGCACCCTCCTCAGGGTCAAGCACCACAATCCCTTCACGCGCAGTCGTGTACACACGCCCCTCGGCATCCACCGCCATGCCATCACTCCGCCCCGGCACTTGCCAACGCACCGCAAAGTTCTCGCCGCGACCACTCGCATCGCGCTGCACAACAAACTTGGTGATCTGCGCCGGAGCACTCCGCATCGCAACATCCGGATGCGAATCGTGCCCGCCCGTATCGGACACATACAAGAACTCATCATCCGGCGAGAACGCAATCCCGTTCGGCATCGCGTGAATCGTCGACACATTCACCGCCGTCCCCATGCTCGGGTCCACCCGATAGACATAGTTCCCATCGATCTCGCGGCCCTCGGTCTGCCCCGGTAGCCCCCAGGGCGGATCGGTGAACCAAATCACGCCATCGCGGTCGACCGCCAAATCATTCGGCGAGTTCAAACGCTTGTCATCCCATTCGCTGACGATCACAGCAATCGAGCCATCCGCCTCCGTGCGCACAATGTCGCGCGCTCCATGTCGACACGTCAACAGCCGCCCTGTCTGATCCAACAAGTTCCCATTCGGATTCGCTTCCTCCCGAAGCACGCTCAACCCACCAGCCTCGCTCCACTTCATCAACTTCCCTTGCGGGATATCGCTGAACACCAACTCCGAGCTCGCCGCCAGCCAAACTGGCCCCTCAGTAAACCCCAAGCCATCCGCCACCACTTCAACCGGGCCGACAAACAACTCGGTCGGCACTTCCTCGCGAGAGGCACGGCCGCATCCAGTCACGGCAACAAGGACAGCACAACAGCGCAGCAGATGGGGGAAGGCCGAGGATTCCATGCCCCAAGCTATGCCCCGCCGCCGCCGGTCTCAAGAAGATGCGATTCGATTGCGCACCCAACCCCATAACCACGCGTGGCTGCTATGCGATTCGCCCCTTCCGCCGTCCTCACCCTGACCCTCGTCGCAGCTAGCTGCGTCAGCGAGCCCACCGGCACCCCCTTCGTCGAACGCAGCTACACCCTGCAAACCGAATACACAGTCGGCCAAGGCGAACCCATCTTCACCGCGCGCACCGGCGAGTACTTCGAGGACAGCTTCTTCAACGGGATCATTGGCGGCGGCTTCATCACCGACATGTGGGAGGAAGGCGTCGAAGACCACAAACTCATCTTCAACGGCGTGGATCGCGGGCGGATCGACGCCAACTATCAGTTCGTGAGCGCACCATTCTTGCCGGTCGACATCGTGAGTGCCAAGTACGCACATAGCGCGGGAATTCGCGCGTCCCGTGCCATGACGCCGGGCGCCAGCGTCTTCCGCGATGTTCATTTTGAGGACTTCCAAACCAACGGCATCCGCTACATCGGCGTGCAGATTCAAGTACTCGAAGCGACGCCGCAGCGCCTGCGCTACCGGGTCACCGCGGACACCTTTGGCGACGCTCCGACCCGCGCGCAGGTGCAAGCCGCGACGGCGAAACCCGCTGCCGAAGCAGACAACGACTAGCGCGCCGCCCCCAATCCCGCTACACTGTCCGGTTCAACGAGGGCCAACACCCTCCAAGACGGCGCACAACAGGACCATTTCGCAGCACAAAGCTGCCGGTCGCGTCGCACGAACCTCTTGCCCTTTTGCTGTTGTATGGGCCGGAAAGCGCGGCGGCGCTCAACCGCCGGACTTCCGCGCGCCCACCAGAATTAGAAAAGGACAAGACGCTTGACTGCGACCGCTACCCGTACAGACTCGGGTTTCAATAACCTGGGTCTCCACGAGACCATCCTGCAAGGCATCGATTTCGCCGGCTTCACCCAGCCGCGGCCGATCCAAATCCAGACCATTCCCGCCGCCCTCGAGGGCCGCGATGTACTGGGCCTTGCCCAGACCGGCACCGGCAAGACCGCTGCCTTTGGCATTCCGCTGCTCGACCGCCTGCGCGAACACCGCAAGCAGGCCCCGCGCACGCTGATCATCGCGCCGACCCGCGAACTGGCGACCCAGATCGCCGAAGAGATGCGCCAACTCGCGCGCTACACCGGCATGCGGATCATCACGATCTTCGGCGGTGCCTCGCAGCGCATGCAAGTCGGTGCGCTGCGCCGTCACCCCGACATCGTCGTCGGTTGCCCGGGCCGCGTGCTCGATCTCGCGCAACAGGGCTACCTGAAGCTCAACGAAGTCGAAACGCTGGTGCTCGATGAAGCCGACCACATGTTCGACATGGGCTTCCTGCCGACCATTCGGCGGATCATGAAAGAGCTGCCGAAGAAGCGGCAAAACCTGCTGTTCTCGGCGACCATGCCGGCCGACATCCGTGGCCTGGCTTCGGAGATCCTCGACAACCCGCACACCGTCGAGCTGGCCAACCGCCAGCCCGCCGAAACGATCGACCACGCGCTGATGGCCGTGGCCGAATCGAAGAAGCGCGATCTGCTCGAGATCATCCTGCAACGCGAAGACTGCAACTCGGCGATCATCTTCACGCGCACCAAGCACCGCGCGCGTCGCCTCGCCGAGCAACTGCAGAAGGGCAAGCACAACGCGATCGCGCTGCAGGGCAATATGTCGCAGAACGCGCGCGATCGAGCCATGCGTGGCTTCCGCGAAGGTCAGTTCAAGATCTTGGTCGCAACCGACATCGTCGCGCGCGGCATCGATGTGCAGGGCGTTTCCTACGTCATCAACTTCGATGTGCCGACCACCGCCGAAGCCTACACCCACCGCATCGGCCGCACCGGCCGCTCGGAACAAGAAGGCATGGCGCTCACCTTCATCACCCGCGACGACCAACGCTGGGTCAAAGCAGTCGAGAAGATGCTCGGCCGCGAGATTCAACGCAAACGCGAGCGCGGCTTCGACGCTGGCTTCGACGAGAAGAATGCTCCGCCGATGCCACGCGTCGCCGGCGCCTTTGGCAAGAAGCCAGGTGGCAGCCGTGGTCAGGGCGGCGGTTCCGGCCGTGCACGTCGTGGCGCCGGGCGCAACAGCGAAGAGCAACGCAGCGGTCCATCCAAATCACCCTTCGGCGGCCCACGCCGCAAGTCGACCAATAAGTCGGCCGGCAAGTGGAAAGGCCCGGGCGGTGGTGGCGGACGCGGCGGCTCGCGCTAGAAGGCGGCCCCTTTGGGCGGCGGCACGGCCTCTCTTGCTAGCATCACAGCTGGCATGAGAGGCATCCCCATCTGCTGTGTTGCCGTGCTCGCGCGGGATCTACGAACATTCGACCCGGCACGTGCGTACGCGGGTTGGAGAATGGTCAGGCGAAATGCAGCCGACCCACCCCCGTTGAGCAGACGTCGAACGATGGCCCCCCGACTCCTCCCAACCCTCTGCGGCATCGCGCTGCTCCTTGCTGCACCTGCTGCGCACGCTCAAGGCAAGCTCAACTGGACGCCCGACGCCAAGAAGGCGGTGGTCGATGCCGCAGAGCAAAAGCGAGTGATCTTCCTATCGATCGGTTTTGCCGGCGAAGAGCGCAGCCAAGCAATCCTGAAGTCAGCGTTTTCGAACAAGGCCGTGATCGCGCAGGCGGCGGAAACGATCAATATTCCGGCCTGGACCTGGGCGCTAGGCGAAGAGAAGAAGCTGCCCGAGTTTGGCGAGGCCAAGCCCTTCGACCACTCGGCCAACCTAGCCAAAGCGACTTCCGAATGGCTGAAGCCGAACTCGCTCGACACCATTGCCGTGCCGCAGCACGTTTGGCTGAATGCCGACGGCGAGATTCTGGTTTCTTGTCCATGGGAGATCTCCGCGCAAGAAATGAGCTGGTGCTTCGATGAAGCGCTGCGCCGCGGCGGCATGGAATCGCGCCCGCCCATGGACGAAGACGCGCACCCTCCGCGCCGCTTGTTGCTTGGGCTGGTGCACGAGATCAGCGGCGAAGATGACCTCGGTCGTGGCCTCAGCTCGAAAGAGCTCAAGCCCATCATGGAGGAGTTGAAGAAGGGTTGGGTTTCGATGCGCAACACCGAGGACTTGGTCCGCATCATGTTCTCCAAGGACGAAGACGGCGTCGAATTCATGGAGCAGCAACTCGGCCTCTGGGATTTCGGTGGCGGCGCGATGGGTGCCATCATTGATGGCACCTATGCGTTGATTGGCATGATTTCGCCGGTGGAATATCTCGAACTGCTCGAGACCCAAACCGAGGCTTCGCGTGACTCTTTGCGCGCCAATGTCGCGGTCGCTTACGAGCAGATCGGGCGTTCAGAAGGGTTGTCGGCGGTCAAGAAAGCACTGAAGAAAGAGAAGTCGGACTTCGTGCGCGCCGAGTGGGTGCGTGCTCTGGGGGCTTGTGCGCGTGGCGATAAGTCGACCGCGAAAGCACTGATCAAGCTGGCCGAGAAAGACAAGGACCCGCGTGTACAACTGAACGCGGTGATCGCATTGGGGCACGTTCTGCCTCAAGCCGATGCGCGTGACTTCCTGGTCGAGCTGACGAAGAAGCCAGGCGGCGAGATGCGTCAGGCTGCGGTGCTTGCTTTGGCCTTGGGTCGCGAGTTTTCCGCCCGCGCTGACTTGGTCAATCTGCGCAGTGGCTCGCCAAGTGATGCATTGCTCGCCGCGGTCGACAAGGCCGTTGCGGTTCTCGATGGCGCCAATCTGTTTGAACTCGAGGATGCAATCCGTGCGATCGACGGCAGCGAGATCGCTCGCCCGCGTTTGTTCTTCCGCGCCAAGATGGAACTTCCGGACCGCTTCGGCGGTGGCGAAGGCCGCGGAGAAGGACCAGGCGGTGGCCCTCCAGGCGGCCGTCGCGGCGGCGGAGACTAGCCGCGTCAGCAGCCGTGGTTCGTTCTTGTCTTGGGCTATTCGCCGCCTGAAGCGCCAGCGTCGAGCTTGGCCAAGAAGGCTTGTGGGTCGTCCCAGAAAGTCTTCGGGCAGTTCGGGCAACAGAAGCCGATGACACGGCCGTCGAAGACCACGCTGTAGCGCGGGTCGACCGAACTTCCCGAAACCGGACAAACCGAGTTGATCGGGGTCAGAGAAACTACGCTTCCTTCGCCGGCTTCGGCATTTGGATCGGCGTCGTAATCCGGAGCGTCGCTGGTGAAGACGATCTCTCCTTCGGTCTCCAGCGCGACTGCGCCCTGCAGGTCGCCGGTGTCGATTCGCACTTCCGGCAAGGCTTCGCGCAATGCGAGCAAACCATCTTCACTGAAGCCGGCCTCCCAGATCCAAAGCTGAGTCAAGGCCGGCAATTCTTGCAGCGAAGTGAGCGCCGCATCGCTGAGCTTGGTGCGCGAAAGCACCAACTCGCTGATGTGCGGGTGTTCGGCGAGCTGCGCCAAACCGGCATCCGTGACCGCAGTTTCGCGCAAGTCAAGGCGGCTGAGCGCAGGCATTGCCGCAATCAACTCAAGGCTCGCGTCGCTGATTTGGGTGCGCGCTAGCGAAAGCTCGCTCACGTGATTGACGAGCGGCGTCAACAACTCGCGCACCGAAGCATCGTCGGTCGCCGCCGAAGCGGCGGCAAAGTCGATCCACAACTCGACGCTTCCGGCTTCGATCGGCTGCACGTGAACCAAGCGATCGCGCAGGGTCGTCAGAACCGCCTCGGGGGCAGGGCTGGGGCCTTCTGGTTCATCTGGATCGGCGCTGGTTTGCGCGGCGTCGGCTTCGTTTGCTTCAGGGTCGGGAAGGCTGGCGCCTTCGCCAATCGCAAACTCGGTATCGACCGGAGCGCCCGCCGCCAGCCACGCGCGCACGAGGCCCAACTCGGCTTCACTCGGTTGCGCTTTGTGATCCGGCGGCATGTGATTGTCGTCGTCCAAGGGAAGCAACATGCGGAACAGCAGTTCCTGATCTTCCGGCGCGACGCCCGACTCAATCGCGGGTCCGCTTTCGCCACCAGCGAGCAAATGCTCGATGGTGTCCATGCGCAACTCGCCCTTGACCTTGCGTGGACCGTGACAAGCAACGCATTTGCGGTTGAAGAAGGGCTGCACGTGCGCTTCGTAGCTGGCCAGAATCGGCGCATCCGGATCTTGATCGGGTGCCTGCGTAGGAACTTGCTCGACCGGCTCGGCCTGCTCTTCCAGCGGCTCAAACAAGAAGCCTTTGCCGTGAGTCATTTCCGCGCCGAAGTGTCCGGTGGGCACGAGCACGCCAATCGTCAGCAGCAAGGCAATCCGATACATAGCGATCGCGCCGAAGGCCCGCAAGACGAAGACAACGACCGCGCAACATGCGGTCGCGATGCCTAGAGCCTCGTGGGTTTCGAGCAGATCGCCGCCGGCGTAACTGGCTTCTTGATGCAAGACCCAACCACTTGCGGCCGAAAAAATCGCCGTCGCTGAAGCGATGAAGACCAGGAAGATCGGCGCGGCCGCGTGCTTACGGATGCCGGCGACACACTCGAGCAAGGCTAGGCCAACCAGAAGCCCGATCGGCAAGTGAAGCAGCAGCGGGTGCATCCGGCCGAAGACCGGGAGCAAGTCGGACAATGATTCGATGGGCATGGTGCGACTAGGCGAGCAACTCAGGAATGACTTCGCCGGCGACGTCGGTCAAGCGCATGTCGCGACCCTGGTGGCGATAACCAAGCTTGGCGTGGTCAAAGCCCAGGCAGTGCAACAGCGTTGCGTGCAGATTGTGAACATCGACCGGATTCTCGGTGATGTTGTAGCCGAACTCATCGGTCTTGCCGTAGCTGATGCCCGGCTTCATGCCGCCGCCCGCGGCCCAAACGCTGTAAGCGCGCGGGTGGTGATCGCGGCCGTAGTTCGTCTTGGTCAATTGGCCTTGGCTGTACACGGTTCGACCGAACTCGCCGGCCCACAGAACCAGCGTGTCATCCAGCAAACCGCGTCGCTTCAAGTCCTTGAGCAAGGCAGCCTGAGGTTGGTCAACCGCATTGGTTTGCGCCTTCAGTTCGTTCGGAAGGTTGCCGTGTTGGTCCCAGCCGCGCATGTACAGCTGGATAAAGCGCACACCCCGTTCGGCAAGGCGGCGCGCCATCAGGCAGTTCGAAGCAAAGCTGCCCGGCTTATTGACTTCGGGGCCGTACATCTCGAGCGTCTTCTCGTCTTCATCCGAGAAGTCGGTCAACTCGGGCACCGACATTTGCATGCGGTAGGCCATCTCGTACTGCGAAATGCGCGCTTGCACTTCGGGGTCGAGGCTGCGCTCGTATTCGCGCTCGTTCAACTCGCCGACCAAGTCGAGCATACGCCGGCGATCTTCGCGGCTGACGCCATCGGGGTCGCGCAAGTACAGCACCGGGTCGCCGCCCGATCGCAGTTTGCAGCCCTGATGCTCGCTGGGCAGGAAGCCCGCTCCCCAGAAGCGCGCCGAGAGCGCCTGCATATTGCCGATGCCCTGCGTGATCATGACCACGAAGGTGGGCAAGTTGGCGTTGGCGCTGCCGAGGCCATAGGACATCCAAGAACCGAAGCTTGGGCGGCCGGGTTGTTGGTTGCCGGTTTGGAAGAAAGTGATCGCCGGCTCGTGGTTGATCGCCTCGGTGTGCATCGAGTTGATCATGCAGATCTCTTTGGCCATCGAACCGGTGTGCGGCAACAACTCGGATAGCCAAAGGCCGTCCTGATTGTTTTCGTAGCGCGAGAACTGGAAGACCGACGGCGCGATCGGGAAGCGCGCCTGGCCGCTGGTCATGCCGGTCAAGCGCTGCCCGTTGCGAATCGAATCCGGCAGGTCTTGGTTGAAGCGCGCGCGCAGCCCCGGCTTGTAGTCGTACAAGTCGAGATGGCTAGGCGCACCTTCCATGTGCATGTAGATGACGCGCTTAGCCTTCGGCTTAAAGTGCGGGCCGATCAGCGGCACGTTCGGCGACATGGCGCCACCGGGCATGCCGGCCAAGGTATGGGGGCGCGCGCCGAGCTCGCGGCCGAGCAGCGAGTTCATCGCAAGTGCGCCGAGGCCGCCAGCAAGTCCGCCGGCCGCTTTGCCGAAGAAGCGCCGCCGGGTCAGCAGCAGTTCGCGCTCGCGGATGGGATCGTGTGAATCAGTCATAGGATCGTTGCGGTTGCGGACTAGTTGCGGGAAATGGTTTCGTCGAGAGCGAGCAACGCGTTTGCGAGCATCGTCCAAGCGGCGAGTTGTGGGGCATCGATTTCTTCCATGACAGGAGCTTCACCTTGCATGAGCAGCTTGGCGGCATCGTCGGGGAACTCGGTGTAGCGCTCGGTGAATGCCTCGAGTGCATCGCGCAAGCGTTGTTGCTCAAAGGCTTCTGGCACGCGGCCGGTGCAACGGCGGAACATGCGTGCGATGCGCCAATCGTTGGCGTCGTTGAGCAGCTCGCCGCCCATGTCTTGCGGAACATCTTCGGCGAGCGTGCGCTGCGCGAGTACGCGTGCGGCTTCGACGTACTGCACGTCGTTCCAAAGCACAAGCGCTTGCAGTGGTGTGTTGGTGGTGCCGCGCGAGATCGTGCAGAACTCGCGGGTCGGGGCGTCGAAGGTCAGCAAGGATGGCGGTGGAACCGCGCGCTTCCAGTAGGTGTACAGGCTGCGCCGCCAAAGGTCGGTGCCTTCGCCGCGCACGAAGTTCCGGGTGTTGGAACTCGGCATCGCGACTTCACGCCAAAGCCCGTCGGGTTGGTAAGGCTTGACCGAAGGGCCGCCAAACTCTTCGACTAACAAGCCGGCCACGTACAGCGCCTGATCGCGAATCTCTTCGGCGCCAAGACGTCGGCGTGGGTAGCTGGCGAGCAAGCGATTTTCCGGATCGACGGCAACCGCTTCGGGGCGCAAGCGCGACGACTGCCGGTAAGTCGAACTCGTGACCATCTTGCGCACCAAGGCGCGCACATCCCAGCCGCTATCGCGGAAGTCGACCGCCAGCCAATCGAGCAACTCGGGGTGGCTCGGCCAATCGCCTTGCATACCAAAGTCTTCGGTGGTCGAGACGATGCCGGTGCCAAACAGCATTTCCCAGTAACGGTTGACGGTGACGCGCGCGAGCAGCGGGTTGCTGGCATCGGTCAGCCACATCGCCAAGCCGCGGCGATCTTTTGGTGCGTCTTCCGGCAAACTACCCAGCGCGGTCGGAACCGCACGCGTTACCGGGCGCTCTTTGTCCGGCATGTCGTAGGCACCGCGCATCAAGACGAAGGTCTCGCGTGGCATCTCGCGGTCTTTCATGATCATCGTCAGCGGAATCGCCGCTTCGATCATGGCGAGCTCGCTTTCCAGGCCATTCACTTCTTCCAGCTTGGCGCGGAAGATCGGCGAATGTTGCGTGCGCCAAGTTTCAGACATGCGCGCGGCAAGTTTTGCGGCGCCCGCGTTGCGCGTGCGTTCCGGCGTGAGTGCGAACACTAAAGGACCGCCGAGTTCGCTGACCGGTGGTTGCGTCTTGTAGTACATGCCACCGACGCCGCCGGTGTTGATGATCTTCATGACGAAGGTATGTACACCCGGCGTCAGCTTCAGCGTGACGCTTTCTTGATCGGCCGCGGCGCCGCGATTGACGCGGTTTTCAAAGATGCGTTCGCCGTTCAAGTAGACCTGCAAACCGTCATCCGAACCAAGCGAAAGCTGCAGCTCGCGCTCACTCGGCACGAACAAACGGCGCCCTGCGAAACTGACTTTGGCGCCAGCGGGTAGCGCGGTAATGACCTCGGCATCTTTGACCTGCGGCACGAACACCCAGCTGTAATCATCGGGCGCGTACTTCTTCGCGAAGTCGATGGTCGGGTCGGCTTCGGGGCCGAAGATCGTGTCGTAACCCGGGTCGCCTTCGGTCGGCGGGGTGTACGGCCAGGTGCCGTACCAACGCGAATCGGCGACCGGCAGCGCGGCCAATCCGGCTTCGCTGATCGAGCCAGGAGTCACGCGCACGCGCCCCAAGCTGTGTTCGCTGTACACCGATTGGTAGTGCAGTGTGACCTTGAGTTCGGTTCCGCCATCGAAGCCGAACGGCTTGTCATTCAAGAAGAGCGCAGTGCGCGCCCCTTCGGCGCCGTTGTTGTGCGCGCCGACCGCCCAAACTTTGCCGTGATCGGGGTCGAGGGCGTTGACCACATCGAAGTCGGAGTCTTGCTGCTCAAAGTCGGCCCAAGCCCAAACCAAGTTCAGCTTTTCACGGCGATCGGGGTCAGCAAGTGAAACCGCTTCCGCTTCGATATACGACAGCACCGCATTGCCATTCACTGCACGCCCGACACGGTTCTCGTTGTGGCTGGCGTCTTGCAATGCTTCGAGCAATAGCGTGCGCATGCCGACGGCATCAGTGCGCAGGGTGATGGTGTGGCTTTCCTTAGGCGGATTCTTGCCGCTTGCGAGCACCGAACCGTCGTCGAGCAGGGTTAGGGTTGAGCCGGCAGTCGCTTCGGCGGAAACGAACTCGGTCTCTGCCCAGCTTGCGCCGTACTCGTTGGCAGCGCCGGCCAGGAAGGCCTGGTAAGCCATCGCGTCTTCGCCGGAAGGCTCGGCCATCTCTGCCTGAAGGCTGGCAATCTGCGACTGGACCTCGGTCTGGCGAATCGTCTGCTCGGGCGACGGCACCTGCATGAAGGGCTCGAAGGCGCGTTGCGGGTTCGGGCGTTGGCTGTAAAGCCCAGGCTCTTCGTTCGAGTTGAAGTAAGCGAAGAGCTGGAAATATTCCTCTTGCGAGATCGGGTCGAACTTGTGGTCGTGGCAGCGCGCGCACTGGAAGGTCAGGCCCATGAAGACCGCGCCTGTGGTGGCTGTGCGGTCAGCTGCGTATTCCACCAGGTATTCCTCGTTGATCGCGCCACCTTCGTCGGTGATCACGTGATTGCGGTGGAAACCGCTGGCAACTTTTTGATCGAGCGTGGCATCCGGGATCAAGTCGCCAGCAAGCTGCTCGTAAACAAACTCATCAAACGGCTTGTTCTCGCGCAGTGCACGTAAGACCCAATCGCGCCAAGCCCACATTTGTCGACCGGCATCCATATGAATGCCGTTGGTGTCGGCGTAACGCGCGGCGTCGAGCCACGGTGTTGCCATGCGTTCGGCGTAACGACTCAGATAAGGTTCGGTCGTCAGCAGCTTGTCGACCAAGGTTTCGTATGCGTTTGGATCGCTTTCCGCTGCATCGAGATAAGCGTCGAGTTCGCTCGGGGTCGGCGGCAAGCCGGTCAGATCGAGGTAAACGCGGCGCGCCAAGCTGGCGTGATCGGCGTCATCGGATGGCGTCAAGCCAGCGCGGTCCAAGCTGGCGTGCACGAAGCGGTCGATGTCGCCGCGCGGCAACCAAGCGCCGATCTTGCCCGGGGTGGCCGGGCGTTCGGGAGCGATGAAAGCCCAGTGGTCTTCGTATTCCGCACCTTGCTCAATCCAGCGCCGCAGCAGTCCCTTTTCTGCATCGGTCAGCGCGTGCACCTTGCTGTCGGGTGGCGGCATGACTTCGTCTTGGTCTTCCGCGTTAATGCGGTACCAAAGTTCGCTGGCTTCCAAATCGCCGGGCACGATCGCTTGGTAATCGCCCAGGTCGGCCATCGCGAACTCGAGAGAGTCCAGACGCAGGTCGGCCTTGCGAGTACTCGCGTCGGGGCCGTGGCAGACGAAGCATCGGTCCGACAAGATCGGTCGGATGTCGCGGCCGTAGCGAACTTCATCTTCGCTGACGGTGCGCGTCGACGAGGCTTCGTCAGGCGCAGGCGCGACAATTGTGTCGCTGTTGGCGGAAGTCGAGGCACTGAGCTGGGCGGGCGAATTGCCCAGCCAAGCGGGTGCGGCGACGGTCAGGCCAGCAAGGGCCAGACAGGTGAAAATGCGAAGTGGGAGCGAGGGAGGCAGCATCGAACCGGAAGGGAACCCCATCCTATTCTGGAATCTACCGTTCGGAAGCCACCCTCGTGCGGGAATAAGCGGTAGTTTTGCGCCGTTTCGCGAGTGAATCGCATCATTTCCCGGATCGATCGCGTGGTCAACTTGCGAGAGCCTGCAATCAGTCCTTCTTGAGCGTCCACGGCGAGCCTCGCAAGTAGTCCTGGGGCTTGTATCCGGGTCGCGCGCGGTTGAATCCGAATGCGGTCGGCTGCCAGTCTTCTTCGAGGGCTGCCGGGAAGCCTTCGAGCGGAATCGCCGCTTCATCGCGCAGGCACCACAGACAGGCGTTCAAGAACAGTCGGCGCAGGTCGACATCGGACCAATCGGCCGCCGTGCCCATGGTGGTCGTGAAGATGCGTTGCACGGTGGCTTCGCGGCCGTTGGCCCGGGATTCCCAGTGGAACACGCGCTCGCGCAACCAGGCAACCGGCATCATCGGGTCATTCTTCGCGCCCTCGAGCGCCGGATCATCTGGCGACATCCCGGAAACGACCTGGCCGTCCATCAGTCGAATCGCGTCGGCCGGAAGTTCGCGAACCGTGTAGACATCGCTGGGTCCGAAAGCCGGGCCGACTCCGCGCATCACCGGATGATGCGCCTGCCTGGGATTCGGCAGTGCGCGGGTGGCTTGGCTGCCGTGACCGCCATGGTGGGCGACCCAGTTTTCACCCAGCACCTGCTTGCCAAAGCCGCCGGGCCATTCCTTGGAGTGAAAGCTCCAGGTCGCGAACTTGGCCTCGGGCTGCTTGCGATAGTCGAAGGCGTGAGTCGAGGTGCGGATGCCGATGACTGGCTTGCCGGCCTCAATGTAGTCGGCCAGTGGCTGCATCTGGGCGGCAGGCAACGCACGGAAGCGTAGTTGTAGCACCAACAAATCGGCATCCTTGATCCACTCGGTGCCCGGGATGTGCTGCTGCTGGTTCGGGTCAATCTCGCCGGTTTCGGGGTTCTGGCTGAACAGGACAATGCACTCAAAACCAAGTCGATTCAGTTGCCGTGCCAACATGGGCTGCACTTCTTCGGATCGATACTCTTCGTCGCCCGCGATCAGAATCACGCGTCGCCCGAAGCCGGGGCTTTGCTTGGGATCACCGGGGTAATGCAAATGATCGTCGCCCTCGCCCGGAGTTCTCTGCTCCAGCGGCGCATCAGAAACCGCAACCGCCGGCCAATCCTCACGCGGGTCTGGAATGAGCTGGCAGAATGAACCGAGGCAGAGCGTGGCGAGCAGCATGATTCTGAGCCTACGCCCTCCTCGCGCAGGCGAGCAGCGAAACCGCTTGCCCCGGCTGGCACAATCAGGCCATGAATTCGCGTTCCCGCCTGTTGCTTGCGATGGCTCCTCTGGCCGTTTGTTTTGGCTGGTTGGGTGGCGAGCCTTCGCTGAAGACCGACTGGTCCTGGACTTTCGAGGCCCGTTACGAGGCCCAGGGCTTTTCCACGAGCCCGGTGACTCCGCCGTTGCAGATGGACAGCACGCCCGTTTTCGCACCTGCCGAAAATGGCGGCGGTTTGGTCATGAATGGCGATCCCCAGGTGCTGACGGTCGCCGCGCGCGCGGCTGATGTGATCGAGAGCCTTCCGCGGAAGGAGTTCACCGCATCGGCCTGGGTCGCAATCGAGCGGCCGCAACGGTGGGGCGGCATCTTGAGTTGCATTCAGGACAATGGCGACTACGAAAAGGGCTTCGTGCTCGGTTACGACGACCAGGTCTTCACGATTGGCCTGTCGACGACCGGCACCGATGACGGCGATGGGCGCATGAGCTACTTCCGCGGCCGAACCGCGTACACGCCGGGCGCATGGCACCACCTTGCGGCAAGCTTCGACGGCAAGACCACGCGCATCTATGTCGATGGCAAGCTCGACTTTGAGTCCACCTTGCAGAATGGCGAAGTCCTGTACGACCTCGATGCACCGGTAGTGATCGGAGCCTATCGAGACAAGGACGAGAACTATCCCCTCGATGGGCGTTTGCTCGAGGTCTCTCTCGAGAGTCGCGCGATGAGCGCTGGCCAGATCGAAAAAGCTGCGCGAAGCCGTCCCGCGCTGCGCTCCAGCGAGCCCTGGACCGATATGGAGTTCGGCTACCTCGTCGAGCCTTATCTCACTTGGCCGCGGCTTGACGGTGTTTCGATCTTGTTTGAGTCGACCTTCCCCTCCGAAGGCTCGGTGGGCATTTGGCGCGATACTTCGACGGACGGCGTCGAGATCGAATACGAGTCCGAGGAAGTCCGCGGCTTGCACGAGTTCTTCATCGATGAGCTCGAGCCGAACCAGAAGTACTTTTACCAAACCAAGATCATTGGGCTTGAAGGCGAAGAGATCGAATCCGAGGTGCTTTCCTTTCGTACCGCGGCGACTGTTGATCACGCCTATACCTTTGCTGTCATTGGAGATACGCAAACCAATGGAGAAGTGGCCAAGCGGGTTTCCGACCTCGCCTATATGCACCGGCCCAACTTCATTGTGCATGCCGGCGACCTGGTCGACACCGGCAGCGTGAAGCGTGATTGGACCGACACTTTCTTCCCCAGCATGCAGCCCTTGTTAGGTCGGGTGCCGATCATTCCCGTGCTCGGGAATCACGAACAAGATGCCAAGCTCTATTACGACTACATGTCATTGCCGGAGCCCGAGCGCTGGTACAGCACGGTTTATGGCAACGCCGAATTCTTCATGATCGACGGCAATCGTTCGCTGGCGCAGCAGTCAGATCAATTGAAGTGGTTGGAGGGCGCGCTCAAGAAGTCGACGGCAACCTGGCGCTTTGCGGTCTTGCACCAACCGCCCTATACATCGGATTCAAACGACTACGGCGATACGCTCAAGGAATCCTCGACGCGCGGGGACATGAATGTGCGCAACATCGTCGCCCTGCTCGAACAGTACGGCGTCGACGTCTGCTTCTCTGGACATGTGCATGACTACGAACGCACTTTCCCGATTCGCGCAGGCAAGGTGACGCCCTACGAAGAAGGGGGTGTGATCTATGTCACGGCAGCCGGTGGAGGGGGCAGCCTCGAAGATTTCGACCCGGCGAACACCTGGTTCGGCCACAAGAAGTCGCGCTATCACCACTTCGTCTACGTTGCGATTCACGGCAATCAGCTTGAGTTCCAAGCGATCGACGAAGAAGGCCGCTTGTTCGATGTGCTGACCTTGCAGAAGCGTGGCTCGAAACGCTAGTCGCGCGGCGGTGCAGCCTCGTTTGCAATCAACTGCTGACGCGCGGCGTCGTAGCGGAAGCTGCCGCGCCGCGGCACATCCAGAATGCGCTCGCCGAGCTTGAGTTGGCTGCCTCGCCAGTGCAGGCGCGTGCCATCTGGCAAATCGAGCACAACCGGAAGGATCAGGCCGGTGCCGTAGACCACAAAGGTGTCTCCGGGGAAGGCGTCGAGATCAATTTGAATCGTGCGCGCACCCTGCTGGAGCTTGAGCAAGCCGTTCTGAAGGGCCAAGGCATGGTCTTGCGCGCCGTCAACCCCGCCACGCCGAATCAACTCGGTATCGGATTGATACGGAAGCTCGAGTCGCAAGCTGCGATTGTCGTGCAGTTCCTCGGTGCTGTCGCAGCTAGGCAGAATGCAGAAAAGGATCGCGGTCAGGGTGTGGAATCGCATCGTGTTGCGGCGCATCGCGCCCAGGCAAACAATCCCAGCCTAGGAGCGCGGCGCTAGATTCGGGATGGCCGCTGGTTGCGTGAGCCCCGTCGAAGCGTTTTGATTCCTCCTCCCGCCGATTCCGACCCACGCGTCGAGCTTGCTGAAGTGCAGCTCCGCCTGGGCGAGTTGCCGCGCTGGAGTCCGGGGGTCGGCAAGTTACGCCGCCGTCAGCGTGAGTTGATGGATGCGGCGAAGCTTGCGTGGGCCGAAGCACTGGGCTGCCGGGAACTTCGCTTGGGTATTCGCGGCGGCGCGGTCAGTTCGGTGAGTGGAAGCCTGGCCGAGTTGATCGAAGAACTGCCGCGGATCAGCCAACAAGCGTGCATCGAAGGCATCACGCTCGAGGTCAACGAAGAAGACGGGCCGGCCCCGGAATGGGAGGCGTTCCTTGCCCTTCCCGAGCTCGCCGCGGTCCGCCGCTTGCGCTTGGCGGATGTCGAACTGCGGCCGGAAAGTTTGGCGCGCTTGGTCTCCTCGCCTGCCTGGAGCAGGTTGGAAACCCTCGGGCTCGGCGTCGGCGCCTGTGACGCAGAGCTCGCGCTTGCCTTGGCCGCGGCGACCGTTCCGCCGACTTTGCGCGAGTTGCTCTGTGAAGGCTACATGGGTGGCATTGGCGATCGCGGGCTCAAGGCGCTCGCGCAATCGGAGTGGTTGCTGCAGCTTCGGCGTCTCGACCTGCGTGGCCAAGATCTCTGCGACTCTGCACTCGAAGCCTTAGCGCAAGTGCGTGGGCCGTGGATGATCGAGCACCTCGACTTGGCCAGCGTTGGATTTGCCAGTAATGACTGCACCGCGGTTGGCTTGCACGCGCTTGCGGCGAGCGATTGGTTTCCGGGCCTGAGAAGCTTGGGCCTGCAGGGCACGCAACTTGGCGCACAAGCTGTGCTTGCATTCTTATGCGCGGAGCAGTTGCGTGCGGCTCATTTGGCCGCGGTCGAACTTCCGGCTGATGCGCTCGGCTTGATTACCGAGCTTCCGGGTTGGCAATCCCTGGAAGAGCTGACTCTCAGCAAGAATCCGCTCGGCGACGCCGGTGCAGAAGCGCTTGCCGCGTGTGAGCACCTGCCTCAAGTGTTGGTCTTGCAGAGTTGCGAAATCGGCGCGGCAGGCTTGCAACATCTCGCGCGCGCCCCCGAGGTTTGCGCGATGGACCTGCGTTGGAATCCAATTCCGGTGGCGGCTTGGGCTGCGGCGATGGAGCGTGGCCAACTTCCGAATACGCGTGCCCTCGCGGTCGATGCGACGGGCTGGAGCGACGCGATGGTCGTGGCGATTCGCGAGCACTATCCGCGCGTCGATTTGGTCGGCTGCTAGGGCGAAGCTCTGCGCTGACGACTTAGCTGGCGCCGATCACCGTCATGCTGATCTGCCGCTGGTGCGGCGCGCTGCGGTGTTCATAGAGATAGATTCCCTGCCAGGTGCCCAGGTCAAGCCGACCCTGGGCGACCGGAATCGACAAGCTGGTCGCGGTCAGAACCGAGCGCACATGCGCGGGCATGTCGTCCGGACCTTCGGCGGTATGCCGAAAGAGCGGGTCGCCATCGGGCACGGCGCGGCTCATCCAGGCGTCTAAGTCGCGCAATACCTGCGAATCGGCGTTCTCGCAGATGATCAGCGAAGCGCTGGTGTGATGGACAAATGCGGTCAGCAGCCCGCTTTGGCAGCCACTTGCAAACACCGCGGTGCGCAAATGCTCCGTGATTTCAGTGAAGCCACGGCCGGAGCTCGCGACCACCAGGCGGTCTTGGTGACAATGCACGTCTTCCATCTTCGGTCGATTCGCAGGCGAGATCCAGTCGGATCTCGCGCCGGCCTAAGATGAGCGCGCGCCCGGGAGGCGTTTCCCTTGATCAAGTACCTCGGTTCCAAACGCGCGCTACTGCCGTGGATTCTCGCCACGGTCGAGGAAGTGATGCAGGGGCAGCGCGGCCATGTCTTGGATCTGTTTTCGGGCACGGCGCGGGTCGGCCACGCGCTCAAGGGCGCCGGCTATCGCGTCACGGCCAACGATTGGAATCGCTACGCGGCGACCCTTGCGACGTGTTACGTCGCCGCCGATCGCGAGCGCGCCGCCGAGGCGCAGGCGCTGCTCGATGAACTGAATCAGCTGCCCGGCAAGCCTGGTTACTTCACTTCGACTTTCTGCGAACAAGCGCGTTTCTTCCAGCCCAAGAATGGCGAGCGCATGGATGCCATCCGAGAGCGCATCGATGCAATGGAGTTGTCGGAGGATCCCGAGTTACAGGCGATCGTCCTGACGGCATTGATGCAGGCGGCGGACCGAGTCGATTCGACGACCGGGGTGCAGATGGCCTACCTCAAGGAGTGGGCGCCGCGTTCCTTCCGCGATTTGGAATTGCGCTTGCCCGATTTGTTGGCGCGGCCGGCGGCCGGAAAGTGTGCGGCGATGCACGCCGACGCCAGCTTGGCGGCAAGTGCGGTGCGCGCCGATTTGGCTTACCTGGATCCGCCATACAACCAACACAAGTATCTCGGCAACTATCACATCTGGGAAACCCTGGTGTGCAACGATGCGCCCGAGCACTTCGGCAAGGCCAATAAGCGCGTAGAAGTGCGCGAGCGGCGCAGCGGATTCAACAGCAAGCCGGGAATCGCTCCGGCGATGCGTCAGTTGGTTGCGGCGCTCGATGTGCGCTGGATCCTGGTGTCATTCAGTGACGAGGGTTTCCTTAGTCGCGAAGAACTGGTCGACATCCTGAGCGAGCGCGGGCGCGTCAGCGTGCGGGAAAAATCGCACGAGCGCTACATCGGCGCACGCATCGGGATTCACAATCCGGCTGGCCAGAAGGTCGGCACGGTCTCGCATACGCGCAACTGCGAGTACCTCTTTGTCGTCGAAGTCGACGCCTAGTCTTTCTTGCTTGCCGCAGCGATCAGGTCGGAGGCAATCTTGGCCTGGCGCGGCGAGAGGTAGCGCAAGAAGGCTTCGCTCTCGAGTTGCGCATTGACGCGGCAAGCTTGCGCTTCGGAAAGTGGAAGCTTTGCGAGTGGCGTCTGCAGCAGGTAGTACTTCTGCTCGGCGTCGAGCCGAATCGAAGCTGGTGCGGCCATGGCCAAGTCGCCGAGCGCGGCTTTGGCCAGCTTTGCTTGCGCGGGGGTACGAGTCCAAACCCGGCGCGCGCAATCTTTGGTGCGCGCGTGATCGAGCAACTTCTCAAAGCTCATGAGCTTCGGGTCATACCAAACTTCGACGACTTCCTCTTTGCCGATCCAAGCTTGGCGGGTGCGGGTGACTCCAGGAACGAGGCCGAACTCGGCCTCACCAACCCAGAATCACGACATGCCGAAGATTGCGCTCTCGACGCCGCGTTGTTGCGCGCGGCTTTCCATCGCGAGCAACTTGAGCCAGGCGGGGACTTCCTTCTTTGCGGCCTTGAGGCCAGCGGCCATCGTCTCGGTCACTCCGGCGACGGTCCAGTCTTTTTCAAGCCTGGGAGTCAGATCTTTGCCATCGCCATCGACGATGCGAACAACCTGGTAATTCCAAGCCGGCTCTTGGTAGCGCAGCCGCACTTGCTCGTCGGCGTCGCCTTCGGTGTTGTTGTAGATCGCGATCGGAACGAACAGATCTTCGGCCGCTTCGACCAGCAAGGGGTGCGTCAGAACCTGAGCACCGTAGTCCTGGCAACCCTGTCAGCCGGGCACCTCTTGGAAGAGCAGCATGACTGGCTTGCCCGTTCGCTTGGCCTCGGCCAGGCCGGCCTCGAAATCGCGCCGCCACTTGACCTGGCCCAGCTCGACTGGCTGTTCAACCTGACCGGCAACCGGCGCCAGCGGGGTCGGGTGCTTCGGTTTCTCGACGTCAGCTTGTGGCACGGCGGATGCGAGGGCGAACAGGGTGGGAAGGGCGATGCCCAGCATGGGATCAATGTAGCAGTCAAGGGTCAGTGCGCGGCACAATGTCGACATGCGCGGCCTCACTCGCTTGCTTTCTACCGGCTTGCTACTTTCTTGCGGCGCGCTTTTTGCGTGCCAAGGGACCAAGAGCAACGAGGCGCTGACCGGGTCCTTGCATGGTTTGGCGAAGTGGATGACGGGCACCTTTTCTTCGGAAGTGCAGGCGGCTGAGTCGCCGGACGACTTTTTCAATATCCGCTTGGTCATGCTGCCGATTTGGGAGGACCAGGTTTATGGGGACGAGCGATGGTTGTATGTCGAGCAAGCGGCGGCGGATTCGCTGGATCAGCCATATCGGCAGCGGATCTATCGCCTGTCTCAACTCGGTCCGAATCGATTTCAATCCGAGGTCTTCGAGCTTCCCGGCGACCCGATGCGTTTTGCGCGGGCTTGGAAAACACCGACCTTGCTCGCGGCCTTGAAGCCGGAAGACTTGGCCAAACGCGAAGGTTGCGCGATTCTGCTGACCGGAGGAGAGGGCGTCTACATCGGCCAAACCAAAGAGCGCAGTTGCCCAAGCAGCTTGCGTGGCGCGGCTTGGGCGAGCAGCGAAGTCATCATTCAAGCCGATCAACTGACAAGCTGGGATCGCGGCTGGGATGCTGACGGCCGTCAAGTGTGGGGCGCAACCGAAGCGGGCTACCGCTTTGAGAAGTTGAACGACGGCGCGCCGCGAGTTCTTGGCGCGAGCCTGTGACCCGATTAAAGCTTGCGCGTTTCGTCTTCGTCGCGCGCGAAAGCTTCGCGCAACTCGCCGTACTTCATAGGGCGCAAACGATCGCCGACGCGGAGCATATAGCGCCGATCCTTGCCCGACATACGGCAGAATGGACGCCGGTCGGTGCCGAGTAGGCGCACGTTGAGCTCGAGCACATAGCCATCGAGTGCGTGCAGCCATTGCACACGGCAGTCTTGGTCGCTGACGCGTGGTTCAATCAGATCGGCCAGTAAATCGCGCATCGAGTGATCGTACTGGTTGCGCTCGTGCTCGGGAATCGGGTCGAGCGCTGCAGCAATGCTGTCTTGTTCACGCACGCCGACCAAAATACGCCCACCGCGCGCGTTCAGCATGCCGACAACTTCTTCCATCAACTTGCGGCGTCCGGCCGGACTGCGCAGCACCTCGGCGGCCTTGAACTCGAGGCGTTCGTTTTCCCGGGTGCCCCACGGAGGAATGCGCGGGTCGACGGGAGGGTCAGATTCGCTGCGAGTGGGTACGCCGCCCGCAGTCGTTCGATCGAGTGGTAGCAGATGCCACCGAACCGGTTTGACCATGTATACGAGCTTAACCGATCAAAGCCGATTAGCGTGCACTCGATGCAAAAGAAGAGAGGAAGCTCAATGATCTTCCTCTCGGTAGTCGACAAGATTCGGGATTAGAGCGCGATGACGTTTGTCGTGCCACAGGACGACAGGTCCAAGGCTTGCACCCATATCCGCCCACATGCGCCAGCTGGAACATGTGTCGAGAAAGTGGCGTCGCCGGAAGCGTTCGCTCCAGAGATTCCGCCCAGCTTGACGGTCGCGTCGAGGCCAAGCATCGTGCCGATGCAAGGGCCATTGCCAATCACGTAGTTCCCCAAACCGCGCGCGTACACATAGGCGACCGCACTACCCGGGGTCGCGCCACTCACGTGGAAGTTCATCACGGCGCCGCAGTTTCCGGTGCTACTGAGCGAAGGGCCCGACAGCATGTAGGTATGGAAACCGATCTTCCATTCCGGACCGAAGATGCTGCTGTTGAGGTACAGCGGCAGGGTGTACAGAGTGTTGACCGGCGACTCGTAGCTTCCGGTTCCCCAAACGCCCGATCCTGTGCCAGTAATCTGGATGACGTATGCATCGCCTGCGTTCAGGCTAATGTTCGAAGCGGTGACATTGACCCAAGCGATTTCATTCACGCCGTTGGTCAGCGTGTAGGTGCCTGAGTAAACCGGGGCGCCGGCTTGCCATGCGTTGCCAAGATGGATCGCGACGTCAAAGGTCGCGCCAACAGCGCCGTTGACTTCCAACTCAAATCCTTCGAGCTGACCGGTATAGCCGGCAACAGTTTCAGCTTGCCAGCTGAGCGTGGGCGCGTCGAAGTTATAGCTAGCACCTTGACCGCTGGTGCCGCCAGTCTCGCTCGAGAAAGGGGAGACTTGATCGAGTGTGCCGGACTGAGCTGCAGCTGGGGCGGCGAGCAGCGCCATGACGAGGGGGATACGGGGGAGGTAGCTCATGAACCGAGCTTGATCGAGGAATGCGCAAAAGTGGAAACTAGCGGAGATGAGATCTTCACGCGGCGACCCTGCAATCGTGTGCTCCGCCTTCCCAAGAAGATCTCGAAGGCTTCCTCTAGCCTTTGGCCGAGATTCACCAAGGTCACCGAAACTCAGGAAGACAAAACGATGGCGAACATCTTCTACAGCGTGATGGGGGAAGGCCGCGGGCATGCCACGCGGGCACGCACCCTGACCGAAACTCTGCGACTGCAGCACCGCGTGGTTTTGTTCGCCGGCGGCGACGCATTCCGATTCCTTGCGCCGCTTTACAAAGGCACAGAAGTTGAGGTTCGCGAGATTCCTACGCTGCGCTTTGCCTATCGCAGTCGAGGCCGTGTCAACTCGTTTGCGACCGCGCGCGAGGTCATGAGCTTCGTCGCGGGGATGCACAGCGAGGTCAAGCGATTGACTGCCGCCTTGCGCAGCGAGCAACCGGACCTGGTCATCACCGACTTTGAACCCTTGCTTCCGCGTGCGGCTGAAAAAGCAGGGGTCCCGTATGTCAGCCTCGACCATCAGCATTTCTTGATCGAGAATGATCTTTCCTCGCTTCCGAGTTCTTTGCGCTGGAAGCTCTCGCTGTTGCGGCCCGGAGTCAAGCTGATGTATCGACGCCAAGCGGCGACGATTGTTAGCTCCTTCTATGCGCCGGGGATCCTGCCGAGCGCGCGCAAGGTCTTCCAAGTGCGGTCGATGATTCGGCCCGAATTGGCACAGCGTCGGCCGACGATCGGCAAGCATGTCCTGGTCTACCTGCGGCGCTCGACGCCCGACGCGGTCCTGGATGTGCTCGCCCATCAGCCCCATGAGTTTCGGGTCTACGGGCGCGGCGAGCAGGCGGCGCGCGGCAATTTGCAGTTCCGCCCCATCAGCGAATCTGGTTTCTTGGACGACCTTAGTTCGGCCACCGCGGTGATTTGCGCAGCGGGTAACCAGCTCTTGGGCGAGTGCTTGTTCTTGGGCAAGCCAGTCTTCGCGCTGCCGGAATCAGGCCAATACGAACAGCGCATCAATGCGCATTTTCTTGAGAAGTCCGGATGCGGAGTTTGGTGTGCACCGGAAGAGTTCAATGCACTCCGGGCGCAGTCCTTCTTCGCCTCCTTGGACCACTTGCGTGGTGGCGAAGAGAGGCATGGCTACAACGGCACACCGGATGCCGTCGCAGCCGTGGAAAAGTGCTTGAGCTTCTACCAGGGAATCTCGGCGCCGGACCAATCAACGAAGCGGCCTGAAGTGCCGGCTTCCAGCGCGTCAATCTGAGCCAGCATGCCGGCGACCGACTCGTCGATCTGAAGCGGAGCCGATGCTCCGCCCATATCGGTGGCGACCCAACCTGGATGGAGGAGGCGCACAGCAATGTTCTCGGCCGCGAGGTCGATCGAGAGCGAGCGCGCTGCAGCGTTGAGCCCGGCTTTCGCCGAACGATACAGATAGGAACCGCCGGAACCGTTGTCGCCGATGCTGCCCATCTTGCTGGTCAAGAAAGCAATCTTGGCAAGGCCGTTTGCTTGCGCGGCGGCGCGCAAGTTCGGCAACAGTTCCTGCGCGACCATCAGTGGAGCGACCGTGTCGATGTGCAGCACCTCTTGCCACATCGTTTCGGGAAGCTCGCCCGGCCCCAGGCCTTTGGGGCCATAGACTCCGGCGTTATGGATGTAAGTATCGATGGCGCGGCCGTCGAGAAACTCGGCGAACTTGGCTCGAGAGACGGCGTCGGCAACATCTAGCCGAAGAGTTTCGAACTGATCGTTGGTGCCGGTTTCGAGCGCGTGCATCTGCAGCGCGGCGGCGTCTTCCGGTTTACGCACGGTTGCGATGACCTGCTCGCCACGCGCAAGGAGTTGCTGTACGAATCCGCGGCCGAGGCCACGGCTCGCACCGACAATCAGAGTGGTCGCCATGTGGGCAGGATACGATCGCAGCGGCCAAGCTTCGCCTCTCGGACGGCGGGATTCCTGGCCTAGAAGAGCTCTTGTCCCTCCGCGCCTACCACTGCGAGCGTGCTGATCTGCCGCTGCCGCCGCACCATCCCTTTCCTTTCGAAAAGTATCGGGAGACGCGGCGGGGCTTGCTGCGCGAGGGGCTGATGCATTCGGAAAATCTACACGACTCACCGGCGGCGAGTCGCGAGCAACTCTTGCGGGTGCACACTGCGGATTTCGTCGATGACTTTTTGGCCGGGCGCTTGGATGCCGCGCACCAGAAGCGGATTGGCTTCCCGTGGTGCGAAGAGTTAGTGCAGCGCTGTCTGGTGAGCGCGGGTGGCACCGTAGCAGCGGCTTGGCATGCGCTCGATCACGGCGGGGCCGGACACCTTGCTGGGGGTACCCACCACGCGCATCGCGACCGAGCCGCAGGCTACTGCGTCTTTCACGACCTCGCGGTGGCGGCCATGGATTTGATCGCGGCCGGCAGGGCAAGGCGCGTGTTGATCGTTGACTTGGATGTGCACCATGGCGACGGCACCGCCACGATCTTCGCCGACGAGCCGCGCGTCTTCACGCTCTCGGTGCATGGGGCGGGCAACTTCCCCAAAGAGAAACCGCCTAGTGACCTGGATGTCGCCTTGCCGGATGGCACTGCTGATGACGCCTATCTCGCCGCCGTCGCCGCCGCCTTGTCGCAAGCATTCGAACGCAGCAATCCCGACTTCGTCTTCTATCAAGCGGGGGTTGACCCCTTGCAAGGTGATCGATTTGGGCGACTCGCGCTCAGTCACGCCGGCTTGTTTCAACGTGACCGGCGTGTCTTCCAAGCCTGTCACGATCGGCGAATCCCCGTCGTCTGGACCATGGGCGGCGGCTACGCCAAGCCGGTCAGCCGCACGATCGAAGCGCACCTGGGGACTTGGCGTGCAGCCATGGAAGTGCTGGGCTGAAGGCTGCTAGCCCCTAATCCGCGAGCGGCTTTGCGCGATGCTTGATCCAGGCAAAGCATTCGTCCAGCGCTACTTGAACGACGGTGAGGTGCTCAGTGTTGGGTACGACCTGGTAAGTGAAGTCTTCATGTTCCGCTGTTTCGAGCTGCTTGGCGAGCGCGTTGGTTCCGGGCAGCGCAAAGTCGCGCTCGCCCGCGGCAAGGTAGATCGGCGTTGAAAGGAACTTCGGTAGATCCTGCGTGCGCACCGAGCGTCCGCCGCCGAGCAGAAGTAGCCCGGCGTACGGGCGACTCGCCTTGCGCGCCGCGTCAATCGCTGCAGCGGCGCCCATGGAATGACCAAGCAGGAAGACTTGATTTCGGTCTGCGCCAAGCAAAGGCACGAGTTGATCCACCAGCGCTTCGATATCGGTGCCGACACTCATGCGTGGGCTCACAACGATGTACTGATGTTCGTCCGCAAGCCAAGTGACTTTTCCATTGCCATAACCATCGACAAACATGTTTTCGCTGCCGCCCGCGCCGTGCATGGCGATGATGAGCGGGAGTTTCGCAATCGAATTGCGAGGAAGGTTGGGAACAAATACGCGCATGACGTCGCGCCCTCCAACCTCACGCGGGAGTGCGACAAAGGGGATATTTGGGTACGGAGGAGGAGCTTGCGCCAGGCCGCAGGGAACAAGCGGGCGATATCCATTGATCCAGGACCGAATCGTTGCGTTTCCATGAGGCGTCGTGGTTTCCTTCAAAAGAGCTTCAAGACCGAAGAGGATTTCGTCTCCGGCGAGGTTGGTCTCAAATTGCTCGCCTCGCATAAGGCCGCTGAGTAGCTCGAGATGAAGGCGCGAGGTCGCAGTAACCCACGGGTCGAGTTGATCAAGTTGGCTCTTGCGAAGAGCCTGCATCGAAGTCGCTCGCTTGCGAATATCACGATCCGCAGTGAGGTCGATTGGTCGAACGCGGGCTCCGGCCTCTGAAGTCCAAGCGAGCACCATTGGGTTCCACCCCGGATACTCCCAGCCTTCGACCGAGGTGACGCGTGGAATGCTCTCTGTTTGAAGGACCGTCGGAAAGTGATTGATTTCGCTCCGGTCACGCGTGAACGACGTGACGACCTTATAGCTCGAAGGAACTTCGCTCGAGTAGATCGCGCTGAGACCCAAGTGAACGACGGTTCCCGTCTCGGCAAATCGTGGCGAGACAGTTACGGCGACCGAATCGGTCCATGTTGGTTCTGTGCCAGCAAGATGATGGCGGGCCATATCGAGGGCGCGTGCGGCCTCGGGAAGGTTGAGCGAGAAGAACGAACTGACCGCCTTTTCGATCTGAGGCAAAGCATCGCGACGGGTTTGTTCGTCGGCCTCTTCGAATGCGGCCTCCATTGCGCGCAGCCGAACGCCCAACTCATAACGCAAGTCGGGGCTCAGGTCTGGCGCAGATTCCGCCTCGACTTCCACCAACTCGGGGTGGGGAGGTAGGGCAGGCTTCTCGATTTCCTGCGCGCAGGTGGAGAGGGCAACCGCACAGAGAGTCAGCAACATGCAATCAGCTTAGAGAAGCTTGCCGCTGTTGCCCGAAGAAGGCGGGCCGGAGGCCGCTAGTCGCGCAAGTCCAAGCGCTGCGCCAGGTGGTGCAGGTTGCTGCGGTGCAGGCCGAGTTCTTTGGCGGCGCGGGCCCAGACGCCGCCATTGCGCTCGAGGGCGGCCTGGATCATGCGGCGTTCGAAGGCTTCGACCGCAGGGCGGAGGGGACCTGGCGGAAGGGCGGGCGCGGAAGGCGCAGGCTCGCTGTCCAGGTTTGGGGCAGGCCGAATCGCGGAGAGCGACTGGAAATCCGAGCCCAAGTCTGCGAGTTCAAGCAAGACGGGGTCGCCGCGCTCGACACGCGCCGAAGCGTGCAGTGCGGCGCGCGACAACACGTTTTGCAGTTCGCGCACATTGCCCGGCCAGGAATACAAAGCGAGCGCTTCGAGCGCACGTTCCGCGACGCGCACGGGACCGAGGCCAAGTCGGCGGCGGATGCCGTCGCAAAAGTGCCCGGCAAGCACGGGGATGTCTTCGGCATGGTCGCGCAAGGCGGGCACGAGGAGGCGGCAGACATCGAGCCGGTGCAAGAGGTCGGCGCGGAAGCGGCCGGCTTTGACCTCGGCGTGCAGATCGCGATTGGTCGCTGCGAACAAACGCACATCGACATGAATATTCTGATCGGAACCGACTCGCTGCACCTCGCCGGATTGCAGGACGCGCAACAGCTTGGCCTGGATCGCAAGTGGCAACTCGCCGATCTCGTCTAAAAACAGGCTCGCTCCATCGGCAACCTGAAACTTGCCGAGGCGCTGTTTGCGCGCATCGGTGAAGGCGCCCGCTTCATGGCCGAACAACTCGCTTTCTGCGACCGAAGACGGCAAGGAAGTCGTCGTGCGCATGCTGCATGCTGAATCTGCG
>JBDQJC010000038.1:0-30104 GCA_040264055.1 Planctomycetota bacterium
GCGCCCGCTTCCAGCGCGATGATTCCGCGGTCGCCTTGCGTGCCTTCCTCGACGACGAAGATCTCGGTGGTCAAGGGGCTGTGGCCCTTCGCCTTGATCGACATCGTGTAAGTGCCCGGAGGGACATCCAAGAAGCGGAATCGCCCGTCGCTATCGGTGCGAGCGCGCGCATCCGCCGAGCTGAAATCGAAGGTCTCGACTTCGCCATCGTCGTCGTCTTCGCCGCCAATCGCGAATGAAATCACGCCGATGGAGCGACTGCCGGTTGATTCGCCTTCACCGCGTTCGCGGTTCAAGTTGACCTGTGCATCGACCAAGGGGCCGCCGGGACCGGTAATCGTGCCGGAGACGCCACCGGTCGCGAGCTCGATGGTTAGCTGCTGGGCACCGGGGCCCAAGGTGACTTCCAACTCGGAGTACGGGTTGGTGGCCGTCGCGCGGGCTTTCAGCATGTAGCTACCGGGATCATTCGGCGGCAAGGTTGCCAAACCACGTGCGTTGGTGGTCGTGCCACCGCCGCCCATGCCCGGGAAGCCGAACATCATCATGTCCGAGTTGCCCTTGCTCTCGATCGTGACGCTGGCGTTGGGTACGGGTACGCCCAAGCGGGTGACCAAAACCGTCGGAACCGCTTTCGCAGCAAGTGTGATTTGCTGTTCGCCGTCCTCGCCGTCGCCCAGTTCAAAGCGCACGACTTCCTCTTGCGGATTCTCCTCGGCGGTTTCGGACTCATCGTTGAAGATCACGAATCCGCCGCGTTGCCCGCTTTCGGACTCGCGCAGGGTGTAGGCGCCGGGCACGAGATCACGGAACACGACCAGTCCCCAGGCGTCGGTTTTCGCCGAGTGGGTGTCGGCAGGCTTGGCGTCGACGCGAGCAATCTCAAGATTCGCGCCTTCGATCGGAAGCCCGTTCGCGTCAAGCGCGGTCACGCGTACGGCAGCAGCGCGCGGTGCTTCGACGACCACGAGTTGCTCGCCATCTTCGGTGCGCTCGACGATCTGAATCGTGCGAGCAAAGCCCTCTTTGTTGACCGTCAGGCGGTACTTGCCTTGGGGCAGTCCGTGGAAACGCAACATGCCGCCAGCATCGGTACGGCCCGTGCGGCTTGCACCGCCGCCAAAGGTTTCGATGGAGCCATCCGGTCCGACTGCCATGCGCAAGCGGCGGCCATTGCCACTGACCAAGCCGAGTTCATCGCCTGGGGACGAGGCTTCAATCTGGACGCGAGCGTCCTCCAAGGCTTGGCCGTCGGTATCAGTGACGCGCACGATCACGGCTTCGCCTGCGGGCAAGCGTAGCTCAATCGCTTCCGAGCTTGCGTTGATCTCGACCGCCTTCATCGTGGTTTCGCCGGCGGGCGAACTGACCGCGAAGTCATAGCTGCCGGATGAAAGCTCGGTGAACTCAAAGGCGCCATTCTCGTCGCTGGTTGCCGACTCCATGTTGAGATTCGGCTGCGGCTCGGCGCCCGAAGCGAGGGACGGAGTTGCCGTGATCTCTGCGTCGGCAACAGGCGAGCCTGTCGAATCGAAGACGAAGCCAGCGAGGCTGACGCGCGGCGTCAGACCGATTTCGACCTTCATACCGGGCAGAACACGATCACTTCTGCCGCGAGCAAAACCGGGAGCGGAGGCAACCACGCGATGACTATTGTCTTCGGGCACTCCAGCTAACCGGAAGGAACCGTCTTCGCTGACTGGTTGTCCTTCGCGCAGCACGCGCTCGGAATCCCATTGGTAGCTCGCGAAACCGCGCGCAGGAATCAGCGCGACCTTGGCTTCGGGAATCGGCCGCCCGTCTTCAGCGCGCACGACTCCGGTGATCCAGCCGCCATCGCTCATGCGCAATTCCACGCGATGATCTGGGTTGCTCAAGGAGAGCAAGAAATCGGTCTCCGCCTGCACCCGACCGACTCGCGTGGCAGTCGCGGTGTACTCCTTCGGTGCCAAACCAGGCACGCGGAAGCGACCTTCGGAATCGGTGGTCGCGGTGCGTTGGCTACCACCTTCCATGCCGGCGAACATGATGCCGTCAGGCATCGCATTGCCCGAGCGTTCCGCGATCACGACCTTGGCGTCGGCGACCGGCTTGTTGTCTTCGCCCAAGACGCGCCCAAGCAGAAGCACGCCGCGTGCGATCGACAAATCGCCAAGAGCGCGTCGCTCTCCGTTGCGCAGCGCAGCAAGCGGGACTCTGCGTTCGACCCAATGGTCACCGGAAAGCGTCAAGCTGATCTTGGTGTCCGCGGGCACGCCAAGCAGTTCGATCTCGCCGTTGCCGTTGCTTGGAATTTCGGCCAGAGCCTCCGCCGTGTTTGTCGGGTCCATCCATGGCATGAACTGTCCGCCATGGCTCGCCATCACACGCGCATTCAGGCCTTCGATGGGTTGGCCTTCCGGGTCGAGTACGCGCAGGGTCAAGGCGCCGGTGCTTGGCGCAGCTGCAAGCGTCGCCGGATCCGGAGTCGAAGCGAGCTCGGTGCGATCCGCCTCTTCCGCGAGGTCAGAGCCTGCCAAGCCTTCGTCGGCATCGGCATTCGCTTCCGTCGCCTCTTCGTCCGCTCGCGATGGCGATTGCACAACCCCGGTGTCTCCCGGATTGGTGCTGAGCTTTTCATCGGGTGAGAAGATCACCCAGGACACAATGCCGGCGGTGGCGACGGCAAGGATGGTCAGGATCAGTGTGGTGCGACGCATGCGGTTCGGAGAGTCCGACTACCAGGGTAGTCGAACGGGGGCGGGGGGCAAGCGCTTTTCAGACTTGTCCGAGCCGTCTCCCTTGGCGGATCTTTGCGGGCAGTTCTAAACCCGATTCGACTCGGCGCGACGGCGTAAGGCTGGATCTTGCCGGTAAAAACGCCTCAACTGGTCGTAGAGGGCCGGTTCCTGCGACTTGAGCTGCGGGGCCTGCTCGAAGAAGACCTCGCTCGCGACGGCAAAGAATTCGGCAGGGTTGGTCGCTCCGTAGGCGTCGATCAGGGTGCGCTGGCGCGCCTCGGCCTGGTCTCGCAAGGTCTGAAAAGACTCCGTCGCAATGATTCGCCAGGCATCCGCTTGCTCTCGGCTGGCGAGCGGGGGCGTGCCGTCGGCGTATCCGTCAAGCATGTCGAGCTTGTGAGCGAATTCGTGAAAGACCGGGTTGCGGCCATCACTGCCGTCGCGGCCACCGGTAAAGGCGCTGTCCCAAGCCAGGATCACCTCGCCGCCCAGCCAAGCTTCGCCGGCATGAGCCGATTCCGACGGCGGTCCGACGACCCCGCCTGGGCCGGTCTCAGCAAAGTTCGAGCGGAAGCTGCTGGGATAGACCAGGATCGTGCGCACCCGGTGATACCAATCGTGATTGAGGTGCAGGACCAACAAACAAGCTTGTGCCGCGATGCTCACGCGAATCGAGTTGTCGAGCTGAAGTCCGCCGCAGCCTTCGAAATCCTTTTCAGCCAGAAAGACTTGGACCATGCCGCGCAATTTGTCCTGTTCTTCGCCGTTCAGTTCCAAGAAGAAGGGGAGGCCGCGCAAATGCGGTTCCCAAGTCGGTGGGAAGGGCTTGCGCAAGATGCGCTTGCGTTTCCATTTGCGAAGGAAGCTGAGTGGCATGGTGGGAACCGAGAGAAAGCTTGACGAGGCCGGACCCGACTAGAAAGGGATGCGTTGACCGCGTTCCGCGAGATGGAAACCAGCTGCACGCAGGGTACGCGCTTCCGACCCCGCGAGATTCCACAGCGGATTCGAGTGGTTGAGATGGAAGAAGCGCACGCTTGCGCCGCTTTCGGCAAGCGGTCCGCGAAGTCGCTCGATCGACTGCGAAACCAAAGGGTGCGGGATCTCGCTCAAATCGCGATGCGGAAGTTCGGCACCGGACCAAAACGTCCCGTCGAGCAGGAGGTGGGCGCCGGGCACGAGAAAGTCTTCAATCCGGCGCTCCCAGCGGTCCCATTGATCGATGTCCGGCAGGAAGAGCAAGCTTCCGTGAGGGCCCTCGCGTCGACCGGCTCGATGTTCGACATAAAAGCCGTGCGTGTCGCTGAACTCGTCGCGATGCGGAACGGCAAGCGGGGTGAGGACTAGGCCGGGTTCCAGCTCCACCGCCTGATCGGTCTGGAACTCATGCAGCTCGATGTTGCCGAGAGTGACGAGTTGGCTCCAGGGTCCATTCTCGCGCAGAAACTGCGCCATCCGTGGGCTGCACCAGACCGGCATCTTCTGCGCCCCGAGCGCTTCGCGACCGAGGTACATCAGGCCGGTGTAATGGCCGATATGCGCATGGGTCAGGAAGATCCCGCGCGGCATCGACCCCTGGTCGTGAATCTGTGCCGGCAGATCAGGGCTGGCATCGAGCAACCACCAGCCGCTGTTGCCTTCAATCGCGGCACTCGCAACGCGGACCGTGCGATTCTCGGCCCGTACCCGACTGCAATTCCCACAATCGCAGCCGATGTGGGGAAGCCCGGCGTCCTGGGCAAGGCCCAGAACCCGGAATGCGACCGGCTCAGCGGGATTTGCCTGCGGATTCCCGCTGTCATCCAAGGCAGAATCGCCCCGTGGCGTGGCGCAAGCAGGAAGCAGCAGGAGAAGGGCGGAGAGGAGCCTCATCGCGCCGTATCGTATTTCTTGAAACGCCTGGCGTAGGAAAGCTTTCTGTTGAGTGAAACCATGGATCGAGCGCACGAGAGTCTGGACCCCGAGGAGCTGCTGTCACATGCAGGTTGGGTACGGGCTCTCGCCGTCGCCTTGGTCGGGGAGTCGAAGGCCGATGATTTGGCTCAGGCAACCCTGTTGCGGGCAATGGAACGCCCCCCGCGACACAAGTCGAATGTCCGTGCATGGCTAGGGACCATCGCTCGGAACTTCGCAATCTCCTGGTCCAGAAAGGACATACGGCAACGGGAGTTGCTCCAGAAACGCGTCTACGAGAATCGGAGGGACCGGGAAACTGCCGCAGAATCGGCAAATGTCCCGGAGACGCCGGATCAGCTCCTGGGGAAGAGTGAAGCGGCCACGCATGTGATGCAGGCCCTGCAGGATCTGCCTGATCCAGGCCGGCACTTGCTGATGCTTCGCTATGTCGAGGGCCTGACGCCCGCGGAAATCGCCGAGCGCCACGGCATGAAGGCCGTCACGGTGCGGGTGCAGCTTTCGCGAGCGCTTGAGGAGCTACGACGGTTGATGCGCCATCGCTTCGGGGGGGATGGTTTAGCACCTTGTCGTGCGCTCCTCGCGCCTTTACCAGCTCCTTGGGTTGTGCCGGCTGTGCCGGAAGCTTCGTGGCTCGGCACTAGCCTGACCGTGGGCGGAATCATCACCGCCACTGCGGTAGGCGTGTATCTTTGGGATGCGTCGGGGACCCCTCCGATCGATCCCTTCACCGGGGTCGAGGTCAACCAGGTCCAACCGGATGAGAGTGAACGCGATTCTGAGTTTGCCAGCCTGACCAGCAAGGAGGGGGATCCCGGCGTATCTCGCCAGGCCGTTGAGTCACCAGGATTCCGGCTTCGCGTGGTCGACGAGGCCGAGCGCGTGATTGAAGGGGCACGCTTGCGATTGCATCGCGAAGGAGCCTCGGTCGGCTCAGGAAGCACCAATGCGCGTGGTGTGCTGGCCAATGATCAGGGTTTCGGCCCCGGTGTGCTGCAGTTGAGCGCCATCGATCACACGCCTGAGCTGCGTTCTGGCGACTGGCAGCTGGGCGAGTATCGCTGGATGTTGCCCGAGCGCGAGCAGATTTCGGGCACAGTGCGGGGAGAGTTGGCGGATGCCGGGCGGGGCCTGTTTTTGGCTCTCGTTGGCGATGAGCCGCTGTATCGAGAAGGCAGTCCCGAGTTTGAGCTGCTGGGCGAAATTGACCAGCGCTACGCCAGCTTCCAGCGCTTCCTAGTCTCCGTCCGCGAGGGGGGCGAGTTCCGCTATGCCGGTTTGCCGGCGGGTTGGAGCGGCTATCTCACGAGCGGAGATCCACGCTTCCGGATCGATGATGCCGGCTTGGACGACAAAGCGGATGGGCGATTGCGCGTCGAATCCGGTACGTCTGGATTGCGAATCCACTTGGTCGCGGTCCCGCGCATTCGGGGTCAGGTTTTGCCCAGCGAAGGCCAATCGGCCGAGAGTCTGCGCGGGGCGATTCTGGCGCTGCGCTTGCCCGAGGGAGTGTTGCGCATGGAGCTCGACGAAACCGGCTGTTTCGAGTTGTTGCGCGATCCGGCTGAACTCGAAAGCTTGGAACTCCGCATTCATGCGCCTCGCAGTGGCGAAGCCGGCTTCCGCTTCGCGAGCGTGCCGGATTCTGGTGATCTCGGCGAGTTGCAGCTTCAGCCGCTGCCACCGACTTGGGTCCAAGTGACAGACGCCACCGGCCGTGGGATCGAGGGCGCAACCGTGTCCGGCCTTGCGACGGATTGGTTTGGCGATGCCCTCGGTTCCGGAACGGCGCAGACCAATGGCACTGGATTGGCAAGCTTGGCTTTGTCGCGCTCCAGCGAAGCACTGTTGGTGCGCGCGCCCGGCTTCGCGCCCCGGCGCATCGCTCGCAACGAGTTGAATCGCGACGGCAAGCCGACCCCAATCCCACTCGCCGCTTCGAACGGATTGCGCCTGACCGTGGAAGGTCCGGATGGCCCTTTGCCACAGGGCGCGGCAGCTAACCTCGAGATTCGCATCGAGTCCGAGCACGGTCTGCTCTCCGGCGACCCCGACCTCGACCGTGGCTTCGCCCCGCGCATGGGTTCGGTGTTGACTGCTGTGGTGCGCTCGCAAGGACTGGTCGCGGCTCGATTGCTGCCGAATGCGGCAGCCCAACTGGAATTGGAAGGGGTGCAAGCGGGGCGTTCGCTGCGCCTTCAAGTTCTGACACGCACTGGACAGCTTCTGCTCGAACAGCAGTTGGCACCATTGGCGCCGGCCGGTCGGGCGGACATGGTCTTGCGTCTGCCGCGCGCGCCGCGTGACTACCAAGGAGTGGTCACGGGGCCAGACGGACGCAGCGTCGCCGAAGCGCTCGTCATGTTGCGGGGACCTGGCAGTTCGAACGATGAAGCTGGTTGGCTGCGCGCGGTCACGGATCTCCAAGGCCGATTCCTTTTCCCCGCGGTGTGGCGCGACGAAGTTGCGCTGCGCGTTTCGGCCCCTGGCCTTGCGCTGACGCTCGATCCAGCACGCGCATTGCCCGCGGCCGGCACGCCAGACCAGATTCAACTCGAAGCCGGACGTGCTTTGAACATTCAGATCCTGGACCCTCAAGGCAAACACCGCATGCCCATGCAGCTGATGGTGCGCGGCGAAGATGGCCGTACGGTGCGCGGTGCTGCGGCGGGGGAGGACGGCAACTTGCGCGTCGACGGTTTGAGCTACACGCCTCTGGAGGTCGAGATCTTCGTCGATGGTTGGGTGTATCGCGAGTCGGTCGACGCAACGGAGACCGAGTTGCTGCTGCAGCTACCGGAGCGCATCGAGTTGACGGTACCCGAAGATGGTTGGGCAGGGCCTCCGGCCAATGCCGAGCTGATGCCGCATTTGAAGTTGCACCGCGGCGGTGAGAACACCGGGCAACTTGTGTTCTTGGTTCCACACCCGCAGTTGGAAAACCGTTGGGTGCTGCCCGCGCGAGTCCTGCTTCCGGCAGGCGACTGGATCGTCGAAGCGCCGGACGGTCAGCGCAGCAACTACTGATTTGCCGCGCCGGGGGTGACCGTCGTGGTCAGCGAGTAGTCGTCGGCGTTCTGATCCGTATCGATGCCGTTCGGCAGGCGCGCGAGCGATTGTTGCGTGCCGGAGTGATCATCGCCGGCGTGGTTGAAACCTTCGGTGATGCCCGCAATGACGGCTTCGTAGCTCATCGAATCGAGCGTGCTTGCGCCGTCGAGTAGCTTCATGCCATCGCCATTCGAGCCACCGTTTTGCACATTGTTGTCGGCGGCGGCGAAAGTGACCGAAAGCGTGCCCGGCGGCAGGGAAGCCACCACCGCACTGCTGCCGATCACGAGATAGCCACCGGCCGGCAAGCTCGTGCCGGCGCTCGCAAGCGCAATGCTGTCGTAGATCACCGTGCCGCTGCCATTCCAGAGCTCGAGCACGACTTGGCTGAGATCGGCCGGGCCGGTGCCGCGGTTGTAGATCTCGATGAACTCCTCGGTGTCAGTGCCCGGCTGATCGTAATCGACCTCGTTGATGACGAGCTCGGAGCTGCCACTGCTGCCGGCGTAAAGAGCGATATCGGCGGCGTTGCTTGCGTCGAGTGCGCTGACTCCAAAGCTATCGAAGACAACATAGGCATGGCTCACGACAAAGCCGTCGAGCCAAAGCGGCAGCGTATTCGGCAACTGGAATGTCGCCGTGGCACGGCCTTGCGCATCAAGGTGGCCGGCATCCCCAGAGAGGTAGGGGCTGGTGCGGCGCAGCGTGCTACGGAAGTAATCGCCGCGCGGGTTGAGCGGAATCGAGATCCCCTGATAGACCACGCCGGGCAAGGTGCCTTCGGTTGTGCCCAACAATCGGTAATACGCGCCGGCGTAAGGCGTGCCCGCTTCGAGAGTCATCGTGACCAATCCGCCGGTCGCCAGATTGATCGAGTTGGAATCAAGCGTCAGGCTGACTGGGTTGCAGTCATTGCCGTACAGGCATGCAATCCATTCGGGGTGATCGATGAAGGGGTTGCGATTGCCTTGGAAGCCAAAAACGACATCGTTGCGCGCGATCTCTTTTGCGTCCGGGGGGTCCTGCGCATGCCACTGCAGCAGGGTCGCCAAATAGCCCATGTAGGCGACGGACTCGTTCGAGCCGGTGTTCGAGCCGGCGATCAAAGCAAGGTTGTCGGTCAGGATGAGATCCGGTTCGCTGGCGTTGCTGCCGCCGTGCATCCCGCCTTCATAGCGCACATCAAGGTAGAAGAGCGCGCGCGCGATATCGCCGCGTCTGTCGTGCCAAACTTCAAAAGCGCCACCGCTGCCACTACCAATCGACCAATTCGAGTTGCCTGGGTAGACGCCGCTTCCGCCGCCAACTCCGTTGTTGGTATCCGTGGGGTACTCGGCTCCGCCGGCCGCTTGCGCAAAGGGCCGGCTATCGCGTGCGCCGTTGTAGGCGATGTCGCAGAGGAATAGCTGATGGCAGTCGGTATAGGGATAGTTGCCACTGCCGTCGTTCGGAAAGCCATAGCTGTTGGGCCAGCTGTGCTCGCGGTTATAGAAATTGTTGCCGCCGCCCGCTTGGGCGTAGCTTGCATTCTTGTAGACATCGAGAATGCGTCCCCCGTTGTTCGGGTCGATATCGGCGGCTTCCAAAATGGTCCAAGTGTCGGTGCCGCTTCCGGTATAGGAATAGCGCTGATGGTCGTCGATCAGCTCGTGCAGCGTCGTGCGCAAGGTCGTGGCATTGGTGTCATCGACCGAGGCGTAGTAGCCACCCTGCGGCGCTGCCACCGCGGCAAAAATGAAGAGGGAAAGGCTGGCCAGCACGGAAGCGACATTCTATCCGCGATTCGATTAGCGAGCCCATGCGCTATTCGGGATCGCGTCGCTCTTGATGCCTGGGCCAGCCCAAGTCAGGTCAAAGGCCTTGCCGCCGCGCGCGTTGAAGTACTCGATGCGCACCGCATGCCAGCCAGCTTGCAGACCGATCCGCCCCGAGCGCTTCTCTGCACCATGCAGGCCGTCATTCTCGACGACCAAACGATCGCCAAACCACCAGCGGCTGCCGTCATCGCTGGTCGTCGAAAAGGTGTACATGCCATCGGCAGGGACTTGGATCCACCCGGTGAAGGCAAGCGCGGCCATTTCTTCGCGCGGCAGTACTTCCAGGCTTGGCGAGGACACGGTTCCGGTTTGATTCGGCTCACGGCCCTTCATCTGATCGAGCGTTTGCCAGCCATCCTCGAATGCCGCGAAGCGCAAGCCTGGATCGGGTTGGCGAAGGAACGAAGTTGCGGCTTGCAGTTCGTCGCGTCGGATTTGCACGAAATCGATGCGCAGTTCGTCGACACCAGCTTCCTCGTTCTCAAACGCAAGCGCGCGCAAGGTGCAGCTGCGCTCGATGCTGATCGGTCCGGTCGCTTGGGGTGAGTCTCGGGTGGGGGCGCTGCCATCCAGGGTGTAGTGCACGGCCGCGAAGGCGTCGTTCTGGGCGCGCAGCTCGATCGACTGTTTGCCTAAGAACTCGACCTCGCCCTTCACAAGTTCGACAGAGGAAGGTGCGTTGTACATTTGCATGCCGGCCAAGGTGGGGGTGCCATCCGATTCTTCGAAGACGAGGTCGAGGCGACGCGCTTGCACTGCATCGAATCGAAGGATGCGATTCGCGCCGATGGTCGTGCCGCGCGTGATTTCGACACCATCGGCCTCGACGCGGAATTGGGCGATGCGTTGTCCAAGATGAATCGCCTCTTGCAACACGAGGTGATCGAACGTCTTGGGGGGATCAAAGCGAGCGGTAAAGCGCAGCGATTCACCCGCCGTCCAATAGGTCTGCGGATTCTGATCGAAGACGTTGCCCCAAAATTCCGGGAAGTCGTGAGTCGCCGTCGCGGAAACGCCGAAACCCTCCAGGAGGTTGCGCGCGAAGATTCGGTCGAGGCTGCCGCGTAGCTTGCGCAACGCGGCTTCGTCGTTGGGGTGCACCTGGCCGCGGCGATCGACCGGGATGTTGAGCAGTAGATTGGCGCCTTGACCGACCGAGGCATACCAGATCGCGAGTAGTTCTTCATTGCTCTTGACCTTGTCATCCTGATCCGCGTGGTAATACCAACCCGGTCGAATCGAGACATCGGCTTCGGCCGGCACCCAATGCGTGCCGCCTCGGTTGCCTTCCGTGAGTTCGTGATAGTTCGGCGTGCCCGGGCCGTAGTCGGCGACATTGAGCGTGTTCCAGTTCGTTTCGGCGGCATAGCCACGCTCGTTGCCGACCCAACGGCAGCCCGGGCCGACATCACTGAAAATGATCGCATCGGGCTGGTGGCGAAAGACGGTCTCGTGAAACAGGTCCCAGTCATAGACCTGCTTCTTGCCATTCGGACCTTCCCCATTCGCGCCATCAAACCAAACCTCGAAGACCGGGCCGTATTGCGTCAACACTTCCTCAAGCTGAGCCGCGAAGGCTTGGTTGTAAGGCTCGCCGGTTCCGTACAAGGGGTGATTACGATCCCAAGGCGATAGGTAAACGCCAAAATCGAGGCCGTATTCAATGCAAGCTTCTGAGAGTTCGCGCAACACATCGCCCTTTCCTCCACGCCAAGCCGTGGCTTCGACGTCGTGTTCGGTTTGCTGCGACGGCCAAAGACAGAATCCGTCGTGATGTTTGGCGGTCAAGATGACCGCTTTCATGCCCGCTTCCTTGAAGATGCGGCACCATTGACGCGCGTCAAAATCGGTCGGGTGAAAAGTCGTTGGCTTCTCGTTTCCATGACCCCACTCGATATCGGTGAAGGTATTCATATTGAAGTGCACGAAGGCGTAGTACTGCATGCGGTGCCAATCGAGCTGCGCTGCGCTTGGCACGACGGCATTGGCGGTGGCATCGGGCTGCAGCGGTTTCAAGGCCTCACGCAAGACCGGCTCAAAAACATCGGCCATGCGCATAAAACCCAGGTCGGTGGGGTGCGAGCCATCGATGGTTCCGAGCGTGTCATCGCCGAGCAGCCAAGCGCCGGGGATGTAGTGCAGCCGGTCATAGCCCTGTTCGAGCAGCTCTTCGTAGGCCGAGCGTAAGGCGCGCCGATTCATCGCATGGTGTGTTGCGCGCGCTTGATTCAAGTGTGCGTTGGTATTGATGCGATCTTCGACCAGGACAATGGGCGTATCCGGTCTTTGTTCACGCAAGCGGCGCACAAAGGGTGCGGCGCGTTCCGCCACCATGTTCGGGTTCATATTCGGCAGACAATCCAGCACATAGACCCGAGCCGGAATTTCGGCGAGCAAATCGGCGAGCGCCAGTTCCATGCGGCCGTTGCCGGAAAAGCCGAGGTTGACGATGCTGTGGTCCAAGCGTCGTCCCAAGATCGCCGGGTGGGTCATGCCGGGGCGCGAGGCACTCGCGCCATGCGTGATGGAAGTGCCATAGAAGACGATGGGCTGACGACGGTTGGGTCGTTGCCCGTCCGTGGCGGCCTCGTGATCCGTGACATTCACCCACGCCTTGGCGTCGAAGCCAACTTCCAAGCTGAGCGTCTGCTTGTAGAGCGGCAGGTACAGCAAGTAGTCCCGCGTGCCCGGCGGAAGGTTGCTGGCCAGCTTGGCGCTTGGCTCCAGCGAGTTCGGCTTCGTCGCGGCCAACCACTTCCAGTCGCCATCGACCTGCACATACAAGTCGAGGCCTGACATCGCACTGGCAGGCATATGGGGCATCGCCAAGTTGCCCGGGCCAAGCTTCCAGCGCGCGCTGATGTTGCGTGAGTCGGTGGTGAAGCGCAGCACCAGACCGGAACTCTGCCGCGACAGATTCCAGACCGCATCGCGCACCACGCCCTCGGATTTCGCAGGGAGCCGATCGTAGGGCAGGGCCGTGTCTTTCCAAGCTTGACCTTCCAGGCCAAGTTCGGTGGCGTCGATCCAAAGCCCGTCTTGTTGCGGGGTCGCGCAGAGCGTCAGCAGCAGCGTCAAAAGCATGCCCGTATCATGACGGCCTGCGCCCGGCTGGGCGAGTGAACCGATGAGTCTTCCGAACTGCCCGAAGTGCGATTCAGCGTATACCTACGAGGATCGCGCCCTGTTTGTCTGCCCCGAATGTGCGCACGAATGGACCGCGGACGAAGCCGAGGCCGGCGTCACGGAGGAAGGCGCCGGGTTGGTGGTCCGCGACTCGAACGGCACTCTGTTGGCCGATGGTGACACCGTCACCGTGATCAAAGACCTGAAGCTCAAGGGTTCCTCCGGCTCGGTCAAAGTGGGGACCAAAGTCAGCAACATCAAACTGGTCGAAGGCGATCACGATATCGACTGCAAGATCAAGGGATTCGGCGCGATGCGCCTGAAATCCGAGTTTGTGCGCAAGGCCTAAGCGTCGAAACCGTGCGGGCTAGCAAGGGTTAGGATGGTGTCATGTGGCTCGCCGCGCTCGCTCTCCTTGCTCCTCTGGCACAGAACCCCGGAGGGTCGGATATTACCGACGAACAAGCGATCGAAGCTTTCGTCGAGACGGCGAAAGACAAGAAAGCGTTGCCCGATCTCGTGATTGCGGGAGTGACGGACCTCGAAAAGCGCTACCTCGCGAGCGCGGATCGGGCCTCGATCGCGCAAGATCGACTCGATCTCAAAGAAGGCTCCGCATCCGAATGGAAGAAGATCCTCAAGACCGAAGACAAGCTGCAGGATGCACTGGCCGAGGCGGTTTGGGCGAGCTTCCGTTATCGCAAGAAGGTGACCGACCAGGAAATGCGGATTTGGCGCCGAGCGATTGCAGCCTTTGGCAAGATGCCGGGCCACGGGGCCGATTACTTGTGGGAGGCTTTTGAAGACAAGCGTTTTAGTCGCGACGGCGGATTCCGGGGCCGCTGTGTCGAGGAGATCGGACGCACCCGAGACTATTCCTACAGCGAAGAGCTGATCGACCTGCTCGACTTCCACCTCGTCGATGTTGTGACTGGTGTCAGCAAAGGCTTCCTGTTCTATCACGATGCGCCGGGCAAGGTGCGGCATGCTTGCACCGAGAAGTTAGTGCGCGCGCTTGAGTCGTATCGCTCGAAAGGGCAAGGCGGCGATGACATCAATGGCCCACGGGTCTGGGGCAAGGTGAAGGGCCCGCTGATGGGGGCATTGCGCGCTTTGACGGGCAAGAACCACTCGACGAGCCTCGACTGGACGAAGTTCTGGAACGAATACAAGAACGACAAGGAACTTTGGAAGGACGAATAGGCAGCCCGGGGCGCAGGCCGAGTTTTTTCCGATTTTCGCAATGATTCCCCGCATGACGGCATTGGGGTAGCGAAGACCATGAACGACGGCCCTCTCCAACCCGACCCCGAAGCTCTGCTGGCGCACAGCGGCTGGGTACGCGCACTGGCGCGTAGCCTGGTTGCCGACCCGGCGGCAGCGGAAGATGTCGAGCAAGAGGCCTGGCGACGAGCGTTGGAATCGCCCCCGAAGCATGCGGGCAATCTGCGGGGATGGCTCGCAAGCGTGGTGCGCAGCGTGGCCGCGCAGCGCGGTCGAAGCGAAGACCGGGCTGCGGCGCGTCACGAGCGTTTGAATCAAGCTGCGGATCGATCGACCGGGCGGGGGCCGCGCCAAGCGCCACCCCAGACGCCGGGCGAGATTGCCGAGCGCATGGAGACTTTCCAGGCACTCGCGCAATCGATCGGCCAGCTGAAAGAGCCGTACGCTTCCGCGATCTATCTGCGCTTTGTCGAGGAGCTTTCGGTTGCCCAGGTTGCCGCGCGCCAAGAGGTGCCGGTGCCCACTGCGGCCACACGCATTCGTCGCGGGCTTGAGCTGCTGCGCGGTCATATGCAGGGCCGCTTTGGTTCCGCATGGAAGTCGCGTTGTCTGGTCTTCGCTCCGCCTGCCACCTCGGCGGCGGTTCCCCCTGTGATTGCAGGAGCGATTGCGATGACTTCGAAAACCAAACTACTTCTTGGCGCGGCAGCGATCGCGTTGGCGATTCCGATCTACTCGGTGATTCAAGCCGAGGGTTCCCAGGATGACCGGGGCGCTGAGCGCAATGCGGTCGAGGCGGCAATTCCGGATGCCGGAGAATCGACGTCTCGCGAGCCGATCGAGGTCGCAACCGTCGGCGAGGGGCGTACTGAGCTTGAGCCGAGCGCGCCGTCGGCGAGCAAGGAAGTCGATCCGCGGGCTCTCCGCGTCGTCGTGCGGGATGCCGAGACCCTGGATGCCGTTCCGGGAGCAGAGGTCTTGTACTTCGATCGCGCGAGCGAGAAAGACCGCGACTGGAACCGCGATCAGTTCTCGCGCTATGACGACATCGAGACCTTGCTCGATCGTTATGGAGATCGCTTTACCGCCGATGAACAGGGCCGCGTCACGCTGCCCGTGCGCAAGAGTTACGCCTATGTCGTGGCGCGCGCCCAAGGTGAGTTTGCGGGCACCTATCTGATCGAGGATGCGGCTTCGGACGGGGGCACGGAACTGGAGCTTTTACTGCGCCCAAGTACGACGATCACGATTGAAGTGGTGGATTCGCTTGGTCGGCCGGTGCCGAATCAACGAGTCGAGTATCAGAACGCCTTTGGCACGCGATTCGCGCAGTGCTTGACGCCCACCATGACCAATGATGAGGGCATCGCTCAGTTGCGCAATATTCAAGAGCGACTCGCCGAGGGGAACGCGAGCAATATCCATCGCATCGCAGTTCCGATTCCAGGTGGGGTCGTGGCACAGGAGTTCCTCTTGCATGAACCCCCGAAGGAAGTCGTGCGTTTGCAGCTTCCGGCGACCGGCGGCTTGCGCGTGCTTCTGCGCGATCCCGATGGCAATCCGATTCGCGATGGACAGCCGGTGCAGATGCAGGCATTTGCCGAGCGCGAAGAAGGCTCGACTTTGCCGAAAGCAAATGCTCAGTTCGGCACACAGATGGTCTGGACCAAGGACGGCGAGGCTTACTTCGAGCGCGTCGCTTTGAACACCAAGTTGGTGGCGTGGATTCAAAGCCAGGGGCAACGCGAGCCGCTCGAGGTAGTCGGCTTTGGCCCCATGGTCGAAGGACAAGTCGCGGAACTAAGGCTTGGTATGCCGCCTGCGCCGACCGTCGTCAGCCTGCTGCTGGTCGACGAGCAAGGCGGTGCATTCGCGGGCCGCACTCTCTCGATGCAACAGGTCGTCCTGCAGGATGGCCAGGCGCCGGATCCGATTCGCAGCCGAGTCGGAACCAGCGACGAAGGTCGTGCTCGCTTCTATCAGGATCGACTGGTCGACGAAGGAACGATTGCGCCGGCCGAGGCGCAGATCATGTGCATTGCTAGTCATGTTGGCGAAGGCTGGGCGCGATGGGGGGTGCACACATGGCCAGTGGCGACCGCGCCGGGAGACAACGAAGTCGGCACGCTCGTCATGGGTCGCGAGTTGGTGAATGCTGGGCTCGTGATCGGTAGCGACGGCGACCCGGTTGCCTTCGCCGAGCTTGATGTACGGATTCCAGCGCCTTGGCCGGGCGGCGAGGATCATCAGAACTGGGTGCAGTTCAAAGCCGATGCGAACGGTCGATACGAGTTGCGTGGCGAAGGCCTCGAGCATGGCAGTCTGATCGAAGCCTATGTTTCCGAGCCAACGCTGAAGCGCGGGCAGTCCATGGGGCAGCTCAAGGTAGAGCTGATGGTCGGAGCGGTCGATCAAGAGCTTCGCTTGGGCGGGATGGCGACGGTCGCAGGCCGCATTCTCTTGCCTCAGGGGCTCCCTCTCGAGCAGCTGCAGTTGACCGCGCAGGTCACCGACGCGCAGGGTGAAAAGAGCTTTCACTTCCTCGAGTTCGAGGTCGAGAACGGACGCTTCACCTGTGGTCGCCTTCCCGCTGGCATGGGACAGCTCGTGATCACGGCATCCGCAGGCTTGGAAGTGGTGCGCTCGGAGTTCTTCAGCACCGTGGGTGGCGGCGATTGCACGCCCGAGGCTTGGCTTGAGCTGGATCTACGCGATCGCTTGTTCGTGCATCGAGTCAATCTGATCGGCAGCGATGGCAGCAAGCCGGAACGCGCGAGCGTGATGTTCGATGATTTCGGGCGCGGTGCGATCTGCAACAACCCGGCCGTCTTGGTGGCGGATCAAGATCGCTTGCACATCACCGTCGATGCTGAGGGCTATCGCCCGTCGGCCAGCACACTGATTTCCGGCGAGGCGAAACTGGTGCTGGCGACAGGGGTGCCGGTGCGCTTCGTGCTTCCGGAAGGCGTTGCTCTGCCCGAAGGTGAGTGGACGGTCTTTCTGCGCAAGGTCTACGAGCCCGGAACGCCGGGCGGCGCGGACCGCAAGCTCGCGCAGATCAAGGCAGGCGCAGCGATTTGGGAAGCCTCCCTTCCGTATCCAGGAAAGTACATGCTTGGCTTGGTTCGCGAAGATCGATCGGGGGCTGCGTTTGAGACGAAACCGCCGATCCCAGTGCTTTGGCCCGGCGAGTCGCCCTTCATCAACATCGAGATCGAAGATTCTCTGGATCGTCAGCAGTTCGTGCTCGAACTCAGCCAGGCAGCGCTGGATGCAGCGGCTGCTGAGTAGGCCCGTGCTTGGGCAGAATCTCGGATTGTGACCGCACACCCAGCTGCGTCGCCAGGCGTCGCCGCTAGGCCGATTCCGGAGATTCCGGCCCGGCTTGCCAGTCGCCGAAGTGATCGGCACCGGTTTCGGTGACCATGACGATGTCTTCGAGACGAATGCCGAACTCGCCGTAGATGTAAATCCCGGGTTCATTCGAGAAGGTCATGCCCGAGGCCATGCGCACGCGCGAGCCACCGTCGAAATACGGGTCTTCGTGGCCTTCCATGCCGATGCCGTGACCGAGCCGGTGGCCGAAGTACTCGTAGCCCGGCCCGAAGCCGCCCTTGCTGATCACATCGCGGGCAGCGCGATCCACATTGCCGCACAAATCGCCCGGGCGCATCGCCTCAAAGGCCGCCTTCTGCGCGTCGCGCACTAGATTCCAGACCTCGCGCACCCGCTGGCTGGGCTTGCCGCCCATGACCCAACTGCGCGTATTGTCCGACTGGTAACCGTGCAGCGAGCCGCCGGTGTCGACCAGAATGACATCGCCTTCTTCGACTTTGCGGTCGCCGTAGCCACCATGCGGATAGGCCGCGGCCTCGCCGATCAGCGACAGATCCCAAACGCCCGACAAGCCCAGCTTGCCCTGCGCGCGCCGCATCAAGCGCGAGATATCACGCCCGGTCATGCCGACGCGCACCTCGCGCGAAGCAGCAACAATTCCCTGTTGCGTCAGTTCATTGACCTTGCGCAGTAGCTCGATCTCGTGCGCGTCTTTGCGACCGCGCAACTCAACCAGTAGCTCGAGCGCTGCCGCCACCCGTGTTGCGCCCATCTCTTCCTGCAAACCATGCACAAAGCGATGGCGAATCGCCGGTTCCATGCCGACGCGATCAACGCCGCGTTCGGCCAGCGCCGCAGCCAGCGGGGCGAAGGGGTACTCGTGTTCATGCCATTCGACGATTTCGCCGCCCGGACCATCTTCGGCGTCGATGCGTAGCTTGGCCTTTTCCGCTTCAAAGTGCGGGCACAACCAAAAGTGACTGCCATCAGCAATTACCACCAAACTGAACTGGCGTTCGCTGTGTCCCCAAGAGGTGCCAGACAAATAGCGCATCGTTGCGCCGCCTTCACAGACCAGCGCGTCGTAGGGGCTATCCGCAAGCAGTTCGCCCAAGCGTGCGCGTCGCGCGGCATGTTCGGCAGGGGAGATCGGCGTGACCGTGCCGGCTTGATTGCTCAGATCCCCGAACAGCTCGTCGGTCGCGGCGTTGCGGTCGGCCTCGCGCGAGTTGGGCGCGGGAGTCACGGCGGGGTCGGGGCCAGCGGAAGAATCAGTAGAGTTCGGGGAGTCGCTCATCGACTTGCCGCAGCTCCAGGCTGCGCCGGCGGCGGCGGTACCGGCCAGGCCGGCGAGGAAAGTGCGTCGTTGGGGGTCCATGGATGCGTGAGGGTCGGGATCGCACGAATCGGAGGCTTCGCCGTGAATCCTCTTGTCAGAGTAACGCCCGGCGGCTCAGAATCGGGAGCTTGATCGCCATGCGCTTGCGACTGCCACTTCTTCCATACGCCCTCACCGTCTTGCTTGGTTCGAGTTGCCAGTTTGCACCGATGTCACCAGCAGTCCCTCTGCCCGATGGCAGCACCTGGATCGCCCACCGGGGTGATTCAGCGCACGCACCCGAAAATTCGCTGGCGGCGGTGCGCGCTGCCTTCGAGTTGAGCCCGGCGCCGCACTTCGTTGAAATCGATGTGCACGCCAGCCGCGACGGCGAGCTCGTGGTGATTCATGACGACGATCTGTCACGCACCACCGGGGCAAGTGGTCGAGTCTCGCGCATGGATTGGGTCGAGCTGACCGAGCAACGCGCGGGCTATGCCGAGAAGTTTGGCGATGCCTTTGCCCATGAGCCGATTCCGCGCCTTTCCGAGGTGCTCGACCTTGCCGCGGACTATCACGGCAGCATCATGATCGAAGTCAAGGTGCGGCGCGCCGGCCGCGCGGTTGGTCAACTCTTGCGCGAGCGCGGTGAGGTCGCGCAGCACCTCGTCGCCAGTTTTGACGCCGCCGCAATCGTCGGCGCAGCGATGACCGCACCCGGTGTGCGCACGCTGTACTTGGTCGGCGACCCAGACCCGGCCGACCTGGAACTCGCGCAGAAGATCGGCGCGAGCATTCTGGGCTGTCACCACGATCACGCTGACCTCGAGCTGCGCCGCGCGGCGCACCAAGCGGGCCTCAAGCTTTGGGTCTATACCGTGAATGATTCTGCCGGCGGACTGCGACTTGTGTCGCTGGGGGCGGATGGCGTCATTTCGGATCGGGTGGGTGCCTTGCGCCAAGAAGTCGAGTCGCAGCTGCAAGTGATGGCGCGCTAGACTGCCGCGATGCAGGCTTTGGTTCTGACTTACGACGGGCATACGCCGCAGCTAGGCGCCGAGGTCTTCCTGGCGCCGGGGGCCAAAGTGATCGGCCAAGCGCAGCTCGGTGATCGCGTTTCGGTTTGGTACAACGCGGTGGTACGCGCCGATGTGCATTGGGTCAAAATCGGCGCCGACAGCAATATTCAAGACGGCGCGGTGCTGCACGGCCAAAAAGGCGAGTTTCCAGTTGAGCTCGGCGAGCGAGTTTCAGTTGGGCACCAGGCCACCGTGCACGGCGCGATCGTGGAAGACGATTGTCTGATCGGGATCGGCGCGCGCGTGCTCGATGGTTGTCGCATCGGCCACCATTCACTGGTTGCGGCCGGGGCGGTTGTGCGCGAAGGAATGGTGGTTCCGCCGCGATCACTGGTGGTGGGGGTGCCGGCCGTCGTCAAGCGCGAGTTGACTGAACGCGAGCTCGAGATCATTGCGCGCACACCGGTGCGTTACCGCGAATACGCGGAACTCACGCGCCTCGCGCTCGCCGAGCACTACGCCTAGGTAGCGAGCGGCCTGCGCTGCGTACGCGGCGTACGACTAACGCAGAAAGCTCGGCGTCATCGCGCGGAAAGAAACGCGATACAAGTCCTGCCAAACATTGCCTTCAAACGGGCTCGCGCGCAGGGATTCGAGCATATAGCTCATGCCCAGTTCCGGGTTGTCTTGTTCCTTCGTGTAGAGCTTCCACCCCAAATATCGCTGGGCGCGCGAATACTGCCGGTCGTCGCGCGGGATTGAGCGCAGCAAAGCGACACCCTGATCGATGCGGCCTTCCTCGAGCGCACGCAGACCCAAGTCGTACAGGCTGCGATCGAAATGCGAGTCCGGGTCGGATTCCTGTAGCCAGGCTTCAAGTTCGGCCTGCTTTTCCTCGCTCCATTGCGGAGCGGCTTGCTGCGCGGCCTTTGCCGCATCGATGCTCGGTTCCAAGGCCGCGACAATGGCGCCGAGTGGCACCTTACCGGAAGGGAGCTCGATCACGGTGTCGTAATCGATCGCTGGGGGATTGTTGCGAGTGAACAGCACCGCCCAGACTGGCAGCAGGATCATGACTGCCAAGCTGCCGAAGAACCACCGCTTCCACTTCCGCTTTTCCTTCATCCAAACATCCTTAGGATTCGTCGACCTCGCCTTGCAGCGAGTGCTGGCCAAACTTGTTCACGGAGACGGCTTCACCCAAGGAAAGCAAGCCCATGCGTGGGCGCGCGGGCTGCAGCGCCTTGCCAATCGTGATCATCAGCAGCGGCGGATGGTCTTCCGGCAAATCCAGAACCTCGCTGAACTTCTTGGGATCGAAGCCAATCATCGGGCAGCTGTCGTAGCCCATGTCTTTGGCGAGCAACATGATGGTTTGCCCGGCAATGCCGACCGAACGCACCGCTTCGTCGCGCTGCAGCTCTTCGCTATGCGAGTAGAAGCCAGGCACCATGCCGCCGAACATCTCGCGCACATTTTCCGGTGCATTGCGCAACTGACGGCTCATGTCTTCCCAGCCTTTCAGGCGTCCGCAGATCACCAGCGTCATCGAGCAATCACGCACGTGGGCTTGATTCCATGCGGCTTCGCACAGCTCTTCTTGGACTTCGCGATCGGTGACTGCGACAAAATGCCAGTTCTGCATGTTGAAGCTGGTCGGCGAAAGAATCGCGTGACTGAGCAAATGGCGAATCTCGTCTTCGGTCAATCGATGCTGCGGATCGAAGTTTTTGACGGAGCGGCGTTGGCGGATGGCGTCGGTAAGTTCCATGGTTCTAGCGGGCCGTGCTTGCAGCGCGGGCGCGGACAGCTTATCCCAGAGGGCGATGACGCAGCCCCCCGACGGTCTGACTCGCGCCGATTTTGTTCGCGCGGTCGATGCAGCGATTTGCGAGCGCCGCACCCACAAGGTGCTTGGCGGCCCCGGGCCGGATGCCGCGGCTTTCGAACGAGCATTGCGCGACTCGCTTGAAGTCGCCGGAATGGCGCCTTTTCACTTCGCTCGCAGCGAAGAAATCCCCGAGCCCTGGCGATTGCGAGCTTTCGTCGGTGCGGGGCTCCGGCGCGTGCGCCGTGATCTTGATGCGGCAGATGTGCTGTACGCCAAGCTGCCGGCGATCTTTGACGGCGCCGGCGCGCTTGTGCAAGCGACCTGGTTGCCGGAATCACGTCCCGAACGGGACTGGGAGCACCTTGCAGCAGCGGCGGCGGCGGTGCAAAACCTGCTGCTTGCCATGCACTCCCGCGGCTTTGCCAGCTATTGGTGCAGCGCGCCAGTGCTGGGCAAGAAGGATGCGGCCCAGATCTTGGGCGTCGACCCGGCCGAAGCCTACTTGGGCTCGCTGTTCTTCGGCGTCGCCTTGTCCGCCGAGGAGGAAGCCGAACGCGGCTTCATCGGAAAAATGCACGCCCGCCGCACCTCGGGCGCGGCGGGCTGGTCCAGTTACTCGGACAGTTAGGGGCCGTGGCGGCCTCCTGCGCCGTGGCTCTTCCTAGAAGCGCCGGCCGATGCCGATGACGAGCGACAGGTTGTAGAAGTCCCAGTCGTTCTCGGACGAGACGCTGGTCGTCGTGTTCTTCACCGTTTCGTCGATCAAACCAAAGGACGCGAGCAGACCCAACTCGAAGAACAAGTCCTCTTTGAAGGTGCGCTGCAAACCGGTACCAAAGTTCGCTGAGAAGCCGGTGTCGTAGGAGTGCAACTCGGCGGCGTCTTGAATCTTGTCTGGATCAATGAAGCTCAAGCCAAGGTCGCCGAAGGCGCGGGTGCCTTCCAACCAGCTGCCGGTATCGCCCAGTTCGTCGGTGTACCAACGCGCACCCGCGCTGTAGCGGTGCAAATCGATCTCGCCGGGCCAATCGAAGGTCCAGCTGCCTCGACCAATCTGCAGGTAGGGGGCGAAGCCGTCGGCGTCCTCGAACTCGAGCGCCAACTGGTACATCTCTTCGTCGAGATCGGAGTCGGCTTTGCCGGCCGGGCCCTCGATATCGACATTGCTGACATAGGTCACGTCCGCGGTCAGGCGGAGGTTGTGACGGACCGGCTCGAAGCCTTCATCCGTGAAAAAGGCGCAGGAACCGATCGAGCCGGCCAGCATCAAGGCGGAAAGGGCGACGCGCATGACGTAAGTCTATTGAATCGGCAGTCGCGAGCGAATCTTTGAGCCAATCCGCGGCACTGCTTCGTCGTTCTTTCAGTTCCGAGTCGGACTGCCCGCCTCGATTAGACTGAAATCATGCTCGCGACACTCTTCCTTGCTTTTTCGGCGCTTCCCCAAGCACAAGAGCCAGCTTCGGTGGCTTCCCGCTTGGATCGCGTCACGATCTATTCAGGCCAGGCGATGGCCGAACGGGTGCTTGAGGTGACCGCGAGCGCACCCGGTGCGGTCACAGTTCGGGTCGGCCCGCTGCCGATGAGCGCGGACAAGGAGTCGCTGCAAACACGCATTCAAGGGGCATCTGCGGTGCTTCAAGGCCTTGAAGTTCGCCAGCGCACCGGGCAGTTGGACGAAGGGGCCCGGGATGGTTTGCGCCGCCAGATTGAGGCGCTGCAAGATGAGGTGCGCGGCATGGCCGCCGAGAAGCGCTCGATTCTGGCCGGCATGAAGATGCTGGACGCGATGATTGCTTCAGTGGGCAAAGATGGTCTGAGCGGCTATTCCGGCATGACCATCGACAATGTCTTCAGCTTCGTCACCACGCAATCTGCTGCCCTCGACGCGCGTGAGCAGGCGCATGATGACGCGCGTGATGCTTTGCTGGACCGAATCGCCGACCTGCAGAAACAGCTAGGCGGCAATGCCAATGCGGTGCGTCCCTACCAGGAAGTTGATCTGAGCCTGTACTTCCAGCGCGCCGGCACGGCGCAGATTCGCCTGCTCTATCTCGTCAGCGGCGCAGCTTGGGAGCCGATCTACGATCTGCGTCTCGATCCCGATTTGACCAATGTTGATGTCGGTCTGGTCGGTCGCATCTATCAACAGACCGACGAAGATTGGGATGATGTGCAGGTGCTGCTGTCGACGGCGCAGCCGCAATTGGGGCTCGATCCACCCAGCCTGCCACGGCGCTTCGCTCGCGTCTGGGAGATGTCGCGCGGCCGCAGCGCCGGCATCGCTCCGTCATCTGATCTCGCAGCATTGGGGTATCGCGATGCACCGGCCGAGGAAACAGAGGCCTTGGGCGGTATCCGGGCGAACTTTGCTCGCGAGAAAGACGCCTTCACCGTAGCTCCGACGGTGTCGGTGCAGGATTTTGGACTCTCGCAGCAGTTTGCGCTGCCGAATCGCATCAGCCTGAGCGCGGGAACCGAGCCGCGTCAGTTCCGTTTGGTTGATGTGCCGCTCGAGGTCCGCCCCGAGCGCTATGTCGTGCCTTCGCTGAGCCAGCAGACCTTCCTGCGCGCGGAAGTCACGAGCGAAGCCGATGCTCCGCTGCTTCCTGGCGTCGCGCGCATCTTCCTTGGTCCCGATTATCTGGGTGAGTCCAGCTTCCCGCTGATGCTCCAGGGTGATTCGACCATGCTCAACTTGGGCATCGATCCCAACCTTTCGGTGAGCTACGAGAAGGTGGTCGATCAGCGTGATAACCCGGGTGTGCTCAGTAGCACGGTTCGGCACAACTATCTCTTTGAGGCGAAGTTGAAGTTGTCCGCCTCGGCGCAACGCGAGATCGAAGTTCTGGTCGAAGAAGTTTTACCGATTGCGCAGGATGATCGGATCAAGATTGCGCCGTACAAGATGCAAGCCGGCTACTTGGATACGGATCAGGATAAACAAGATCGTGAGGAGCGCGGCATTTGGCGCTGGCGCGTGAAAATGCGTCCGGGTGCCGAGAACCGGCTGCGTTGGGGCTACGTGGCTTCCTTCAACGAGAAGTTGACTCCGGTCATCGATCAATAGGGCGACGCGGCAGGACGGCTAGAATGCGACGGATATGAAGTCGCGCGCTTGGCTGTGGCCCGTTTTGGGTGTCTTGATTGCGGCGCTGGCCTGGTGGGTACTCGACCAGGGCAGCGCCGCCGATCCACTCGATTCCGAGCCTGGGCCGGCAGTCGTGGAAGAGAATGCGCCCGGGGAAGCGGCGTTGGTAGACGATCGCGAGCGCACCGAAACGCAGCCCGTCGCCGTGGATACGGGTCATGATCATGGCCACGCGCCCACGGGGTTCGGCCTGGGCGACTTGGTGGATTCGGTGAAGCAACAGCTGCGCCAAGATCCGAAGCGCAGCTTTCGCTTCTCTGGCCGAGTCGTCGCCGATGGCGCACCGGTACCGGGCGCCGAGGTGATCGCGCGCGAGACGCGCCAATGGGGCGACCCCGATCCGGAGGCGGCCGAGATCCTCGTCAGCTGCAATGCGGCGGGTGAGTTTTCTGGCGAACTTGAAGTGCGCACAAGCTACGACTTAGAGTTGGTCCCGCGCAGCCTGCGCATGTTGCCGAAAGACAGCATGCATCTTTCGCCGGATGTCAGCGAAGATGTAAGCGGACTGGAACTTGTGCTGTTTCCGGCGCTTGAGATTTACGGTGCCGTCACGACCGAGCAAGGGTTGGCCGTAGAAGCTGCGACGGTCAAGTTGACCATTCACGATCAGTGGCAGCGACGCCGCGAAGGCACGGTGCGCAACACCACCTATGTGCCGATCGAATACCCGGAACGCACAACCGGGGCCGACGGTCTGTTTGCGTTTGAAGTTCCGGACGGGCATTTCCAGATTGACGCTTCGCATGCCGAATACGGCAACGCCGGTCTTTGGAAGGTGGCACCGGACAAGAGCCCGCATGATCTGCGCTTGAAGATGCGCGAAAAGGAGCCACGCTCGCGCATCGTCGGGCGGATTCACGGGCCGGATGGCCAACCGGTTCCCGGGGCCAAGATCGTTTTCTTGCCCAGTGGGCCTCGTACCGAGGCTGACGAGAATGGCGAGTTCGTGCTCGATGGCGCAAAGAAGCACTGGGCGATCGAGCCCGAGTTGGTGGCATGGGCTCCGGGAACGACTCCGGCTACCGCGCTGCTGGGAGAGCTGACCGAGCTGGTCGGGCCCGTACGCATCGACTTGCAAGCCGGCGCAGTGGTTGCTGGCAAGGTCGTCAATGCCGAAGGGCAGGGCGTGCGAGGCATGCAGCTACGCATCCTGGGTCTACGCGAGCTGAGTGTTGGCGATACTTCCGCGCCGACGATCTTGAGCGCGGTGGGCGAGAAGCTCGACCGCTTGCAATCTGGGCCGGATGGCAGATTTCGATTCGATGCCTTGCCGGTCGGCCAGTACACATTGGTGGCGGGCGATAGCGTCTTTGATCCACGGGCAAGTGCCGTGGTCCTGACCGGTCAAGAAGAGATCCGGCTTGTGATTGGCGAACTGACGGCCCCAGGTGCGAACATTTCCGGCCTCGTCGTGCGCGGTGGCGATGGCGCTCCGCTGGTCGGAGTCAAGATCGAGGCGAACCGCGTCCAGCGATCCGGAAACAGCGGCTGGTCGGCGACCTCGGTGCGTCGCGTGACCACCAATGAAGTAGGCGAGTACCTGTTCGAGGACCTGATTCCGGGTGAATACTATTTCGAGGCTGTGCTCGAAGGATATGCGCGCGGCAAGACGCTTCCGCTCGTCGAGAAAATCGGCGAGAAGCGCATCGACTTCACGCTCTACCAAGAACGAACGGTGCACATTGCGGTGGTGAATCAAGAGGGCAAGCCGATCCCGGGCGCGGCGGTCACGATTCGTGACCCAAGTGGCCAGGCACTGATGATTTCATCGGGTGATGGCAGCGCTCGTACGCCGGGGCGTACCGGTGACGATGGCACTCTTTTGGCGCACCGCATGCCGGGCGGGCCGGTCACGGTCGAGGTGCAAGTCGGCAGCGCGGCCGCGGTGACACGCGAGTTCAATTGGAGCGCCGATACAAAGCACGAAGTCGAAATCGTGATCGACGGCGAAGCGCGCTGACGAGCGATGCGTTAAGCGAGACCGCGGCGCACGGCATCGGCGACCGCGGCCGGGGCGTCCAGGTGCAAATGATGGCCGACCCCGGGAAGGATTTGGTGCGTGGCGTTGGGCATTGCCTGCACGCGCTCAAGCAAGATCGGAGCTTTGCGAATCAAGCCATGCTCGCCCAGGAGGACTTCGACTGGATCGCTGATGCGTGCGCCGAGTTCCCGCCAGACGGCTTCGGAGTAACGCATGGGATTGGGTCCGCGCAAACGCGGATCGAATAAGAAGCGCAGCTTGCCGTCGGCGAGTTCTTCGGTGGCGCCAGCGACCATGAGCGCGGCTCCTTCCACGCTGAGCCCCGGGTTGTTTTCGCGAATCCGTGCGATCGCAGCTTCGCGGTCGGGGAAATCTCGAAATGCCGGCTTCGGTTTTGATTCCGAAATCAGCAGCTTCGCGAGCGCGTCGGCTTGATCGATCGGTTTGGAAGTGAAGCCGCCGGCGGCGTCGAGCATCAGATACCGCGGCACGCTGCCCGGGCTTGCGGCGGCGTACAGATAGGCGACGGTGGCTCCCATCGAGTGCGCCACGATCATCGCCGGGGTGAATTCGGCGACAACTTTCGCGAGGTCCTTGAGATGGTCGAGTTGATGGAAACTCATACCCTCGGGAACCGGACGACTGCCGCCGTGGCCGCGCCAGTCCAGGCATAAGGCGCGTACCTCATCACCGAGCTCATCGACCACGCGTGCGAAGCTGAATCCGGTGTCGAGAAAGCCGTGCAGGAAGAGCACCGGCGGCCCACTGCCCTGGCTGTCATGCAAGTGCAGCTTGATCCCATTGACACAGAGATCACGCGACACGAATGGACTGATTCCCGACATCGCCCGAGGATAGCGCGCCGGACGCAGAACCGAGGACGGCGAAGGCTTGCGAACGCGTATGCCCCGGTACGATGGGGGGCCATGCTCGGTTCCCTGACATCCCGGCGAACGCTGCTCGCGCTCGCTCTTTGCATGACCTCCGCCCCTGGTTTCGCCCAAGAAGGTGAGCGCTCGGGCGAGCAGGTCTACAAACAACTTTGTGCGGTCTGCCACGGCGACAATGGCGACGGCAAGGGTTTGATTCCGCTGGATCGCCCAGCGCGGTCCTTCATCGACGGAGGCTTCTCCTTCGGCAATACCCAGACCGCGATTTCGCGCACCGTCGCTGCCGGAATCGGTGGCACTCCGATGCCGGGTTTCGATTCTGTCCTGAGCGAGACCGAGTTGAAGGCAGTTGCCGATTATGTGATCGCCTTTGGCCCGAAGCAGCCACCGGCTGCCGGTCGCGCGATGATCCTCGAAGTCGGAGACCGCCCGGTCTTTGTGCGCGGTCATCTTCCTGCCGTCGCGCCGGGTGCGCCGGATCACCCACGCGGTCTGTTGGTGGGTGCGACCGACGGGCTGAGCTTCGAATACGCGGCTGCCGATGTGCGCCTGCTTGCGGTGCGCCAGGGTGAATTCGTCAGTCGGGAAGATTGGCAGAATCGAGGCGGTTCGCCGCTTAAGCCTTTGGGCCGCATTGTGCACCTGCGCGCCGGCGGCAAGCCGGCAGCTGAGTTTGTTGAACGCCGCCCCGAGCACATCGGTTCGGCGACGATGTACGCCCCGGAGTACCGACGCGCGTTGACGGCCACCGAGGTCAAGAAAGGCCGTGCGTGGATCGAAACGCAACTGAAGCAGGGCGAGGCTGATCCGGTCGCGACCGTGCGTGAAAACGGCGAAGCCTTCAGCCTGAGCTCGGCCGCCGGTTACCGCCGCACCTTTGAGATGTTGCGTCACAGCGATGCGCCGATCGTCTTCCAGGCTGGCCCGGGCGGCTCGCATGTTGAAGTCTTGAACCTCGACAACGCGAACTTTGCTTGCTTCGTGCCGCATGGCGAAGACGCCGGCACGGCTTACTTCTTCCAGACCCGCACTCTGCTTGATTTCCAAGCGGATCAATACGGCGTCACGGTCGGGATTCCGGCCGACGCCCGTACCGCTGGTTTTGCGGTTTCGACCTTCCCGCTTCCAGCTGGCGCTGCTGCTGCCTGGGCGGCCATCAAAAAGGACCTTTTGCCATGATTCTGTCCGCACTCCTTTTGGCCGCACCGCAAGTCGGCGCCGAACACTACACCGTCGAATACCTGACACCGCCTGATGGCGAAGTCGTCGAAGTCGGCGGCATGGACTTCTTGCCGAATGGCGACCTGCTGGTTTCGACCCGGCGTGGGCGTGTTTGGTACGTCATGGACCCGATGTCCGACAACCCGGCCGATGCCAAGTGGCACATCTTCGCTGAGGGGCTGCATGAAGGCTTGGGCCTGAATGTGGTCGGCGACGACATCTTCTTGATCCAGCGCGGCGAGATCTCGCGCATGGTCGATGTCGATGGCGACCTGGTTTGCGATCGCATCGAAACGCTGACGCAAGATTGGGGCATGACCGGCAACTACCACGAGTTTGCCTTTGGTCTGCCCGAAGACGCTGAAGGCAATCTGTACTTCAGCTTGAACCTCGGATTCTGGAGCCCCGAATGGTGGCACGGCATTTCGCGTGCCCCGTATCGCGGCTGGATTCTGAAGATGGCGCCGGATGGCACGGTCACTCCGGTTGCGCCGGGCGTGCGCAGCCCTTGTGGTTTGGGAATGAACGCCGCGGGCGATTTGTTCTACACCGACAACCAAGGCGACTGGATGGCCAGTAGCCCGATTTACCACGTGCAGCAAGACAAGTGGTACGGCCACCCCGCTTCGCTGCGCTGGACCGAAGAGTACTTAGCGAAGGGACGGGTGCCCTCGAGCACCGTGCCCGCAACGCGCGAGCGTCAGCCGGCGGCAGTTTGGCTGCCGTATGAATGGTCGCGCTCGACCGGCAACCTGGAAGAAGCGCATACGGAAGGCAAGTTTGGCCCCTTCGATGGGCAATTCTTTGTCGCGGAACTGACCGAAGGCCGCGTGCTGCGCGTGCAGATGGAGCAGGTTGATGGCGAGTACCAGGGCGCGGTATTCCGCTTCCGTGACCAGATCGGATCGGTCTGTCGCGTGGCCTTCGCCCCGGATGGCTCGCTATTCACCGGCTTCACCAACCGCGGTTGGGGTGGGCGTGCGCCGGGTCATGGCGTGGCGCGCTTGCGTTGGAATGGCAAGCCAGTTTTCGATATGCAGAGCGTCAGCCTGACCGAAGACGGTTTCGAGATCAACTTCACCGAGGCCTTGGCTGCTGCGCCGGCGAGTTCGGAAATCGTCGCCGAGAGCTACGACTACAACTACTGGTGGGATTACGGTTCGCCGAAGCAGCGCTTTGCCCCGCATGAAGTGACCGGCCTTGCGCTTTCGAATGGCGGCAAGACCTTGCGCGTGCGTGTGGAAGGCATGGAAGCGGGGCGTTGCATGCGCCTGAAGCTGCCGACTGCAAAAACTGCCGATGGCCGCAGCCTGCTGAGCGACGAATTCCACTACACCATCAACCGTCTGCGCGACGGCAGCTTCGGCATGGTCGTGAAGGATTCGGTTCAGCCCGCCGAGAAGTCCAACGAAAGCGAAGGCTGGTTGCACCTGACTTGGGGCGATGCGCTCGATCGCTGGCAGGGCGAGGGTTGGGAGTTGGTCGACGCCGAGCTCGATCCGAAA
>JBDQJC010000039.1:0-29311 GCA_040264055.1 Planctomycetota bacterium
CGCACATTCGCCACCCGACCGGGCATCGCGGCTTCGACAGCCTGTTCACACAGTGCCTTGAGCGGCCCATAACTGGCACCGGTCACTTGCTCGATGGTTTCGTCCTCGAGTTTGCCGACCGGCGAATCTTCGGTAACGTCGACGCTGCGATCGGCAAAGACGGACAGCGTCGAAATGAAGATGTAGTGATCGCAAGCCTTAGCCAGCAGCTCCGCCGATGCTTTGGCGACACGCGGCACATAGGCCGAGGTGTCGTAAACCACATCCCAGCGGCGTCCACCAGCGATGGCTTCTTCGATCGCCTTCAGGCCATCGTCGACATCGGGGAACCGGTTGCCCACCATCTTCTCGACCTCGGGAAACAGGTCGGTATTGGTGCGGCCCCGGTTGAACATCGTGATCTCGTGGCCACGCGCGAGCGCTTGCTCGATGAAGTGCGGGCCAATGAACGCGGTGCCACCAAGCACCAGGATCTTCTTCGGCTTGCGCGCGCGGCGGGAAGGCGGCGCGGCCGAAGCCGATCCCTGTGTGAAGGCGGATGAAAGCAGCGCGCCGGCAGTGGCGGTGCGCAAGAAGTCACGGCGAGTGGAGGTCATGCTGGGGGCGATCGAGGGTTCGGACCAGCCTACGAGCGCATGCGCTGCTCGCTTGCCGCTTCCTGGTATCTGCCCTCCCGGGCAATTCCCCCCGGATTTGCTGGCACGAACGGCCGAGTGGCGCGAAAACAGGGGCATGAACAAGACTCTCTTGACCGTCGTGCTGCTTCTCGGCGTCGGCGGCTACTTTGCCTGGGGCTACATGGGCTCCCGCGCGAACGACACAGCGCTTGAAACCGCGAGCGTGGCCGAAAACCGAGTCAGTCTTGCCGTGACCGGCATGACCTGAGGCATTTCCTGTGTCCGCAGTGTGCGGAACGCTCTCTTAGCTCAACCCAATGTCGAAGAAGTCGGCATTGACTACAACGCACAAGTTGCATACGTTGTACCAAGTGGAGAATTTGATACGGAAGCCGCCATCGCTGCTCTGAAAGCGGACGGCTATGGGGCCACAATTCAGCCTTAATTGCGGCTTCGAAGGCCGGGATCTTCAATTCCTCGGCAGAATCACGAGAACAACGCGCAGGATTGGCCGAAGCTGAAGGCATGAAGACTCTCCTCACTGCCGTCCTGGCTGCAGGCCTTGCCCTTGGGCTTGGCGCTTGCCAGAACCAAACGCAAGATACTGCTGTTGACTCGCCGATCGAAACCATGACATTCACTGTCGAGGGAATGACCTGAGGTGTTTCCTGTGTCCGCCGTGTGCGGACTGCTCTGGAAAGCACTCCTGGAGTCGAGGCTGCTAGCGTCGACTTTGCCTCGGGCACTGCCACCGTCACTCCAGCTGAAGGTTTCGACCTGAACGCTTGCTTGACCGCAGTCAACTCGCTCGAAGGCTTCAACGCCAAGCTCTAGGTTTCTGCATTCCGGAAGCTCAGCGCCGCGCGCGCTGAATTCGAACGCCCCGAATCGTTGGATTCGGGGCGTCTTGCGTTCTAGAGAAAGGATGTCAGGATGTCGGCGGTTCGGTGCCGATTGCCCGACCCCACCACACGATGAGCAAGTTCTCTTTCCTTCTCCTGATTCCATTCCTCGCTCTGCTCGGTGCCTGTGGTACCGATGAGAAAGATGCCGATCATGGCCACGAGCACGCCGATGGCGAGGATCATGATCATGACCACGACCACCCCGAGGAAGCTGGCGCTTTTGTCATGCCAGAAAGTGGCCGCGTCTTCTTTGTTGAGCCGGAGGACGGCGCAACCGTCAAGTCGCCGTTCAAGGTGGCCTTTGGCGTCGAAGAAGTCACCGTGAACCCAGCCGGCGAGTTGGTCCCGAATACAGGCCATCACCACATCATCATTAATGGTGGGCCAGTTGCAGTCGAAGCCATCGTGCCGGCCGACGAAACCAACATTCACTACGGCGCAGGCCAGACCGAAACGGAGCTCACGCTCGAGCCAGGTGAGTACACCCTGACCATGCAGCTCGCGGACGGCATTCACCGCTCGTACGGCGAGAAGTTCGCCGCGACGATTACGATCACGGTCGAATAATCCGCGATTGCACCGTTTGCCGGGCGTTCACTCTTCGTGAGTGGGCGCCCGGCTCGCGTTTTGCAGACTCGGGTACGATGTTGCTTCCTTAATCGCGGCACTCCCCTGCCGCTGGTTCTCTGGAAAACAACATGAAGTCCATCCCCAAGACTGCGCTTGCTGCGCTGATTCTCACCCCGGTCGCGTTCGCTCAAACAGCGCGTGATCAGGTCCGCCTCGACGATGTCACGGTTTCGAATACCGCTGACGGCTTCGATATCTCGATGCAAGGCGACGGCATGCTGCGCGTCGCGATGTGGGTCGATGAGCGCGACGGCGCCAACACCTCCGACGACGCGATCTGGTGCGCCGTGTCGACTGACCGCGGCATCACCTTTGGCCCCGAGATCTCGGTCTACGATCAGAGTTTCGCTGCGGTGGATATCGACGATGCGCGTTTGGCGGTTTCGAATGGCGTGATCTACATCACCTTTGACGATGACCGCGCAGGCTCGACTAACCCGACCGCGGTGCTGATGCGTTCGGATGACCTGGGTGCTAGCTGGACCGAGACCGTGCTCGGCAACGATTTCAACAATCCCGAGATCTTTGTCGATGGCGACAACGTACTGATCCTGATGTACGACGACTCGGCATCCACGAACATCTTGCATGCTTACTGGAGCACCGACCAAGGCTTGAGCTTCAGCGCCGGCGTACCGCTTTCGGGTGGCGACGTTGATACCGACGGATGGTCGGGCTTGGTCGATGGTGACACCGCGTATGCGATTTGGTTTGACGACGGCGTGAACTCCGGCGACAACGATCTGTACTTCTCGTCCTCGATTGCGGGCGGCGCCTGGAGTGCTCCGGTGCGCGTCGACCAAGATGTCAGTGGCCTGGGCGACGTCGATGTCTTTCCGAAGATCGCGGTCGGCGGCGGCAACATCTACGTGGCCTACATGGAAGATGGCCGCAACGGCGGCTCGACCGGCCAGGACGAAGCCTACTTCTGTGTTTCGAGTGATGGCGGCGCAAGCTGGTCCGAAACCAGCATCTCGCCGATTGGCCAAGACGCCGACTACATGAACCTGGCAGCCGAAGGCGACCTAGTCGCGATGACTTGGGCCGACGACTTCAACTCGGCCTACGACTCGGCCAATGTCATCGTCTCGACCGATGGCGGGGCGACTTTTGGTTTCCCCTACACCGTGCCCAGCGTCGGTGGACCCGGCTTGGATGATCACCAGCACATGAGCGTCTTCATCGAAGGCGGCCGCATGTTATTGGCATTCGAGAGCGATGCGTACACCTCTTCGAGCTTGGATGAGTGGCCGGCTTACTGCTACTCGGTCGATGCCGGTTCCAGTTGGAACGGTCCCTTTGTCATGGGCAACAACTTCGCCGCCGATGAAGACATCGACACCGAAGGCACCGCCTGGATGTTTGCCGACGGCAGCTTGTCAGGCATGTGGCAAACCGATGGCGATTACGGCCCGATTCGTTCAGCGATCTTCGCCGGCGGCATTCGCTTCCCCTTCGTCGATGCGGTCAACAACGGCAACAACACCGTGACCTTCTCGATGGGCGGCGCCGACACGACCCTGGGTTCGCCGAGCTTCGCGCGTTGGGCCGCGTCGGATGTGCTGGGCATGGTCGCGCACCCGGAAAACGCGGCTGAGGTGCTTGGCCTGGGTTCGAGCTTCGCTCTGAACTACACGCTGAGTCGTCCGCGTAACTTCGCTGCTCCGATTGCTGCCGATGGAAGCGCATCGCTCACCTTCGGAACGGGAGCGACCGCGGGCACCTTCTATGTGCAAGGTTGGGTCAATGTGGGTCCGTCGATCAGCGGCGGCACCACGACTTCGGACTTGGTCGAAGTGACGCTGTAATCGCGCCGCCTCGGCACGGGCCCGCTGGTTTTCGGACTGGCGGGCCCGTCTTTCAATTTGCCCTCGGCCCTCGCTTAGAGCTTCTGGCCACTACTGCGCGACCACCGCGCGCCCCTTCGTTTCCCGGGCAAGTTCGCGGAGCGCATCGCTTTCCACAAAGAGCGAGACAGTATGGACAGTGAGATGGCGGAAGCGATTCCAACGGCGAACATCAGCCAGGATGAGGTCAGGGTCTACGACGGCGCTCTTGCGAGGCTCACCGCCAGAAAAGACGACGAGCGTGTCGACGTCGGGAAAAGCGAAGCTTGCTTGCAGGGCTTCATAGAGTTGTGCGCCAGCTCCTGGCACGATTTCGGCGAGGTAGTCCGCCATCTCGTCGCGTGTTCGGCGGCTGAGCTTGACAAGCTTGGGTCGCCAGCTGCGTACCTCGCCGTCGAAACAAAGCAAGCCGACTTCGGTACCGTCCGGCAATCGGTTCAACGCCGCCGCGAGATGGCGCCGCACGACTTCTAGGCCGGTGATGCGCGCGGTGGTGCCGTCGATTTCAATTGGCGTGAGTCGCTCCATCCAAGCCGAGGTGTCGACTACAAAGAGCAAACCCTGGGTCTTGGGTTCGATGCCAAAGAGACTGCCGTCTGGAGCTTCGCGCATGATTTCCCAGCTTGACTGGAACATGTCTGCGCGTGCATCGCGTTGGGGCAAGATCGGTTGGCCACTCGCGCGTTGCTCTTGCCACCATTCCTGCCACTCTGCCGCGTTGTCCATGAAACGCGCATGGGTGAGTTGCACCAAGGCCCGATCGGCACGCGCGTAGAGGGCAGGGCGAGATTCATCCAGCAACTCAATGAGGATGCCGACCAGCTCTGCTTCCCGAAGCAGTGCGACCGACCGCACCAGCTCGCTGTGCACGACGAGATCGGAAGATACGAGCATCAAACGACGCAAGGCTTCCGGGCGCTCCTCTTGCACGAGTGATGAGAACAAACTAGCAGCGATGCGCTGCTCGAGCGGATCACTGGAAAGCGACCACCGGCGAATCTCTTCCGCCCAGGCACCTGCCTGCTCTTCTTGGCGATCCCGCGCGAGGCTGGCGAGGAGACGAAGAGCGGGATCTTTGGCGGTGCGCGACTTCTTGCGTAAGACCTGTAAAGGCGCTTTCAGGTCGCGATCGAGCAAGCATTCCAAAGCGCGCGCTTGCAGTTGCTCATTGTGCTTGCCGGTCAACAGCTCGCTTAAGGCCGGGCCCGCAACCGCCTCGGCTCGCTCGGACAAATCCTGGACCAGCCACGCCCGCGAATCGGTTGGCAATCGTTCGTCATCGATCAGGTCCAGATAGATCGTGCGCGCTTGCTCATCGGGCACGCGCGCCAGGAAGCGCAAGAGCTGCCCGCGCGTGCCGGATTCCGGAGAGCGCGCGTACTTGATGAACAGCTTGATGCGCTCGGCACTCGGGTCGGAACGCCAATCATCGAGCAGTTGGCCGACGGCGACGGCTCGCACTTCGTCCGAGCGGCCCCGGTTCAGGACACGGTCGAGCGCTTTCGCGCTGGCCGCGTCAAACTCGCCCAAGCTGCGCGTCGAGGTGATTGCGAGCCGCAGATCCTTGCCAAGCGCCCAATCGAGCAAGAGCTCCACCGCGTCTTCCTCGAGTTCGGTGGCGCGAAACTCTGAGAACGCCTCCGCAATCCGCCCGCGTGTGATCGGATGGCGAACCGCTTTGACCAGCGATTGCAGTGCTTCGAAGGCCTCGGCGCTGCCGAACTCTCCGATGTCTTGCCATAGGTCTGCCCGCGAGGCATCCAACTCAAGCCGGCCCTCCTCGATCAACTCATTCAGTTCCTGTGCGGGAGCATGCGCCGCGATGAGCGAAAGTGCACCGACGAGGAAGGGGAGGATTGGGGGGCGGGGCATAAGAAAAGGAGCCAGAGGGAATGGCCCTCTGACTCCTTGCAAGATGCGTGCCAGCGTTAGCGCGCAATCGGCGGACGGTGCCGCGCCTACTTCGCCTCGTCGATGCGCTCTTGGTAGCGGTCGCGCAACTCCGTTTGGCGGTTGCTCAGCGGCACTTCTTTGCCGCCGATCCACATGCGGCGGATGTTTCCGGTGAAGTCGAGCGGATCGCCGCTGCACAGGAAGAAGTTGGCGGCCTTGCCGGCTTCGATCGAGCCGGTGAACTCGTCGACGCCCAAAATCCGAGCGGCGTCAATCGTCAGCGCACGCAGCGTGGCTTCACGACCTAAGCCCCAAGCCGAGGCAGCAGCTGCTTGGAAGGGCAGGTTGCGGCTGACTTCCGGGTTATCCGTACGCAACGCAACCTTGCAGCCCGCGGCCTTCAAGACCATCGCGCCTCGCCAGTTGGCGTCGTAAGGATCTTGCGCACGGCTCGGCAGATCCATGACCGAACCCAGGATGACGCTCGCGCCATCGGCACCCAAGTAACCCGCGACCTTCCAAGCTTCCTTGGCGCCGAGGTAGATGATCGGCAAGCCACGATCTTTGGCCCAGGCACGCGCTGCCATGATCGTGATCGCATCGCTGGCTTCGACCAGCACGGGCTTTTCGCCGCGCGCATACGGAACCAAAGCCGCCAACTTGGCATCGCGAGCCGGCATCGTTTCGCCATCAGCCGCCAGGCGATCCATTTCATCGCCGTACTCCAGAGCGTTGTCGAACCACTCATCAAGCTCGTCGACGTTGTCCGGCATCTGCACCCCTTCGCGCGGCTTCAAGCCTTGCTCGGGCTCATCGGCGTGCACGTGATCCTCTTCGGTATGACCGGCAGTCAAGCAATCGTGCTCGTGCAAGTCTTCCTCGTGGCCCAGCTGGCCCAAGCGCGGCGCCCGCGCGCGCGGGAAGCGAATCACCATGCCGAGATCGCGCGTGACGATCATGTCATCGGTGGTTTCGCCTTCGAGTTGAATCAGAGCGGCCTGCCCTTGAATGCGGCCGGAGTTTCCGCGCACCAACACGTGCGTGGTGCCGTGCATACGGGTGACATCGTGGTGAGCCGAATCGGCATGAATCGCCGAAGCGATCGACAAGTCCGGGTGATCGCTGCCGGTTTCGCGGCGGTCATCGGTGCCGCGCACCGAACCGATCTCGTACAAACCCGTCGCATCGGTGCCGTTGATGAAGCCTGGATAAAGACTCATGCCGCGCGCATCGATCATGGTTGCCCCAACCGGTTTCGAACCGCGGAATGATCCGGTGCCGAGCTTGATGATGCGGCCGTCCTTGACTTCGAGGTAGCCCTTAAAAGGCACATCGACTTGCGGGTGAATGTTCACATTGTCGATCACGAAGTGTTCGCCCTGGCCCAACTTGGTCCAGTGCGCCCACTCTTCCTCGCTGCCCTTGCGCTTCGCCGCGCCCCAAGTGCTGCCGTCTTCGGCAAGGTCCATGTCGGCGGCTGGCGCGGTGCCGTTGCGTTCGGCAGTCGCTTTGGCGAACTCAGCAGCCATCGCCGCGTAGCCTTGCCACATTTCATCATTGCCTTCCTTCCACTCGAACAGCGTGCGACCGCGGCCCAAAGTCAGGTGACAGCGCGCGTAAGTCGACAGCGGCTCGGCGTCCCACACGGAAAGCGTGCCATCTTTGCCGACCTCAATCGAACCGATGCGATCTTCGATGCGCAGTTGCTTGGCGACGTTCTTGGTCGCAAAGCTCATCGCCGTTTCCCAATCGACGCCGTTGTAGCGGATCGACTTGCCGGCCTCGGTGTTCAGACGGCGAATCAAATCATCGCTATCGGAGTTAATCGAAACGACCGCGCCGGCCTCGTGCATCATGCCCGGGCTGTAAGGGATCGCGTCGTAGGCTTCAATTTTGTAGGCCCACCAGTCGGCGAAGGACGAAGCCATCGCGCCGTACTCGGCGAGCTCCGGCGCCACTTTGTAGCCTTCCAAGACGTGCTGGAAGGTCGGCTGCTTGATCCCGAACTCTTTGCAGACGTTCAAGAACATCAGCAACTCATCGGCGCGGTAGCTGTGGCATTGGATGTGGATCTTGTTCTCGACCACATCGGCCAACACTTCCAAACGCACATCACGGCGGAAGCTCGGTAGCTTGCCGGCGGCGTACAGCGCGCGCTGCGCCGAATAATCCTGGGCCGCCTGGAAGGCGCGACGGTAAACCGCTTGCACGCCCATGCGACTGTTCGGGAAACGGTTGCCGCCGTTATCCCAGTTCGACTGCTTGACATTCTCGCCCAGCGCAAACTTGATGCCCTGCTTGGCACCCGGGTAGCGCACCTGGTCCATGCGGTTGGCGTAGTAGTCCATTTCCCAGACCACCGCTTGACCGCCAATCGGGTTAGCCGATCCGTGCAGCGATTGCACCATCGCCGTGCCACCCGCAGCGGCGCGATAGATGCCTTGATCACGGTTGATGATCATGTCGGCGACGCGCACCTCGGCGGTGATCGTCATGCTGCCTTCGTTGACAGCTGCCAACGCAAGGTGACTGTGCGCATCGAGCATGGCAGGCGTGACGTGCTTGCCTTCGGCGTTGTAAACCGGTACGCCATCCGGCGCAGCGACCGACTTGCCGACCGCAGTGATCTTGCCGTCTTCAATCAGCACATCGCCGATGTACGGGTCAGAACCATCGACCGGGTAGAGCGTGCCACCTTGAATCAGCACGCTGCCGGTGTACGGGTTGGCCGGCGTGCGCTGGCTATCGGTTTCGACCAGCCATTCCGGGTGACCGAGCGCGACGCCCTCGACGACCTCTTCTTCGGCTTCTTCAGCTTCGCCTTCCTGGCCCTCGCCTTCTGGCTCTTGTTCGGCTTCGTCCACGGTGTTATCGGCGTCCTTCGGTTCGGGCTCTTGTTGAGCACCCCCACCACTGACGCGCTTGCCGACCGCCGGCACATCGCCAAAATCGGTCGATAGCTTGGCGGTCATATCATCACCGCTCACCTTGCCGAACAGCGTGAACTCCATCTGCATCTCTTCGACGAAGTAGGTGAACTTGATGCGGTCCTCTTGGAAACCAACCGCGGTGCCCGGATCGGTTTCGCCGGTCGGGCTATCCGACATGCCGACGCTGTTCGAGGCCGTGTCGACGATCGCGTAGAACTCCTGTTCGCCCGTGGGGGCTTGCACCGTGATCCGCCAGGCACCATCGAGCTTCGGGTTACTGCCCTCGGCACCGCTTGATTCACCTTCTCCGTCTTCCTCGGACTCTTCTTCGTCCTCGTAGGTGTATTCCCAAGCGCGGCCATCGGCGAAGACCCAATGCGGCTTGGCGTCCGCATTCACTTCGCCTGCGTAGATGACAAAGTCGGCTGCGCTGCCCGCGGCCACTTTGCCGACGTGGTCGAGCTGCAACAGCTCCGCGACGTCGGCGCTCGCTGCTGTCCAGACTTCGTCGTCGCTCATGCCCGCATCGACCAGCTGCTCCCAGGCGTCTTTCCAGCTCGAAGCCGTGCTGCCCGGTACCAAGGCACAGCGCACACCGGCATCTTGCAATGCTGCGTACTCCGAGACGAGCTTGGCGTGTTGCTCGCGCGCGGCGACGCGGAGTTGAGCCGGCTCTTGCCAGTAAGGACGCTCTTCGAGTGACTTGAGCTTCAGGTCTTCATCGGCCTTCGGCGCTTCGCCGAAACCGGCGATGTAAAGCACGCCGACGTTTTGTTCCTTGAGGCGATCGGTAAAGAACATCGCATCGCGTCCACCCAAAATCATGGCCGGGAGTTCCGGCGCGAACTCGGCGCGGAGGTCGAGGAAGTTCTCGATCTCACGGCGTCCGTTCGCCAGGAAGATCGCCGGGCCGAGCTCGCCAAAACTGGCGTCGGCGCTGCGGCGTAGCGAGCCGCTTTCTGCCAACGAGGCGTCGAGGAAGACTTGGCGCAGCATCGCAAGCGAGGCCATCGCCGTGCCCGGGTAGCCGCCGCGCGCGCCGCGCAGGGAATAGACCTGGAAGCCATCGCGCTTGAGCAAGGCCTCGCCAAGCGGAAGCGCGTTCAGCGAAACCGCAGCGCTGCGGCCACGCATCAGTCCGCGCTCTGAGGACACGACGTGCCCGAGCGTGAATCCGGCTCCGCGCCAATCGTCGGCAGCGTCGGGCTCCCAAGCGAGTTGGTCGGCCGCGAAACTCCAGCCGCGCAGGTTTGCAGTGGTACCGAGTTCCATATTGGGAACCGGACCGGTGCGCGGATCGGTGGTCTCGATGCTGTAGGGGTTCGCCGGAGCAGGGTGGAAACTCGCCGAGTAGTTGGCGTGAATGAGACCCGGGTAAATCACCCAGTCGTCTTCCGCTTCGACGCGGTGCGCGCTCGCAGGAGCCTGCGTCGAGGCATCGGCCCCCACCGCAGCAACCCAACCGTCGCGAATCAAGACGTCTTGAGGCTCGCTGATCGAGCCGGCATTCCAAATCCGAACTCCTTCAAGGAGGAAGCTACCGTCGGTAGGCCCCTGCACTTCGCTGTTTGCGGCGATCGGAGCAGGTGCGCCGACAGGCGCGGGAAGGGGCTCGGTCGAAGAACCGACCAAGGGCGAGAGCAGCAGTGCCGAGGTCAGGGCAGCGACCGCGGCAACACGGAGAGGCGGGATCATCCGCCCATTCTAGGCGGATGCCGCTTCGGTCAGCACGATGCCCAGCAGCCAGGCAAGAGGGAAGGGGGCTTGGATTCGCGCAGGCCTGGTGGGATCAAGCGCGATGAGACGAACTTCTCGCTGCCCGACAGCCTCGGCTTCGGCGAATCGAGCGCCCTGCACCCAGAATCTCCAGGCGGGACGGAGCGGGTCGGGCTTGTCGATTGAGTCACCGGCCAGAGTCACCCACGTCCCGGTGAAGCCGATTTCGACCGTCGGCAGGGGGCTTGGCTACGAGTCCAGCGTCGCGATCGAAGGTGCGGAAAACGGCTGGATCTCGCCGCCGCTGCGGCCCAGACAGCGTGCACTGCAAAGGAGCTGGGCAGCATGGCCTGCGTTCGCGGACAATAAAAACAAGTCTAGAACGCTGTATTCACCCGGTTGACCGAGCAAGCTTCCGGCCTTCTCGTGCTCGAACCGGACCTTGGCCAGCAGATTCTCTTCCCCATCGAGAATCTGATACTCCGCGCCGAGACGCATCCCATGCCAGGCCCAACCACGAGGCCCGCGCACCGTTATGGGCAGAGGAAACTCCCCCGCCGCTACTGCCATCGGTCGTCCAGAGCGTTGCCGGGGGCGGTACCGTCATCCCCCTTCTTTTCCTGCTTCTCAGCCGCTTGTTTGAACAAGGCGTCCAGATCCTGAGCACGGCTCTTTTCGGCGCTTAAGGCGGCATCAAAGGCATCTTTTCGAGCAGAAGCACGGCCCGCTGTGGCCCTCCGAGCGGCTGCCTCCATGTCTTCGGCGGGAGGGTCAAAAGCCTGCACATCGCCAGAGAGCGGATCGACGCTCATCCGGCATTTGCAGTGCGGGCAGACGGTCTGGATCGGGGGGCGCGACATGACGATGTTCGAGAGCACGGAGCCGGTGACGCGGGGCGGGGGTGCGGCGCGCTGGCTCGGACCTTTGAAATTTAGCCGAAATCCAGGAACCAGGGAGGACCTGGCTGACTCATACCTTGCGAAGAGCGAATTGCTGTCAGATTGGATTCATCCAGGGGGCTTTGACAGTGGTTGCGCTCTTCTTTTTTTTTTGCGCTGCCCGAGCGGCGGAAAACGCGGCTATTCGCGTAATCCGGCTTCCTGGAATACTTTGCCATACTTGGCTTCAACGGCATCTTGCATGTCGACATCGAGCATCGAGGCCATCGAAACCAGCCAGGCGAAGACATCGGCGAACTCTTCTTTCAAGTTGGCCTGGTCGTGCCCACGACGAATCGCACGTGTCAGCTCTCCGACTTCTTCGTGGAACCAAAGAAAGGTGCCTTCGATCCCCCGCGCGCGATCTTTCTCGCCATAAACAGCCTCGATCAAGCGCTGGAACTCGGGAACGGTAAGCGGCTGGCGCTCGGATTGGGGTTGCGGAGTAGAAGCGGACATCGTGCGCCGAGTGGACTGCGCCTAGGCTTGTTCGAGATCGAATCGGTTATCGCGCAACAGCGCAAAGGCGAGATCGTCGCCGGGTTCGCCGCCGAGGAACTGGCGTAGCTTGGCCTCCATCGCATCGAGCCCGCTCTCGATGGCGATCTTCGCGAGCGCATAGACCCCGCCTTCGCCGAGTGGCTTGCCCGAGGCCGAAGTGCACTCGAAGACATTCGGGCTGAACAACAAGACCGCATCGCCCGGAGCGAGCGTGAGCTCGAGCGTTTCGAGTGACTTGCGGAAGATGGGGCCTTGGTCGAAACCCAAAGCGATGCCATTCGGCTGCAATTTGCGCAGCTGGCCGGCTGCGGCATCCCAGCGAACCGCGGGGGCTTTGTGGCCTGCCGAAACAAGTTCGACTGCTCCGGATTCCGAGTCGAGCCAGAGGGCGATCGCCGAGGCGAACAAGCCGCGGGCCAGGTCTCGATTGAGCGAGGCGTTGGTTTGATCGAAGGCCATTGCTGGACGCACGCCCTGCAAGATCGCGCCACGCAGGTAGGCGCGCGTCATTGCCATCAGCAGCGCACCGGGCATACCGCGTGTGGCGGTACTTCCCACCACCAGAGTGCTATGCCCCGCCTCATCGCGCAGCGAGTCGACGAAATCGCCTGAACCCGCGCCATCGGATTCGATGAGTAGCGTTTCGATTGCGAAACCGTAGGGTGCGTCCTGGCGGAGAGGGCGCAGATTACGCCTCAACTCGCGCAGAGAGTCGGCTTCACGCTGGCGCAGATCGAGCGCATCACGGTCGGCTTGGCCGGCAACCAGATCTTGCACCATGCGATCGACCGCACGCGCGAGATAGGTCACTTCCTTGGGCGCACCGTCGACGTGCACGCGTCGATCCAGCTTGCCGCGGCTGATGGCCGTGACATCGTCAACGATGGAACGCAGCGGCTCGGCCACTTTGCGAGCCGTAAAAGCGCCGACGGCAACCGTGCCGAAGACAACGCCGCCACACACCAACAGGATGAGCACGATGAGCCGATTCGATTCAAGTGGAGGCCGCGAGCTGGGTGCGTAAAGCAAGCGATCAACTTTGATTTCGGCCACAGGGGCGCCGGGCTCGGTCGCGGGGCCTGCTGGGCGCATGACCGAAACTTGGAAAACCTTGGCCTGCTGATCGCCGGCATCGCTGGTGCGCAGCGTTGCTTGGGCTGTTTGCAGATCGACCCCGGCAGGTGCGGGCAAGACGCGACCCACGATGGGGCCTTCGAGCACTCCATCACGCATGAGTTCGCCGGTTCGGCGGGCGACGGCGCGTTGGCCTTGTTCGCCGGCTGCGTGCGCGACTTCTTGTGCGCCGACCCAGAGCGCATACCCGGCGACCGTTGCAATGACGGTGACCAACAGGCCCAAGCCAAGCACGAAGCGCGCGGCCAGGCCGATGCCGGCTGACGCACGTGCCGATCCGTGCTCATCGTGGAGGTCGTGTCGACTCAAAGCGTGACCGCAGGGATACCCATCAAGTTTGGAGCCCAGTGGTAGAGGCCAGCCATGATAGCCAGAGCCCAAAGACCGGCCACAATGTCATCCACCATGATCCCGAGGCCACCGGGCAGCTTCTCCATGCGGCGAGCTGGCGGCGGCTTCCAGATGTCGAAGAGCCGGAACAGGAAGAACGCGGCGATCAGCTGTTGCCAGCCATAGAACTCGATCCAGGCGACGGTGACGAGGTAGCCAGCGACTTCATCGAGCACAAATGCGCCCGGATCTTTGCGCCCGAAACGCTTCTCTGCCCAGTCGCCACAGGGCTTGCCGAGGAAGGTGAAGAACACCGCAAATCCCAAGCAAAGGGGCAGGTAGTACTCGGGCCAGGTCCAGCCAAACAAGGCCGCGAGTGCGACCCCGCCGAGGGTGCCAAAAGTACCCGGCGCGATGGGCGCATAGCCCAAACCACCGAAAGTCGCGAGCAGTTCGTAGAGCTTGGCCATGTTGATGCCTATTCCAGGCGTTCGAGCATTGCGTATGCCGAAAGCAAGGTGCGTTCTTGTCCGGTGTTTTCGAAGAGCACGACCAGACGTTGATTGATTCCGGTGCCGAGTACCCGTTGCACGGTGCCGTCGCCAAAAACGCGATGGCGCACATAGTCGCCAGGGCGAAGTTCGTCATCGGCGGACTCGTCTTCAGCGTTGTCGAAGCTGCGTTCCGACAGCTCTGCCGCGAAGTGGAAATCGGGCAGCACGCTATCCGGCAACTCGTCGAGGAATCGCGACGGTGATTGCGGGCCCGGAGCGCCGGTTCGGAACCGCATGCGTGAATGGGCGAGACACAGTTCCTTGCGTGCCCGCGTTAAGGCCACATAGAACAGGCGGCGTTCCTCTTCGAGCCCTTCGGGTTCTTCGAAGGAGCGCGCATGCGGAAACAGGCCTTCTTCGAGGCCGACGACCGCAACGCGATCGAACTCAAGCCCTTTGGCCGCGTGCACCGTCATCAGTGAGACGCGTTCGGCATTGGCTGCCCAACGGTCGACATCGGTGAGCAGCGAGATCTCTTCCATGAAGCCACGAATCCCGCCCTCTTCGCGCTCGTCGTATTCTGCGGCGAAGGCGAGCAGCTCATCGATGTTTTCGCCGCGGTCAACATCTTCCGTGGTGCTGAGGTTTTCGGCAAAGCGCCGATACCCCGTACGGTCGATTGCCATGCGCAAGACCGCCTCGGCGCTGTCGACTCGTTCGCCGATATCAAAGACGACGTTCAGGAACTTCATCGCGCCATTCTTTGCCGGGCCGCGCAGCGCACCGCGGACTTCGTCGCGGCGTAGGACCTGCAGCACAGACTCGTCGTGTTCCTCGGCGGCTGCACGGATTCGGCCGATGCTCGTTTCTCCGATCCCGCGCGGTGGAACATTCAAGACTCGCAACGCCGAGACTTCATCGCGCGGATTGACCACCAATCGCGCGTAGGCCAACAGATCTTTGACTTCGCGTCGTTCAAAGAACGACAAGCCGCCGACCACTTGGTAAGGGATCTGCAAGCGAGTGAACGCGGCCTCGAGCGATCGGGAGCAGGAGTTGGTGCGATAAAACACCGCCACCTCGCGCACCGGTGTGCCGGACTCAATCCATCGATCGACCACGCGCGCAACATCGCGCGCCTCGTCTTCCTCGGAAGGTGCTTCGAGCAGGAGCAAGGGATCGCCATCTTCGCGATCGGTAATGAGATCCTTTTGCTTGCGCGATCGGTTGTTTTGAATGACGTGCTGAGCTGCCTTCAGCACATTGCCCACGGAACGGTAATTCTTTTCGAGCCGGATGACGCGCGTGCCGGGGAAATCCTGCTCGAAGCGAAGAATGTTGCCGATATCCGCCCCGCGCCAGCGATAGATCGACTGATCGGGATCGCCGCAGACCGCGAGGTTTCCGTGAGCCTCGGCGAGCAGTCGCACAAAGTTGTACTGCAGGTCGTTGGTGTCCTGGTACTCATCGACCAGGATATGTTCAAAACGATCGACCCAACGCCGTGCGCCCTCGCGGTCACGGCGCACGAGTTCGAGACCCTTCAGAAGCAGGTCATCAAAATCGAGGCCGTCTTGCTTCGCGAGTTGAATCTCGTATTTCTCGTAGATCAACGCAGCCCGCTCTTCTTCCATGCCATACAGCGAAGCGCTTTCCGCGGCTTGGCCAGGGTTCATGCTTTGCTGCTTCCAGCTGGAAATGAACTGCTCAAACTTGCGGGGCCGATAGACCGTCGGATCCCATCCTTGATCTTTGATCAACTGTCGCAACAAGCGCCGCCGATCATCGACATCCATGATGGTGAAGTTCCGGGTGCGGTCGACTACCTCGGCATCCATGCGCAACATGCGTGCGCAGGTGGCGTGGAAAGTGCCCACCCACATGCCGGTGTCTGGAACCCACTCGGCGATGCGTTCGCGCATCTCGCGCGCCGCCTTGTTGGTGAATGTAATCGCAAGAATGCGCCCAGCCGGTACCGCAAGGTTCGATACCAAATGCGCCACCCTGCGCGTGATTGTGCGCGTTTTGCCTGTGCCAGCGCCAGCCAGAATGAGCAGAGGTCCGTCTTCGTGGACCACGGCTTCGTGCTGTGCCTGATTCAGCCCGTCGAGGATGACAGCCGTCATGGAAGTGTCCATTGTGCCGCGCCCGCATGCGCAGCGCACCCTCCGTGCTATGCTCCGCCGCGATGTCCATTTCCTTGCCAGAAGGCGTCCCGGGAGTCGGAATTGACTTGGTGGATGTAGCCCGGCTTGAGGCAAGCCTGGAGCGCGGCGGTCAGGCGCTGCGCGACCGGATGTTCACGCCAGCTGAGCAAGCGGAATGCGCCAGTCGGAGTTCGCCCGGGATGCACCTCGCCGCGCGGATGGCCGCCAAAGAGGCCGGCATGAAGGTACTCGGAACCGGATGGACCGGCGGCGTTGGCTTCTGTGATTTTGAGATCGTCTCGGACGGGTCGACCGCGCCCAGGCTCTTGCTGCATGGCCGCGCCGCGGAACTGGCTGAGAAAGCCGGGATCGAGGAGATGCGCGTTTCGCTGAGCCACACTGCCGAGCTGGCGATTGCCATCGTGATCGCTCGCAAATTGGGCGAACCAATCTAGTTCGCGCAAGCGCACTTGCGCCTCCATCTTCTGTAAGCGCCGGAACAAGTCCCTCCCGCTGTCGGTCCGTGGATCGAGCGCCGGCTCACAGCGTAATTCGAGTTCCGCGAGTAGGTCCCTTGCTCGATCGGCATGGCCCAAGTCGATGAAAAGGCACGCGAGGCGGTCGCAAGCGCGGATTTCTTCGGCGAGAGTTTGCGCGCAAGCTCGCCAAGCGCGGAAGCTGATTTCTGCCGCCGTGGGCTGAGCAAGTTCCAATTGGACCTTGCCGCGCCATTCCCAAGCGTCGCCAAGCAAATCGACCGGCGTTCGGCAATCGAGGATGAGCTCGAGATACAACTCGAGTGCCGCGATCCGGTCGCCACTGCGTCGCGCAGCGTGCGCTAACTCAAGGCGCGCTCGGCCGAGCAAGCTCGGTAGTTCAGCCAATTCGGTGGCTCGCAGGAAAGCGCCGCGTGCTTCTCCATCACGGCCCAATCGGGACAGCACGCGAGCGTGGCGAAAGGCGGCCTCGGCGGCGAGCGGGCCCTCGACACTACCGCGATAATCCTTGGAGTAGAGTCGCGCCGCCTCGCCGAGCCAGCGCCAACGCGTGGCGCCATCGGAGCGTGCCGCCAGTGACTCCATGGCCTCGGCCCGTTGGAAGTAGTCCGAGGGATCGGGGGTCCATTCTTGCGCACTTGGCATGGCGCTGAACAGACCGAGAAGGAGGCTGGCCGGGTTCACCCCTGCCACTCCTCGGCACGTTGGCGTTGCTCGATCGCGCTGAGCAAGCGCCGCCTGGCTCGATGCAGCCGTACCTTCACGTTTGCCACCGAGATTCGTTTCTCTGCTGCGAGATCTTGGCAGCTCATGCCCAGTGCGTAACGACACTCCAATACCTCTTGGTCTGCAAGCGAGAGTTTATGGAGGAGCTGAGGGAGCCACTCCAAGACTTCGATGCGTTGCACCTCGCCGACGCGCGTATCGAGCTCGCCTTCTTCGTGCTCGCCACGCCGGTCTGGCAGCATGGCGAGCGCTTCCAGCCCGAGTGGACTGGGCAAGCGCCTGCGGACGACATCGATCGCGAGGTTGCGCGCGGCACGAAACAGCCAAGCCCTCGGTTGCACGATGACTTCGCCTGCCCTTTGTTTCGCGATGAGACGGATCATGGCCTCTTGCGCGATCTCCTCGGCAAGCTGCGGATCACCTAATCGCACCATGATGAAGCGCTCGATTTGATTCGACCATCTTTGATAACTGTCTTCCATCCATGCACCGAGAAACTCGCCCTCATACAGATGACGCGTCGGAATAGAAAACGTTACGAATGTGTAAATGTGGAAAACGAAGCGAGCGCGGCACCCCGAAAGATGCCGCGCCCGTTTTCGAGAACCCAATGTGATTAACGCAGGTTCCACTCGCGCTTCAAGCGCTCCCACCAAGCTGATTGCGGGTAAGCGCGCTTCAGCCGCGAAGCAAGTTGGTTCGCTTGGGTCACGGTATCTGCCGAGTTCATTTGGCGCAGTGCTTGCGCAGCGAAGTAATGACTGCGAGGCACCAGCTGCACCGCATCCTTGTACATCGTGATCACACGCAGGTGATGGAGAGCGGCGCGCTGGAACTGATTCTTGCGCTCTTCCTTGTCGCCATCTTCCATGGCGACCGAACGGAAGTAGAAGCAATCGCCTAGCCCCGAGTAGGCCGAGGCGAGAGTCGTGCTATCTGCTTGACCGGCTTTCACGATGCGCTCGAAGAAGAGCTGAGCCTTGTCGTAATCGCCCGCTTCCACCATGACGTTGCCGATTTCGACGTTCGCGCGGCTCGCAACGGTGGGGAACTTGTCTGCATTCTTTTCCGCAAGCCCGGCGAGCTTGCGCTCACGTGCTTTGGCATCGCCGCTCTTATCGAGTAGAGCGAGACCAAGCTCAGCCTCGCGAGACCAGCGCTCAGGGAGCCCTTTGGTTTCGACATCCGAACTGAGCTGGTTGAACACGCCTTTGGCCGCAGCATCACTTCCAGAGATCGCAAGGATCTGAGCCTTCAGCATCATGGCTGGGGCATAGAAGAAGGTGTCGGGCACATCGGTCAGCAGTTGGTCAACCGTCGCGGAAACTCCCGCAGCATCGGCCATCGCAAACTGGCAACGAGCCTTGCGGAAGAGCGTGTGCTGCTTGACCCACGCGTAGCGCGTGCGCTCCATGAGCCGGTCGTCCTGCAAGACGGCATCCAGGATGGACGCCGCTTTGGGGAAGTTCCCCGTTTCCATTTCCTCGATCGCCGCTGCAAACTCATCGAGCAACTTCGAGCTAAGGTCGTGGCGAACTTCCAGGACCTCACTTGCGTCCTTGCGGCCTTCGCCGCCGCCTTGGGTGGTGTAGACAACTTCCTGATAGGACTCGGACTTAATTGCCCGAACAGTCAGAACTTTGCCATTGGTCAACTCCAGCTCGGCCTCCTGGGGGGCGGCCGCGGCGAGCAGAAGGGTAGCGGTCAGTGCAGCAAACATGGGGATCAGAATCGACGGCATCAGCCGCGATGAGGGCCGGACAGGATATCCCTTGCCCTGGAATAGCGTCAAACAACGCTTGGGTGACTGCTTTCCTGGGGGGTCTCAGCGGACTGAGCCGCCCCCGTGCGGCGAAGTTGCACCAATTCGGCAAGCAGCGACACGGCAATCTCTCCGCTTGCCTTCGCTCCAATCGGCAGCCCGATCGGGGTGCGCACGCTGGCCAGCCAGACGGGATCGACCCCTTCGTCGGCCAGAATCCGGTCTAAGGTCACTTTCTTGGCCTTGGAGCCAATCATTCCTAGGTACTTGGGTTGGCAGCTGTGCCGCCAAATGGCGCGCAGCGCATCGGCGTCGTCCTTGTGGCCCCGAGTCACTACGACCAGATAGTGGTGACGAGCCGGTGCGAAGTGGGCAACAGCCTCGTCCCAAGTGCCGGCAAAACACTCGTCGGCCTGGGGATGAACCTGGGGGTTTGCGTAGTCGGCGCGCGTGTCGCAAACGGCGACACGCAGACCACATTCTTTGGCGACGCGAACCGCTGCCCCGGAAACATGCCCCCCACCCAAGAGGACTAAGACCGGTGGAACCACCGATTCCGCAAGGATGGTGACTTGTCCGCCACAGATCAGACCCGAGTCGGGTAGGTCGCGTTGCGTGAGCTGGAAGCTTCGCGTTTGTGCGCGATCGGTCTGCATGACCTCGAGGGCCATTTGAATCGCATCGGCCTCGACGCAACCGCCGCCGACGGACCCCAGAATGGAGCCATCTTGCCGGACCAGCATCTTCATGGCGTCCTTGCCTGGAGTGCTGCCACGGGCCAGCAGAACCGTGCAAAGGGCAGCAGGCTCGCCCGCCCGCCGCATACGGACGATTTCTTCGAACAGGTCGGGCGAGGCTGGCATGAAATCCTAGTTTAGCCATCTCTCGGAAGACGCGTTCGTGGACTCGGGGTGACAGTTAATTCACCGCCGCCACCGAAATCCCGGCAGCGAGCAAAGCTGCGGCCGCGACTCCTGGGCCGTCAACTAAGCCCCCCCCACTGTGTGTGGATTGCACACCACAGGACGGTGAGCGCTCCTGCAGGATGGCCAAGCGCGCCTGCACGGTTTCAGCGGTAGTCACGGCCGCTCGAGCGCCATCAACGAAAGCCTTGGTGACATCTACTCCCGATTCCACGGTGAAAACCTGCTCGCGCCCTGCCCAGACATCACGCCCATCGCCTTGACGCGACTCGGCTGCTGGTCGAGGCACGGGGAGGCCGCCAGCCATTTCGGGACAGATCGGCGTGATGATTGCGCCAAGCTTCTGTAACCGATCGAGAAGCTGCGCGTCTTCCCGATGAGCCCCGTCGTAGCGCGTGGGCTGACCAAGCAAGCACGCACTCACGAGGACGCGCGTGCCCGATTGCACTCGTCCCAGTAGTTGCTCGATTGTCAGTACTTCTCCTTCCATCGATCTGCCTCAGCTATTTTGCCGGCGCATCGCCACTGATTCAGGACGACCCGATCGCCGTTGCCCAAGAACGCGCGATTCATTTTCTGCTCGCGAATCAGCATAGCGATGGAACTTGGACACTCCCTGGGAATGAACGCTTTTGCCACGCCGGGGCTGCTTTCCTGGGTTTTGCGCTGCTGCGCGCCGGTCTACCTCCGCATCACGCAGCGATCTGGAAAGTCGATCGGCTGCTTCAGCACTACCCACCACGGTCGACGTACGACGCAGCGGTTCGCGTGCAGTTTCTCGATGCGCTGCAACCCACCAACTTCCGTTCCCGTCTGCAGCGATGCGCCGAGCACCTCGACCCGCCGAGGCGCGATTACTACGGATACGGATATACGCCCACTCTTCCTTACGGGGATTTATCCAACCATCAATTCGCACTGCTCGCCTGGGACATCCTCGACGAGCACGGGCTTGGGCCCGGCGAACAAGTCTGGGAAGAATGGGCCGAGCTCCTGCTCCGCCAGCAAACCGAAGACGGCGGCTGGGGGTACCTGCTTGCTGAAGACAGCTCTCCGACCATGCGCCTCGCCGGGCTTGCATGCCTTGCGGCCTGCCAGCGTGGTCTCATGCGCGCCGGAAAGAAGGGCAAACTTCTTCGCTCGATCGAGCTCGCCTTAGACAAGGGTTTTGACTCTGCGGGTGCCGCGTGGGTTCTCGATGCCAAACGCAACCAGGCTCCTCTGCGCCGCTGGATTCACTATGCCGGCGCGACGCTCGAGCGGGCAGCGTCACTCACCAATCGCAAGCTGATTGGGAAACATGACTGGTTCGAAGAAGTGTCGCAGTTTCTCCTTCAATCGCAGCGTGCGAATGGTTCTTGGAGTTCCGCGCAAGGTGAACCCACTCTCAACACAGGGCTTGCTCTCGCTACCCTTGCCCGCTCGACTGCGAGTACGGGTTCCGCTTCGGCATCGACTCCGGGTTGGCAGCTGCGCTGGCGTTCCGATGCACAGGAACCCATCCAACTCGTCGCCACTGGCTCGAGCCCCTGCACTGCATTTGTTTCTTCGATTGATCCCATCGAGGTTGGCGAGGACGCGCAGCTGGTCGAGGTGCTTTGGTTCTGCAACGGGGTCAAATTGGGTCCCGGCACTGGCAAGCGCGGCACCATTCAGTTTGCGTTGCCTGGAAACGGGAATCACCGTCTCTCCGCCCAGGTTCGGCTGCGCTTCCCCCCCACGCAGGGTGGCCTCGCGGATGAAGAGGGATTCGAAGCGCACTTAAATCTCAAGGTGCAAGGACTCGTGGACGAATCCGTGCTTGCTGCCGCAGCCTGGCTCGAGCGTCTTGCCGTCCGACTTGATTCCATCGAAGCCGAGCACTCTGTCAGCTCACACCGCGGCGGAGAGGCCGGCAAACTCTGGGGTCACGACGGATGTGAAGCGACAAGTTGGCGCTGGAAACCCGATGATCCGCAACCCCAATGGTCCATCGAACTCGAAACCTCGGTTCGCTGCGTCGGAATTCGCTTGGTCCCCGACGTCGCGAAGGTCCCAAGCGATGACGACCCCTCTGCGGCGATAGAACTACGCCTGAGGTTGAACGGCAAACGAATGCGGGTCCTGGCTGTGAACTCTGCTGCGGGGGTTTACCATCCTTTCTCTCGACCCTCCCGCGTCCGATCGCTCCAGATCGAATTGGTCGACCTGGAAGCTGCGAAAGCCGCGGGTTGGGTAGGTCTTCGTGAGATTCAGCTCATCGCCCGTTGAAACACCCTGACATACTCCTCGCCCTCGGCGGCGGCGGCGCCCGTGGCATTGCGCACGTTGGCGTGATTCAAGCACTCGAAGAAGCGGGCTACCGCGTGCGGGGCGTCGCTGGCACCAGCATCGGTTCGGTAATCGGCGGCCTCTATTGCGCGGGTCGGCTTCCCCAATACATGGAGTTTCTCGACGGCCTGGATCTCTCCCGCATGCTCCGACTCCTTGACTTGCGCCTGCCCTTCCGTGGGCTCATGGGTGGTCGGCGGATTGAATCGCTGCTGCGAAAGATCCTGGAATCCAAACAGATCGAAGATCTCGACATCCCGTTTGTCTCGGTCACCACCGAGCTGACGGAAGGCCTGGAAGTACGCCTGATCCGGGGCGATCTTGCTCAGGCGATGCGTGCAAGTTATGCGATCCCTGGGTTCTTTACTCCGGTTTTGATCGGCGGCCGCTGGCTTGTCGATGGCGGGGTGTCCACGCCCGTTCCGGTCTTGGCGGCGCGCTCACTCGCCGATCTCCCGGTTCTTGCCGTCAACGTCAACAGCAGCGGGCAACCTCAGGTGGCGCGTGCATTCGACGCCCTGTATCCCGAACTCGACAACGATGCCGCTCCCGGCGAGCCGAAGCTTTTCTCAACGCTCTCGGACAGCATCGCCCACCTGCAGTACCACCTCGCGAGCTATCAAATCAAAGCGCATCAACCGGCCTACACCCTCGAGCCTGGGCTGCGCGGCGTCGGCCTGTTTGACTTTCACAAAGGCAAAGAGCTCGTCGAAGCAGGCCGCATCGTCGCGGAAACCGCGTTGCACAGCGGTGAGCTCCAGCACGCGATCGATCTCGCGGCGGCCAAACTCGCAAGTGCTTAGTCGCGAGGCGGAATCCAGGGCTGTTCCTCGACATTCCCCGCCCGATTCGCCTCGCGGGCTGCAGTAAACAGCCAGTCCGAAAGCCGATTGAGGTAGCCAAGCAGACGCGCGTCGCAGGCTTCGGGGCCTTCGCTATCCCGCAGGGCAACCAGCCAGCGCTCGGCGCGGCGGCAAACGGATCGCGCAAGGTGCAGGCGAGACGCAAGTTCGCAGCCGCCGGGAAGGATGAAGTTTTGCAAGGCGGCGAGGCCCTCATCCCAGGCGTCGATTTCCTGCTCGAGTTCGGCTGCAGCGTCGTCTGGCCATGCCGGTAGGTGCTTGCGGGCCCCCTGTGCATCGGGTGGCGTTGCGAGATGCGAGCCCAAGCTGAACAAGCGGCTCGATTCACGCGTCAGACTTGCGGCCATCGGGCCTTCTGCGGCAGCAATGCACCAACCCAGGACCGAATTCAGCTCGTCGACCTCGCCGTAGGCGTGAATGCGTGCGTGGTCCTTGAGGACTCGCTTGCCGCCGAAGAGCGAGGTCTCGCCTTCGTCACCGCCGCGGGTGTAGATCTTCATGCGTTCAATCTAGTGCAATCCAGAGCCGCGCCCCAGGTCGAGGCGCAAAAAAACAGCCCCACCAAGAATGGCGGGGCTGCGGCGTGACCTGGGAGCACCCAAGTCCATGCAAACTTAGGCTTACAGGCCCGAAGCGTTCTCGGACAGGTAGGAAGCGACGCCTTCTGCGGACGGCTTCATGCCTGCTTGACCTTCTTGCCAGCCTGCTGGGCAGACTTCACCGTGGGTGGTGTGGAAGTCGAGTGCGTCGACCATGCGCAGCATCTCATCGACGTTGCGGCCGAGCGGCAGATCGTTGACGACCTGATGGCGAACAACGCCATTTTCGTCGATCAGGAAGGAGCCACGCAGCGCGATCGACTCGTTGAACAGCACGTCGTAGTCACGAGCGATGTTCTTGTCGAGGTCGGCGACAAGGCCAAACTTCACTGGACCGATGCCGCCATTCTCGACGGCGGTGTTGCGCCAAGCGAGGTGCGAGAAGTGGCTGTCTACCGAGCAGCCGAGCACAACGACGCCACGCTTTTCAAACTCCGCAACGCGGTGATCGAAAGCGATGATTTCCGATGGGCAGACGAAAGTGAAGTCGAGCGGGTAGAAGAACAGGACGACTTTCTTGCCACGGTAGTCCGACAGGCTGATTTCCTGGAACGAACCGTCGGGCATGACGGTTTGGGCTTTGAAGTCCGGAGCTTCCTTGGTAACGAGGACGGCCATGATTCTCTTCTTTGTGATGGGACAAACGGGTGGGTGTCTAGGCCCAAAGCCCTGGCTTTCCAGGACGGTTTTGGCGCCAATCGTGCCCGTGTGAGCCGCACATTCTAACGCAGCGGAGCAAGCGCTACCGCACGAGCAAGGACTTCTGCGGCTCGTCCCCCATGGGCGGCCGCCGTCTCGAGTACCTCGCCATGGCTCGGTCGGCTGCCGGCCAAGCCCGCGCCCAAATTCGTCACCATCGAAATCGCAAAGACCGGCAGCCCGGCGGCGCGCGCCGCAATCGCCTCGGGAATCGTGCTCATTCCCACAAGGTCCGCCCCAAGTCGAGCGAGCATAGTGATTTCCGCTGGCGTCTCGTAGTTCGGGCCAGCCAGCCCTGCGTAAACGCCCGCCTGCACATCGGGGCACTCCTCCAAGAGTCGGGCACGCCATTCCGGCTGGTAGAGGTCAACGAGATCGACAAACTCCGCCGTGCCAGCTGCGCTTTGGTCAGCTCGGAGCGGGCTCGGCAAACTGAAATTCAAATGATCGCGGAATGCGACCAGAGAACCTGGCAGCAGATCCTCGCGCAGCGAGCCGGCGGCGTTCAAAAGCAAGATCGATCCGCTGCCCCAGACCGCAAGCGCGCGCACTCCGCGCACCAGTTCGGCTGCCGAATACCCTTCATAACTGTGAACCCGGCCCCCACAAAGCAGAGCGCGGCGCCCGGCAAGCTCGCCTAGGGTCAGCTCGCCGCCGTGCCCGGCCACGCGGGGTGTCGGCCACGCAGGCAGATCGGCGCAAGCGACGGTCTGCGGCTCGCTCAACAATCCGGCCGCCCGCTCTTTCCAACCCGATCCCAAAACGACTGCAACCTCGGGAGGCTCTCCGAGGGTCTGATGGAGTGCCGCGGCCAAGTCCGCGATTCTTGTTTGTTCCGCGCTCACGGCCCCAGGATACGCCGGCGCGCGCCCAGAAATCACTGCACCACTTGCTCATGCGTCTCGCTCTCCCCTTTGTCGCTGCCTGCGCGCTCACTTCCTGCGTTTTTGTTCTCAACGAGAACGAAAAAGCCTACGAAACGCGCAACTACACCTTTGACGGCAGTGGCGTGAAACTCGTCGAGGTCTACACCTTCAACGGTTCGCTCGTCATCGACGTCAATCGAAGCAACGCAACCGAGGTCAACTGCGATGCCCGCTTCTACGCAACTGGCAAGACCGAGATGATCGCTCAAGATCGCCTGAGCGAAATGACGGTCATTGGCAGTCGCGATGCAGACACCTTGCGCCTCGAAGTCCCGAAGCACTCCGTGCTCGGCACCAGCAATGTCGGCGCTCGATTGAAATTGGATCTTCCCGAAGGAGTCATGGTCGACCTGCGCACCTCGAATGGCAACGTCGAGTTCGAGGCCGCGTTTGACCAACCCATCGTGCGCACTTCGAATGGCAACGTGAAGCTGCGAGCGGCTTCCGGCCCGATCAAAGTTCGCACTTCCAATGGTCGCGTCGACATTCAAGACTGGGACGCTCCCGCCGCGGTTGAAATCAAAAGCTCAAACGGCGGCATCGACTATGTCGGTGGCTCGATGGATTTCGAACTCGTCACGTCGAATGGCCCGGTGTACCTTGAACTTCCCGCTGGATGGAATGGCAAAGGCTATGTGCATTCAAGCAATGGCAATGTGCACATCCAAAGCAAGGGCCGGCTGCTCGCCGACATGAAAGCCAGCACCTCGAACGGGCGCGTTTCGGTCAGCGGGCCGGAAATGGACGGGGAAGGCTCGATCACGGTCGAGACTTCAAACGGCACCGTCCACGTCGATCACCAAGCGAACTAGGACATAAACATGGCCGCGGTCGCCGCTGTGAGAAAACTCGCACAGGCGCCCGCGGTCATCGCGCGTAATCCCAGCCTGGTGATTTCCGGGCGCCGCTCCGGGGCCATCGCACCAAGGCCGCCAATCTGAATCGCGATCGAGCTGAAGTTGGCAAAGCCGCAAAGAGCGTAGGCGGCGATGCGGCGCGAGCGGTCGCTCAAGCCGTCGAGCTCTTCGCCCATCAAGCTTCCGTAGGCGATGTATTCATTGACGGCGACCTTGACGCCGAGCAGGCTGCCGACCGCGCGGGATTCGTCGGCGGAAACCCCCAACAGCCAGGCCAGCGGCGCAAGCAAGCGTCCAAGAATGCCTTCCAGGCTCGCGCCCTCGTACACCCAGCCGAGCAGCGCGTTCATGACCGCGAGCAAGGCCAAGAATGCGACCAACATCGCGATGATGTTGAGTGCGAGCTTCATGCCGTCGCCCGCCCCCGTTGCAGCCGCGTCGACGAGATTGGCGTATTCGGATTTCGGCTGCACCACATCGCGGCCGAGGGTTTCCGGCTGCTCCGTTTCGGGGAAAACCAGCTTTGCAAAGCCAAGACCGATCGGCGCCGACATCACGGTTGCGGCAAGCAAATGACCAGCAATCTCGGGATCTTTGTCCTGCAGCATGCCGACATAGAGCGCGAAGACTCCGCCGGCTACGGTGGCAAAGCCAACCGTCATGATCGCGCCAAGCTCACTGCGCGTCATGGTCTTCAGATACGGGCGCACCAGCAATGGCGCTTCGGTTTGCCCGACGAAAATGTTGGCCGCAGCACTGGTGGACTCGGCCCCGGAAGTGCCCATCAAGCGCGACATCACCCGCGCCATCCTGCCGACCACCACGCGAACGATGCCGAGATGATGCAGAATCGCGAACAAGGACGAGAAGAAGACGACGGTTACGAAGATCAGCAAGCCGAGCAAGGGCGGATTGCCATCGAGCCCGAGGCCAGCGGGCCCGACGACTTCCTTCGCACCCTGTTTCGCAAGCTCGATCAGATTCTTAAACAGCGTCTGCGCGGCGTCGAAGAAGGCCGGACCAATCGGCGTGCGCAGAATCAAGAGCGCCAGCATCCATTGCAAAGCAAGCCCGACAAACACAGGCCGCCAACGCACAGCCCTCCGATCGATGGACAGCAACCACCCCACGCCAAGAAGCGCCGCGATTCCAAGCAGTGGCTGCAGGACCGTCATTGAATCACGGTAGCAGGCGCGCTTGCTCCGACAGAGCGCTCCACGCCGCCAACTTTCCGGCGAAGTTCAAACTTGCCATCGCGGGGCTCGTCGAGGGCAGCGTCTCACTCGGCAGCGAAGCATCGAGACTCGCGGCGAAGTAACGCCGCCAAACCTGCTCGGCCTTGCGCCCATTCAGATAGACCGCGCCTAATCTCGGGCAGCGATTGACCAGCTCGTCGATCTGATTCGGGACTTCGCTGCCCGTTTCAATCGCACTATCCAGACTGCCTTCACGGCGGCAGCTTTGCAGCACATCCCAGACCGCGACGCGCGCGCTCTTCAGACAGTCGACGCGATCGGCATAGGGCAAAGTCGCATCAAAGCCGAACAAGGCGCCCATCAGTGGCCAGAATGCATTGCGAGGGTGACCGTAATACTCGCCGGCTTCGATCGAAGCCACGCTGGGCATCGAACCGAGGACCAACACGCGGGCGTGCTCATCCGCGATGGGAGCAAAACTCTCAACCTGCATGTTGCAGCCCCGAGCTAGTTCGATTCTGGAGCTTGTTCTGCCCCGGCGCCAAAGGAAGCCAGAATCAGGGTTGCTCCATCTGGTGTCCGCACTCCGATCTCGTCGGCACCGTAGAAGGTCATCCTGCGCTCCACCAGAACCTCGCAATCTTCAAGCTTGGGTAACCACGGGTCGAGCGGTCCTTCCACTTCCAAGAACAGGTTGACCCCGGCCATGGAGACCTCGCCACTACCAAGAACTTGCGGGGCGTCATTGCGCACCGACTCGAGGTCTTGCAGCATGATCTCTACTTCCCCTTGCTTCAACATCGCGAAGCCGACCGGGCCATCGGCCGGGCCCGCAGGGTCGACCGGAACCGTGGCTTGGATTTCGAATCCGAGTTGCCCATGCCAAAACGCAAGGGAAGCCGCGATATCGGTCACGAGGAGGTTGGGTGTCAGGCGTTTCATCGGTTCTTTCCGCGCATCGCACGGGCGCCGAAGCATAACCCACCCCCGGGCCACCTAGGGCTTGCGCTGATCGCGGCCCGGCGAGGCTACAAACGAGCTGCGACTGGTGCGACCACCGGCTAGCCCCGCACGTCGCACCCAGCCGCGCGCAATCCAGGAAACCACATCGGCTGCCAAGACCAGCACAGCACCAAGACCGATCAGCACGAGCATCTCGTCGTAGCGGTCGCGGGCATTGGCATCGCGGATCCAGTATCCCAGCGAAACGACCCCCAACATGCCGAGCACCGTGGCTTCCCGTACACAGGTTTCGTAGCGGTAAAACCAGAACAGCAGGAACCGCCCAAAGGCCTGTGGGAACAGGAAGGCCAAGGCCGTTTGGGACCGGGTCGCGCCCAACTGACGGAGCGCTTGACCAGGACGCGGGCCGAGGTTCTCGGTGACGTCGGCGCCAAGGCGCGCCACGATTCCTGCGTTATGAATCGCCAGAGCGAGCACCGCAGGCCAGGCTGAGCGCCCCAGTACCGCGAGTAGCAGGAAGGCCCAGATGTATTCCGGGACAGCTCGCAAGACCACATTGAAGGTACCCACAAAACCGGTAAAGACGCGCCAGCCACGCCCTGCGCGACCGCTTAAATACGGGTCGTGCCGCATCAAGGTGCGCGTGCATAGGGGTGCGACGATCAAGGCGTAAACCCCGGCCAAAGTCATCGCGAGCCAAGAGATCCAGAAGGTCGCTAGTAGGCCGTCGCGGCCGCGTGATTCCCAGATTTCGCCGAACCACTCGCCCAGGCTCGGTTCGGAAGTACTGTCACGAAGCGGTGCCGGTTTGGCTTCCGTTTGCAAGAAGCGCTCGAGGTTGTCGGCACGACGGTCTGAAAACAACTCGTCGACGGCAATCTCGCCGGTGAACCAAACGCCGATCATGA
>JBDQJC010000040.1:0-28697 GCA_040264055.1 Planctomycetota bacterium
AACTTGGGGCCGGCCGTTCTTTCATAAGACAACAAGCAGCCGCAAACGCCGTGATTACCGCAACTTGCTGTTCCCCATCAATCACACGCTAGCAATGATGCGCGACGGCATGTCCTGCCTAGTACGTAGAAGCTGGGCCGCATGCAAATCAATCCGCGGCCTGGAAATGCACGCAGCGATCTGGACGGCGTACCGCAACTACGTGCGAGGTGTGACGATCAAGACAAAGACGACCCCCGCCCAGGCGGCAGGTGTTTGCGCGCGCCGGTGGTCGCATAAGGAGCTTCTGCGTTGGCGCTGGCCTAGTCGCATGTCGATCTAAAAACCAACACTCAAGGGGGCCAGATTCAGCAAGTCAGCGTAAACAGCGTGCGCGCCGCCATCGCCGTGCGAATCTCTTGCGCTCGGCTTTCAAAGCCGGGTGCACCCATCAGCGCGAGCGCGGCGATCTTGCCGGCTTCCACACCCGGCTGATCAAAGGGGTCGATTCCGAGCAATCCGCCGGCGTAGGCCGTGGCGGTTTCCATGAACAGGAAGTACTGGCCGACATGGAAGGCGTCGAGCTTGCAAAGCTCGATCGTGCAAGTCGGCCGGCCGGCTTCTAAGAGCGCGACTTCGGTTCCCAATCGCTCGGCTTCCATCAGTTCGGTCAGCGAGCGACCGCGCAAGTGTGCGAAGGCCGGTGAATCGACGAAGGGTTCGGGCACCGCGATTTCGCGGCCAAACTTACCCAGTTTGAGCAGGGTGTAGACCTTGTCATCCGGACCCTCCATGTAGAGCTGGCATTGCGAATGTTGATCGGTGGGCCCGACGGCTCGCACCGGGGTCGGCCCCACGTGCACCGTCTCTCCGGCGAGGTTGCGCGCTTTGCCCAAAGACTCTCCCCAGAGTTGGGCATACCAATCAGCCAGTAAGCGTGCTCGATGGCTGTATGGGAAATGCACATGAATCGGCTTGCCGCGCTCCATATAAAGCACATGAGCCAGCGCGTAGGCCAAAGCGGGGTCGGCTTCTGGCACCGCTTCGTCCAATTTGCGATCGACGCGCGCTGCGCCTTCCAGCAGGCTTTGGGTATCCATGCCGCCCAGTTCAGCCGGGAACAGGCCTACCGAGCTCAGCACCGAGAAACGGCCGCCCACCCCGGGTGGAACGGTCAAGGTAGTGAAACCCAACTCGTCCGCGATCTTGCGGAAGTGCCCGTTGGCTGGATCCGTGGTAATCGTGAAGCACTTGCGCGCCGCTTCATCTGAACCCACGGCTTGGCGGATCGCGTCGTAGAAGACCAAGAACTCGGCAGAAGTCTCGATCGTGCCCCCCGATTTCGAAATCACATTGACGTGACAGCGATCCAAGGGCAAATGGTCCAGCAAAGAACCAATCCAATCTGGGTCGACACTGTCCGGAACGTAGACGCGTGGGCGACCTGGCGCGGGAACACTCTCTTGCTGAAGCGGAGCCAAGGCGGAAAGCAGCGCCTGCGCTCCCAATGCCGATCCGCCGATGCCGAGCACGATCAGAGCTTCGGGCGCCTGATCACGCCGGACCTCTTCGGCGCGCGCACGACACTCTTCTGCGAACTCCTCGCGCGCGCCCAATCCACGCCATTCCGGCTTGTTTGCCATGTGAGCCTCGCGCACCGCAGCAGCGCGAGGGAGCGCGTCGGCGAACTCGTCGCGGGTCATACGTCCGTCGGAGCCGTCGCCGAACAATCCAGTCAGATCAAGATGCAGTGCCATTTTCTTGGGACGCGCGCTCGACCTGGATTCGACCGGAATAGCCTAGAATCGACGGCCAAACAAGCGCAGCAAGACTTGAGCCAGCCCCGCAATGCTCGAGACAGCGGCGGCCAGATAAGTCAGCGCTGCCGATGATAGGACCGAGCGCACCCCTTTTTCCTCTTCGTCGGTCTCGAGCAAGCCAGTTCCGCGCAGGGCCACGACGGCGCGCTTCGATGCGTCCAGCTCAACGGGCAAAGTCACCAGCTGGAAGACGACGACCAAGCCGAACAAACCAAGGCCTAAGCCAGTCAGCGGAAGCGAGCGCATGCCAAGGCCGATCACCGCCAGCGGAACGCCGACCATGCCCCCGATCCGAGCTAAGGGCACGCTGAGCGAACGCAATCCAAGCGGCCAATAGCCCGCGGCATGCTGCATCGCGTGCCCCGCCTCGTGGGCAGCCACGCCGATCGCCGCGAGGTCGCGGCCATCGTGGACCGCTTCCGACAGGCGCAGGACCCGCGCCGAGGGATCGTAATGGTCGCTTAACTCGCCCCCGGCCGAGCGCTCGACCTGCACGCCTTCAACGCGTCCGGCCCGCAGCAAAAACTCGGCTACCTCGCGTCCGCTCAGTCCAGATCGCCCCGGAATCTGCCGATAGTGAGCGACAGACCCCGATACGGCGCGCCGGGCATAGACCGCGAGCGCCACGGATCCGACGAGCAACAGGGCAACAAGGGCGGGCAGCATCTTTTTTGACCGAGGTTTGACACTTTGGGCGAGCCTAGATGGCGTCTCAACCCTGAGTCGGTACCAAACAGGGGTATCCTAGTTCCGAGGCCATGTCGCTACCTCCCATGCGCGAAAATCAAAAGGGTCAGATCCCGATCCTTTTCCTCCTCGTCGGCCTTTTGGTCCTGGCGGCGGTTGCCGCAGTGTTTTTGATCGACCCCGGCGAAACGCCGACCGTCGATCCGAATCCGAGCCAGCAAACTGAAAACGAAGACGAGGGCACGCCCCGAGAGGTGGTGGAAATCGGTGAGATCCCTGACCGCACGCCTGGTGAGCGAGTCGAGGATCCGGGGCGCGAAGCGCTCGAGTCCTCGGGCGACGGCCGCCCCTTGGGCGCCATGGTGCGCGGATCGGTGCAAAACGATCGCGGCGACGCGGTCGAGAACGCGCGCATCATTCTCACTGAGAACCTGATGCTTTCGAATCCTTTTGCCACGGTCGATGCCAGCAAAGGGGCGCGCTACTCCGCAACCAGCGACGAAGACGGTGACTTCCGCTTCCCCCGCCTCCCGGTCGGGGTCGAGTTCGTGATGTGGGTCACGCACGACGAGTACGCCCCACGCGAAGGCTTCCCGCTGCGCGCGCTCGCCGAGGAAGAGCAACAGCTGCAACCGGTCGTCCTGGATTCGGGCTACCGCATTGAAGGAACGGTCAGCGACGAAGCAGGCAACCCGCTACAAGGCGCGATCGTGACCGTACGAATGGCGCAGGTCTTGAACTTCCTGGAGTCGGACGACGAGTTGGCGGAAGAACGCGACCTCGGTCGTTTGCGCGATGTCGAGGTCGACGCCAACGGCGAGTTTGCTTTCGACCACCTCGCAGAAGGCATTTATCAACTCGAAGCCAAGCTCGACGACTTCGGCACTGGCGTCGAAAACGCCATCACCTGCATGGGCGACGAGAAAGTCCAGCGCCGCGAGCTGATTCTCGGCACCGAGCATCGACTCGCCGGCATCGTGCGCGACGAAGAGGGCAACCCTGTGCCCGGCGCCATGATCGCCGCAGCGCGTACTCGCCCCCGCCCGATCTTCCAATCAGAGACCGTGGCCGATGAGAACGGCGCCTTTGAAATGCGTGGCTTGCCCCAGGGCGGCTATGGAATTTCCGTAGTCGCCGAGGGCTACGCTTCGGCGCGCATGAGCCATGTGCAATCCAACCGACTCGACCTCGAGTTCGTCATGCGGCGCAAGGCCGGCGTCACCGGACGCGTCACGCGCCCTGATGGCAGCCCGGTCACGGAATACTCGCTGGAGTTATTCCGCGTCAATCAAGGCACGGCCCAATTCGGAGTCACGAACCGCATCGTGCATGTTCAACATGACGAAGGGGTCTATCTTTTCCCTGACATCGACCGCGGCAGTTACGTCGTCTTGGTGCGCGCCGAGGACTTTAGTCCCACGTATTCGGGCGGGTTTTACGTCGAACGCGACCTCGTGAAAGATGTCAACGTGCAGGTCGAAACCGGCGGCACGCTACGCGGCGTGGTGCTCGATCCAGAGAACAAGCCGCTTGCTGGCGCTGTCGTCACGCTGCGCGGCCGCGACTACAACGTTTGGCACCAGCATTCCTTGTTTGGCAACTCGGTCGGCGATCCAAACAATGTGCCGACGATCAGTACCCGCACCGATTCCAAGGGCCGCTTCGATCTGCGCGATGCCTTCCCGGGCGATCACCAGCTGGAAGTCTCCCACCCGCAGTATCTGACGCTCTACGTCGGCGTGTATGTACAGACCGATCGCGTCAGCCCCGTCGGCGACGTCATCATGCGCCGCGGCTCCTCGATCGAGGGCGTCGTCAGCCAACAAGGCGGCGGAGCCGCTGCCGGGGCTTCGGTCTATCTGACTCTGAAAGACGAGAACGCCGGCTTCTTTAATAAGAAGATCATTGCCGACGCTCGCGGCCGCTACCGTTTCGACGGCTTACAACCCGGAACTTACGAGGTTTCGGCGGTCCGCGATGACGCGAATGCCTTCTTCTTCCCCGGGGCCACCCCTGGCAGCTCGCAAGACGTCCTGATTCAGCGCGAAGCCGAAACGCGCACGGCCGACCTGATCGTGCCAAAGGACTAGCTGAGCTTCCCAGAAGCGCACCAACACCAGCCCATGCCGCGCGTAGTCGCGGCATGCTTTCCCTCCTTCTCCTCGTCGCGCAGGCCCCCCATGCGCAGGCTCCGGACGCAGCAGCGATCCGGGTCCAGGATCTGAAAGCCCACATCTCGTTCCTTGCTAGCGATGCCCTTGAGGGCCGCGGCTCGGGAACACGTGGCGCTTGGATCGCTTCGCAGTACGTCGCCCAGCATTGGGCACGGCTCGGCCTGAAACCAGCCAACGACGGCAGCTACTTCCACGAGTTCGAACTGCCCGTCCCAGGTGCCGAGCCGCAGGTCGGCCGCAACACCTGTGCCATCCTGCCGGGCACCGACCCAACCGTCGCGGATCAATACATCGTCATCGGCGGGCACCACGATCATGCCGGCCTCGGCGACCCCATGCGCGGAGCGATGGGCTTCCCTGGCGAAGTGCATAACGGCGCCGACGACAACGCCTCGGGCACCAGTGGTGTACTCGAGCTGGCGGAATACTTTACTTCGCACCCGTTGCGGCACCCGATTCTGTTCATCACCTTCGATGCAGAAGAGCGCGGCTTGCTTGGCTCCCGGGCGATCGTGCAAGACAAGATCATCGACCCGGATCAGATGCTGTTCATGCTCAACCTCGACATGATCGGGCGCCTCACCGATGAATACTTGTTCGTCGGCGGCATGGGCACCGCATCGGAGTTGAATGAGTTGCTACAGCCAACGTTTGATGCAAGCGAAGGCTTCGACTTCGAATTTCATCCGGGTGGCACAGCACCCAGCGATAACACGAATTTCTACCTCGCCGGCGTGCCTGCCATGTTCTTCTTCACGCACGTGCATTTGGACTACCACTTGCCCGAGGACGACGCCGACAAGATCAACTACGAAGGGCAGAAGAGCATTCTTGAGTTGGGCGTGCGCGTGCTTAGAAAAATCGACTCGGTCGATTCGCTGAGCTACGTAAAGCAGACCCCGCAAGAGGCTTCCGGAATGCCGGCCGACTTCATGCAACGCATGTCGGCCCATTACACGCACATCGCGAAGCGACGTGAATCTCAAGGTCGCTTGGGCATTCGCCCCGGCAATGCTGACGGTGCCGGCATTCTGATCGATTCGGTCACCGACGAGAGTGCTGCCGCTGCTAGCGGACTCGAAGCCGGCGACATTTTGCTCTCGGTCGATGGAATTCGTACCACCGACCGCGACAGCCTCCGCCGCGCCCTGGCGGGCAAGTTCAAGGGCACCACCGTGACGGTCGTCTACTCGCGAAATGGCGAGCGGCAATCGACAACGGCTACGATGAAATAGTCCAGAGTGGAGTTGTTTGATGGCCGGGTCCAAACCCGGCCATCGATCCAATTCCTCGGGCAAACGCAAACTCATGAAGCGCCCCATCCTGCTCCTGATTGCCCTCGCTGCCTTGGTGGCGGCGGTCATTTACTTTCTTCCAGCCGACGATGAAGGCGTCGGGCTCGACCCGATCCCGGTTGATACGCCGCCGGCTGCAGAGGAAACCGGCCCCGAGCTCGCCGAGATTGACCCCGAGCAAGAAGCGCTGCGCGAGTTTGCTGCCAGCTTTGGTGCCGACACCTCGCCAACTGGCGAGATCGGTCGGCAGCTGCGCGAGGATGGCGCGGCCTTCGTTCGGGCGACGGACACAGCGGGCGAGACGATCGCCCCTGCACTGTTTCTGGTTCGCGCCCAAGGCTCGGCTATCGAATGGATTGAAGCGCCAAGCGGCGAACTTCGCATGGAGAGTCTGCGTAGCGTGACCGCTGTCGCCGCCTATGCCGGCGGCTCCTGGTCCGAACCCACCGCGATCGATCATGATGTTGCCCGCCACGACTCGCTCGACCTCGTGGTCAGCAAGGCCTCGGCGGCTCTGACGGTGCAGATTGAGGTTCAGGGTGTGGGCAACGCCGATGACGCGGTCTGCCTCTATGCCTATCGCGAAAGTCGACCAACCGAGACTTTTGATGACATCTTCAACCCAGCGGAAGAAGTCGAAGAAGTCACGGCTTGGGTCGATCAATCTGGTCTTGGCCGCGACAACTCCTTGTTCTCGGATGCCTTCCGCGTCAGTGACGCCAAGGACCCACGGAGCCGGTCGAACGCGGGCATCGTGCAACTCAAGGATCTGCCCGCAGGACACTATCTGCTGCGCTGCTCCAGTAGCCAAGGGGTCGAGAAACCCGAATGGATCACTTTGGAGCCTGGGGCCATGCTGCAACACCGCGTCGAGTTGGTGCATGGTGGGTTCTTGGTCGGTCGCATGTTTGGGCCCGACCCGCAACTTCCCCCCCAAGCGCGCGTCGCGGCAACCGCGACGGATTCCGCCTTTGCCGAGCTCGTCGGGGAACGGCAGATTCGACAGACCTTGGAATGGGCTGGCGTGGACGGTCGTCGCGTGGGCGAACCGGATGCCGCAGGCAACTACCGACTCGGGCCGATCGCACCGGGTAACCATCTGGTCATGGGCCAAGCGGAAGGGCTGCTCCCTGGCCGCGCCGGCGAAACCGTTGTGCGCGCCGGACTTGAAACGCGGGTCGCCGACCTCCACTTGGTCGCCGGTCACGCGATCGCCATCTTGATTCGCAATGCCGAAACAGGGGAGGTCCTCACCGACGCCGATGTCTATTGGCGGACTGGCGGCGATGGGCTACTTGCCGGCCTGGCCGACTGGAATGGCACCGAAGAAGTGGATGACGCGGGTCGGCATATTCTGCGCAACCTCCCCTTCGAGACGATCGAGATTGAAGCGCGCGCGGAAGGCTTCGCCGCGCTCCGTCAGGAATACCTGATGCCCAAGGAAAACTGGATCTCAGGATCCGAACTTGCGCAAATGGAGTTCCCCCTCGAGGCCGGGCGCAGCATTCGCGGTCAGGTCTTTGGTCCGCAGGGCCAGGTCATCGCGAATGCCCAAGTGCGCGTCGGACTCGCCGAAGACCAAGGCTCCATCTCGGGGATCTTTGGCATGCTGAGCGGCGAAGGCCCCAGCGCTTCGACCGATGAAGATGGCCGCTTCGCCATCGACTTCCTGCCGCGTGGCAACTACATCGTGTATGCGCAAGATGACCAGCACGCGCCGGGTCAAAGCGAGGAAGTCGATCTCACTGAACTCGATTTCGTTGAAGTCACGGTGAGGATCGCTCCGGCAGGTTCTTTGTTGGTGCGCTACCTCGACGAAGACGGTCAAGCAGGCAAAGGCATGGTGGTGATCGTGACCCACCTAGTCAACCTGACTCCGGCACAACAAGTCACAGACGAAAACGGCGAAGCCAGTTTTGGCAGGCTCGCAGCCGGCAACTACAACGTGCAGACCATCGATGGTGGCGCCAACCCAGAAGGCTTTGCGAACGGCAACTTCGAATTGGGGCTGACCTACTTCGAGCTGCTTGCTGGCGAAGACAAGGTTCTCGAAATTGGCCCCGGCCTCGCTACAGCTAGCCTGAGCGGCGTCATGCGAGCCGATGGAGTTCCTGCCGCGGGCATTTCGGTCACGCTGATCGGCGGCGGCACGATCAAGCAATCGCGAACCGAAGCAGACGGCTTGTTCTCCTTTGATGGATTGCTGCCACAGAGCTACACCGTGCTCGTCGGGACGGGCATCGCAAGCTCGCACGCAACCGAGATCATGATCGAAGCGGGCGAAAACCGCTTTGACCACGACCTCCCCACCGGCGGCCTCGAAGTTCGCGTTGTGCGTGAATCCGATGGCACCCCCTTGGCGGGAACACCGGTCACAGCCACCTCGGATGACAGCTTGGGCAACCCGATCATGACCATGACGGATAGCGAGGGCGTCGCCTTGTTCCGCTTCCTGCAGTCAGGTCCTTACAAGGTGTCGGCTGGTCATGGTGCGATGCCGATGTTCGGCGGCGACCCCACGATTGGCTCACGCATCTTGATGGCCCAAGTGGGCAATCAGCGTGAGAAACTTGAGATCCGACTTGCCGAGGCGGCGACCTTCCGCGTACGAGCACTCGACCAGGCCGGCAATCCACTTCCCGGAGTCTCGATGTTCTATCTCGATGACCATGGACAACCCCTGAGCGTGCTCTCGATGAAGGGGACGAACTCTAAGGGTGTCGCCGAGCTCACCGGACTTCCAGCCGGCCCAGGACGGATCCTGTTGAAGCACCCGAGCGCCGGACAGAAAGAGATTTCGGTCAACCTCAGCGCGGGTGAACTCAGCAAACAAGAAGTACGCCTCGATGCTGGTGTCATCGTCTGGCTCAAAGTCATCGATGCCAGTGGCGGACCCGCAGCCGGCGTCTTCGCGACCTTGAAAGATGACCGCGGTGTGCGCATCTCGATGCTGTTCTCGATGCAAGACGCCCAGGCTGCCAACCAATCCTACTTTGCCGGCTTGGAACAACGGCTCGGGCCGGTCGCTCCGGGCCGTTACACGGTCGAGTTCTTCCGTCTTGGTGGCAAGATCATGCGCGAGGAACTCACTGTGCCGGCGAACTCGCCCGAGATTCGACGCACGCTGGTCTACAAACCCTAAGTTGGCGGCACACGCCTTGGCGGGTCGCTACCCTCGCCACGCGTGTTGACCCTCGCCCTCCTGCTGCAAGCCTCGCCGGCTCCCTTCCCTGGGGCCGGCGAGGCTTCGGCGTTTTCGGCGGCGATGGTTTGGGGCGTGGCCACCGTCTTGTTCACGCTTGCCTTTCGCAAGGGCAAGGCGGCCGACGCCGTATTGGTCAAGAATCTGGGCGGCGCCGTCGTTCTCGGCCTACTCGCCTACTTGCTGGCACCCGAATACGGCGGAGGCTCGGCCGATGCCGAGAGCATTCGCTGGCTGCTGCTTTCCGGCATGATCGGACTCGGGCTCGGCGACTGGCTGTATTTCGTTGCTCTGGGACATATCGGCGTCGGCCGCACGCTGATTCTTGGGCAGTCGCTTCCGGTGTTGACCGCCTTTCTGGCTTGGTTCACGCACGACGAATGGCTCACTTCCGCGCAATGGGGTGGCGTCGTGGCGATCGTCGCCGGGGGATTGATCGCCGAGAGTCGGCGCAAGATGCGTGGACACGCCGATGGCATCGGCATCGCGGCGGCTTTCGGCGCCGTTCTGGCCTTCGCCGTCGGCAACGGAATGATGGCCGAAGGAGTGCGTGAGACCGGCGCGATTCCCGGCGCGGCCTGGCGCTTGGTCGGCGGAACCATCGGCATCTTGCTGGTCCGTACCTTCGCCGGGGAATTGCGCACCGCGGTCAAGACGATTACTTCGGCTGCGCCCTGGAAACTGTTCCTGCTGCCCTCAGCGGTCGGCACCTGGCTGGGCATGGCTCTCCTGACCGGCGGCTTCAAATGGGCACCACAAGGCGTAGCAGCCGCCTTGGCCGCGACCACCCCGCTGATATCGATCCCGCTCGCGGTGATTTTTCTGCGCGAGAAGCCCGGTTGGCGCGGTTGGACCGGAGCTGTGCTGGTCGTGCTTGGCGCGGCGATCTTGGCGCTCGCTGCGGATGGCTTGCTTGCGTCCCTGCAGGGCGACGCACCGGTATCCTAAGCAGCATGTTTCAGCGCGTCTTTATCGCGAATCGAGGCGAGGTCGCAGCGCGCATGGTGCGCGCTTGCGAAGAGCTCGGGATCGAAGCCGTTTGCGGTGCTTCGACGACCGATCTCGCAGCCGGCTACCCCTACTTGGAACGCGCTGCCGAAGTCGTTTGCCTGGGCCCCGGCCCGGCCGGCGAAAGCTACCTGGCCATGGAACGCCTGATTCAGGCCGCCAAGCAAACGCGCTGCTCGGCGCTGCACCCGGGCTGGGGTTTCCTGGCTGAGAACGCGCGCTTTGCTTCGCTGTGTGCCCAACACGGGGTCGATTTCATCGGCCCGGCGCCAGGCGTGATGGACCGCATGGGTCGCAAAGTTGCCTCGCGCAAGGCCGCCCATGCCGCCGGCTTGCCGATTGTTCCAGGCAGCATTGGCCTGATTGCCGACGCCGACGAAGCGATCCAGATTGCCGAGGAAATCGGTTACCCGGTCGCGCTGAAGGCCGATGCCGGCGGCGGCGGACGCGGCATTCGCCGTTGCGAGAATGCCGAAGAAGTGCGCGTTGCTTTTGCAGACGCAAGCCGGGAAGCCGCGGCAGCCTTTGGCGATGCCTCGCTGTATCTCGAGAAGTACCTCGAAGGCGGCCGACACATTGAGTTTCAAGTCTTTGGCGATGGCCACGGCCAAGCGATTCACCTCGGCGAACGCGAATGTTCGATTCAACGCCGGCATCAGAAGCTACTCGAGGAAGCCGGTTCGCCGGCGCTCGATGCCGAAGCGCGCGCGCACTACGGCGCGCTTTCTGCGCAAGCCGCGGGGCATTGGAACTACGCCGGTGCCGGCACGATGGAGTATTTGCGCGCCGAAGATGGCCAGCTTTACTTCCTCGAGATGAACACGCGGCTACAGGTCGAGCATCCGGTCACCGAGCAAATCACTGGCTTGGATTTGGCTCAATGGCAGTTTCGAATTGCCGCCGGTCAGTCCTTGCCGCTTGAGCAATCCCAAGTCGCATGGAAGGGCCACGCGATCGAAGTGCGCATCAACGCGGAAGATCCGGAAAACGATTTCCGGCCGGCGCCTGGCACGCTCGAACGATTCGAGGTAAACGGCGAGGGCATCCGGGTCGATACGCACCTGGTTCCGGGGGCAAAGATTCCTCCGCATTACGATTCGCTGATCGCCAAGGTCATTGCGACAGGGGAAACTCGCGAGCAAGCGATCGAGCGCATGCAGTCCGCATTGGATTCCGCAGAGATTGAGGGCGTGCCGACGACTGTGCCTTTACACCGAGAAATCCTTGCCCATGAGGATTTTCGCGCCGCTCGCTGTGACACGCTCTGGCTAGGCCGAGAGCGCGACGCAGGGCGTCTTTAGTCCGATTCGCCAGCGAATCGACCACGGCCCGCATGCAGCCGAGCCAACGAAGCGCCCCTCCATCGCGTAGAATCAAGAGGACTTCCCGTTTCTATGGTCTCCCCTGTCTTGATCCCCCGGACTCCGGCCGATTTTGCGCCGATGTCGGCCCGCATGGCCGCCAGTCTGCAGCTATGGCTGTTGAACCTGCTGGTCGCGGCGATCATTGCCTTGGGCTACCTACAACGGGCGCCGGAAGACCTCAGCCCGCGCGGGATTGCCTTCCTCGCTTTGGGCTTCTTGAGCAGCTTGGGCATGTTGTCTTTGGTCCCGGCCCTGCTCGGGCTGGTGTTTGCCTTCTTCCATGGATCCTCGCGTGTACTCGCGCGCCGCCAGGGTCTGATTTGGACCCTTGCTTTGGCACTGCTTTATGCCGACACGCGCATCTTTGGCGTGTTTCAGTTCCACCTGAATGCAGTGATTTGGAATGGGCTCACCACACCCGGAGCCGGCGACGCCATCCACCCCAAGTTCGGCGATGTGATCCTGCCCGTGTTTGCAGTCATCGGCATCATCAGCTGCCAAGCCCGTATCTTCCGCTGGCTCCTTCGGCATTGTGTGCGCCGCGCGCAAGAACGTCGTCACAAGCAGTCTTTTGGCCCGGGCATCGTCGGGTTTGGCGCTCTCCTGATCGCATTTGCCGCCGAGCGTCAACTGTATGCGCAGGATGTCGAAGAGGGCGGCCAAGAACTGGCCAGCTTGTCCGAACTCCTGCCCTACTATCAGTTGCCCTCGACGATGATGCGTAAGCTGCGCGATGAGCCGCCGACTGCCGGCGAAGTCGTGTTCGCGATCGAAGAGCGCGATCTTCAATGGCCGAGTCAGCCGCTCCGCGTAGAAGCCGGAGCTTCGCGCCCCAATGTCTTGGTGTTGGTGCTGGATGGACTTCGCGCCGACATGTTGGCGCCGCAAACCATGCCGCGCACCTGGGCGTTCTCGCAAGACGCGCGCGTTTACGAGGATCACTGGAGCGGGGGCAACTGCACACGCCACGGCGTTTTCTCCCTGCTGTACGGCTTGCCAGGGAACTACTGGGCGCCCGCGCTGCGCACCCAGCAAACGCCCGTCATGCTCGATGTTTTGCTTGAGCAAGGCTATGAACCACGGGTCATTTGCTCGACCGCGCAGTCCTTTCCGGAGTTTCGATCAACGGCTTGGGCCGCGATCCCAGATGCGGTCGAAGACAGCTTTGAAGGCGAGGCTTGGCAAAAAGATCTGCAGGTTGCCGCGCGCTTCGGCGATTGGCTCGATGCACGCGAGGATCCGAGCCGACCCTTCTTCGCGTTCTCTTTGCTGGACGGAACGCACGCCAACTACAGCTTCCCCGAAGGGGATGTGTACTTCGAGCCCAGCACCGATGCCGTCGGCTATATCAAGCTGAGTTATGGCTTGGAAGCCGATGATCGCGACGCGCTGTTCAATCGCTACCGCAACGCAGTGCGGCACACCGATGTGGTCGTCGGTCAGATCCTGCACCATTTGGCGACGCGCGGTTTGCTCGACAACACTTTTGTGGTCATTACCGGCGATCACGGCGAAGAGTTCTTCGAGAACGGCTATTGGGGTCATCATTCCAACTTCACCTTGGAACAGGTTTCGGTTCCGTTTGTGATGCGCGGCCCGGGCGTGGAAGTTGGGGTGGAGAACAAGCCCAGCAGCCACGTCGATTTTTCGCGCACCGTGCTCGAGATGATCGGCGTGCCGGCCTCCCAGGCCGAGCACTACGCGACCGGTGCCAACCTGCTGGCGCTGCCGGAAGAGCGCACGATTGTCAGCTCCTCGTGGTCTTCGATGGCCATTCACCTTGAGAATCAAGGCGCATTGGTGATTTCGGATTATGCCGACGACCTCCCGCTGCGGGCCTACGGCCCCGACGGGAAGCCAGTTGACCACGAAAACGAGGTGCTTCGACGCGAAGCGCCTAAGCTGCAAGAGGTGCTGGCCCTGTGCCACCGCTTCTTGCGGGCTGAGTAGGCCCGCTCTCCCACCTCCACCCCTCTGGAAGAACGATGCAGATTCTGCTCCAGGTCATTCTGACCGCAATTCCTGTCGCCGCGACCTCGTCGTGGCTTACCACTGAACTCGCTCAAGAGCCCGCCAAACAAGAGCCGGCCAAGCCAATTCATGAGATGTCCGAAATGGAACTCATGCAGCTCATGATGGAGTTGGGCACCCCGGGCGAGCCGCACAAGGAACTGGCCAAGTCGGCCGGTAAGTGGGATGTCAAGATGTCCATGAAGATGGACCCAGCCGGCCCTTGGGAAGTCAGTAAGGGCAGCTCGAACATCAAGATGATCATGGGCGGCCGCTACATGGCCGAGCAAACCAAGTTCGAAATGATGGGCATGGAGTCCAACGGCATGCTGCTGCAAGGCTTTGACAACCTGACCAAGACCTATCAGTCGGTTTGGATTGATACTTGGGGCACGCGCATGATGATCGCGGAAGGCAAGAAGATCAGCGATAACGTGGTCGAGTTCCACGGCACGATGAAGGACTTCGCGAGCCCAGAAGGCCGCCCCTACATGTTCCATGTCACGACCAAGTCGGACGACGAGGTCTTGATGGAAATGTACGACACCATCCCTGAAGGTCCCGACGCACCGATGCCGAAGGAGCCAAACGTGATGATCATGAAGATGGAGTACACCCGGGCCGCCAAGTAAGCCTCGGGTCGTGCTGCCGGGCCTAGCGCTTGGCCGCCAGCCTCGCCTCCCTGACCGGGGGCGAGGCTATTCTGTTGGCAGATGGCTTTCGTCCCGCTCCTCCCCCTCGGATCGCCGCGCGAACGCTTCCTCGACGCCGAGGAAATCCGCCAGCACGCCTCGGCCATGGACGAGCGCTTGCGCCTGCTCGATGAACGGCGTGCCGAGGTACGCGCTGGCTGGGGCGAGAAATACGTCGAGCGCACCCACGCCAAGGGAAAGATGACCGCTTGGGAACGCGTCGAAGCCTTGAAGGATGAAGGCGCGCCGGTGCATCCGGTCGGCACCTTCGTCAACTGGGGCGTCGAGTTCGATCAAGGTGGCCGCAAGATGGTCGCGCCGGGTGCGGGTGTGGTGACGGTCATCACCCGCGTCGAAGAGCGCTGGGTGGTCGTCATCGCGAATGACAACACGGTCGCATCCGGTTCGTGGTGGCCGCAGTCGCCAGAGAAGATTGAGCGCGCCCAAGAGATCGGATTGTCGCTGAAGATTCCGGTCGTCTACTTGGTCGATTGCTCGGGGCTGTTCCTGCCAGAGCAATCGCGCAGCTTCCCCGGCCGCTTTGGTGCGGGTCACATCTTTAAGAAGAACTCGCAGCTCTCCGCTGAAGGCGTGCCGCAAATCGCCGGCGTGTTCGGTGATTGCATTGCGGGTGGTGGCTACATGCCGATCATCAGCGACCGGGTCTACATGACCGAGCAGGCTTACATGGTGATTGCCGGTGCCGCGCTGATTAAGGGCGCCAAGTCGCAGAAGCTGACTTCGCTTGGTATCGGAGGCCCGGAAGTTCATGTGGCGCAATCGGCCTGTGCTGATGAGCGTGTTCCGGACGATGCCGCATGTCTGGCCGCGATTCGCCGCGAAGTCGCGCGCACCGCGGATAGCGCAGCCGACTTCCGGCGCGGTGGCGTCGAAGCCGCGGAACCGCAATACCCTGCCAGCGAGTTGGACTCGCTGTTCCCGCCGGATCACCGGCATTCCTACGACGTGCGCGAGATCATCGCGCGCTTGGTCGATCGCTCGCTGTTCTGGGAGTTGTTCCCAAGTCGCGGTCGCGAAATGATCACCGGCATCGGCCGCGTCAACGGCTTGTACTGCGGCTTCATCGCCAACGTGCAGGGCCCGCTCGATGACCCCGAGCACCGCGGCAAGATCAAGCCCGGCGGCATTCTGTATCGCGAGGGCATCGCCAAGATTTCGCAGTTCTCGCGCGCCTGCGATTCAGACGGCATCCCCATCGTGTGGCTGCAAGACATCAGCGGCTTCGACATCGGCACCGAAGCCGAAGCGCTTGGTTTGCTGGGTTATGGATCGAATCTGATCTACACCAACAGCACCAACAAGACGCCGATGTTCACGGTGCTGATGCGCAAGGCCAGCGGCGCGGGTTATTACGCGATGGCTGGTTTGCCTTATGAACCGGTGCTGCAGCTTTCGACGCCGATTGCACGCCAATCGGTCATGGAAGGCCGCACACTCGCGATTGCTGCCTACAACACCAAGCTCGATGACGATTTCAACATCGCAAGCGACGACCCCGAGGAACGCGAAGCGATTGAGCAGGGCATGGCCGCTGTCGAATCGCGGATTGAAGGCGATATGGATCCGTACGTGGCCGCAAGTCAGCGCGACACCGACGAGATCGTCGCGCCATCCGAGCTGCGCGATTACTTGGCTTGCCTGATCGAAGCTTCGTATCAGGCCCAAGGCGCGCGCCGGGTCAAGAACCCACGCATCTGGTCGATGCATGACTTAGATGTATTGACGGAGGGCGTGTAAATGAGCCAAGACACCCTGACTTTGCGCGTCGACGCGCTGGAAGATGGCAGCGGTTGGCGCGTGCTCAGCCCTTCGGTGGGCATGTACGCGCAAGCGCCGCGCGAAGGCAGTGCCTTCCGCGCCGGTGAAGATTGCGGTTGCCTGATCGTGCTCGATCGCGTGCATCGCCTGCAGTTGCCCACGGGTGTCGCCGGTTTCATCGCCAGTCCCCCGCCCGAGCGCAAGCATCAGCCGGTCGGCTATGGCGATTTGCTGTTCGAACTGCGGCGCGCCTCGGATGCCGAAGGCTTCGGCGTCAACTCCGAGGAAGCCGAGCAAGATTCCAGCCTTGGTTTGGTCGTGCGTGCGCCGCAAGCGGGCCGCTTCTATCGCCGTTCGTCACCGGATTCACCGGTCTTCGCCGAAGCCGGCGATACGGTTCAGGTCGGCCGCACGCTTGGGCTACTCGAGGTCATGAAAACCTTCAACCCGGTCAAGTACACCGCGACAGGTTCACTGCCGCAATCTGCGCAAATCGTGCGCTACCTGGTCGACGACGCGAGCGACGTCGAAGAAGGCCAAGCTTTGCTAGAAGTCGCTCCGTCTGCTTGATGCTGCGCACTCTCTGCACCACTGCTCTGTTCTTCGCTTTGGCGTCGAGTTCCGCCTTCGGCCAAGTTCACTACCACGCGGATGGCCACCCCTGGAAGCAAACCGTAAACGCCGGGCCCGATGCAGGTGTGCCGGGTTGGTACTACAACCTGGGCACAACCGGGCTGCGCGTTGAGTTACGAGAGGAACGCCCGGAAGCGCTGTTGGTGCGCTATGTCCTTCCTGACTCCATTGCCGAGGGCCAGGTCGAGGTCGGCGATTGGATCCTGGGCCTGAAAGGAAAGACTTGGAAGACCCCCCATGTCAATGGCTACGGCATGGACAAATTCGGTCCACAGGGACCGATTGCTTTGTTTGCCGAGGCCGTCGAAGCCAGCCTGAAGAAGAGCCATGCTGGAAAGCTCGAGCTTGCGATCGAACGCGAAGGCAAGAAACGCACAGTGCGCTTGCAGCTCAATTCCAAGCTGAAGGGCTACGCGGCCAAGTTTCCGGCGGACTGCAAGAAGAGCGAAGTGCACTACGAAGCGCTTTGCGATGCGCTGGTGGAACAGCAACGTGCAGACGGATCCTGGGGCAGCCCGGTGCAAAACACTTTTGCGCCGCTTGCATTGATGGCGAGTTCGAAATCCTCGCACAAGAAGGCCGTTAAGGCCGCGGCGCGTTTTCACGCCAATACAACCGGCGGCAAAGACGAACGCTGGCTGGTCAACTGGTACTACACCTCGGCGGGCATCGTTCTCGCGGAGTACTACTTACAGACCGAGGAAAAGTGGGTGCTGCCTGAACTGCAAGAGATCTACGACTTCTTGATCTCGACGCAGTACATGGACCCGAGCCAGATCAACCCGAAGTCGCACGAGACGCACCCTGGTGCAGTCCCGACTCGCCCCGGGCAGAAAGAAGGTGGCTGGGGTCACAATCCTGGCTTTGAAGGCTATGGCCCGATTCAGATGATCACCGCGCAGGGCGCTTTGGCCTTTGCGCTGATGAAAGAGTGCGGCATCGAAGTGGATCGCGAGCGCCACGAAGCCGCCTATGCCTTCCTGCGTCGCGGCACCGGCAAGAACGCCTATGTTTGGTATGCCGACGAGGTCGCAGGCGATACCAACTGGGCCGATATGGGCCGCACCGGGGCCGCGGGCTTGGCTCACGCGTGCGACCCTTGGTCGAAGAAGAAGGGCGCGATGCAAGCCTTGGCGGCTGCCGAATTGATTGGTGGCCAGCCGATGAGCTTCCCGGACACGCACGCCTCACCGTTAATGGGCATGGGTTTTGCGGCAGCCGCGGCTTGGCAAGAGCCTGCCGCTTTCCGCAAGTTGATGGACGCGAACCGTTGGTGGTTTCGTTTGGCCGAATGCGCCGACGGCAGTTTTTACTACCAACCCAATCGCGATAACGCCGGTTATGGCCCCGATGCGCGGCTGCAGGCTTCGGCCGTGACCGCCTTCATCTTCAGCATTCCCAACAGCAAGCTGCGCATGCTGCAGCGCAATCGCTGATGAGCGAGCTCGCTTCGCATCAAGAACTGCTCGCTTCCGCGTTGCAAAGTTATCGCGGCGTCGACGAGCGCGAAGAGCAGCATCGCAAGACGATCTTGACTCAGGTGGAAGCCAGCTCGACCTGGTGGCATCGTGAAAACCTGCCAGGTCATGTCACCGGCAGTGCTTTTGTGGTTGATCCGCTGATTGAACGCGTGCTGCTGCACCACCATTTGAAGTTGGATCGCTGGCTGCAGTTTGGCGGCCACGACGAAGGCGAGCGCAGCCCGATTGAAACGGCGGTGCGCGAGCTCGCCGAAGAAAGCGGTTTGCAGTCTTTCGAGTTTTTCGGCGAGCCGGCGATCTTTGATTTGGATGTGCACGAGATCCCTGCGCGGGGCGCGATGCCTGCGCATGATCACCTGGATGTGCGCTTCTTGTTTGTCGCCGATGCTGATCAGGAGCTGCGGCCCGCCGAAGGCGAGTCGCGGCAGCTGGATTGGGTGCTCTTAGAAGAAGCCGCGATCCGCATGGATGAAGAAGGTGCCGATCGTGTGATCACCAAGCTGCTTGCGCTCCGCGACTTCGTGCGCGAAGCCAATCAACCGGTAGAAGGATGAGTTCCGCCCCGCGCACTTTGGTTTTGAATGTGGTCGGCCTGACTCCGGCCTTGCTGGCACAAATGCCGCGGCTGAAGCGCTGGGCCGACACGCAATCGCAGCATGCGCTGCGGCCAGACCTGCCAGCGGTCACTTGCACCGCGCAGGCAAGCATGCTGACCGGGCGTCGGCCTGGTACCGATGCGGCGCTTGGCGAAGGCCATGGGGCCGTTGCCAATGGCTGGTACTTCCGTGACCTAGCGGAAGTCTGGCTATGGCGTCAATCGGTCGAGTTGATCACAGGCGCGCCCGACCGGGGTTATGCGCCCGCGGGTCAGGCACAGAGCGGCACAGGCACCGTGCAGAACCGCGCCACCGCCGCGGGCCCCGCGCCCATCCCAACCATCTTCGATCGCTGGCGCGCCGCGCATCCGGATAGCCCGAGCGCGCAGTTGTTCTGGTGGTGGAACCTACCCAGCCGCGCCGATCTTTCGCTGACCCCGCGTCCGACCTATTGGGCGGATGGACGCAAGGGCCCGGATGTGCACACCTTCCCCGGTGAGCTGCGCACGCGCTTGACCAAGGACTTCCGCCCCTTTCCGCTGTTTCAGTTTTGGGGCCCCGGCGCAGGTATCGCAAGCTCGAAGTGGATCTTGGACACCGCACTCGATGTGCTGCATCACGATCGCACCGGCTTGACGCTAGTTTATGTGCCGCACCTCGATTACGACTTGCAACGCTTTGGTCCGCACGGGCCGGAAGCCGAAGCCGCGGCGGTGGAACTCGATGCGGCCTTGACGCCGATCTTGGATTACGCCGAAGCCGAGGGGCTACGCACGATCGTGCTGTCCGAGTACGGCATCGATGCGGTCGATCATTGCTGCGAGCCGAACCGGATGCTGCGCGAGCGCGGCTGGCTGCAGATTCACGCCGCCGAGAACGGCAGCTTGCTCGATCCGGGCAACTCGGATGCTTTTGCGGTTTGCGATCACCAGTTGGCGCATGTTTATGTGAAAGATCCGGCGATGATCGAAGCGGTCGCCGCGGCATTGGCTGAACTCAACGGCGTCGATCAGGTCTGGACTGGCGATGCGATCGCGGAAGCAGGGCTTGGGCACGCGCGCAGCGGTGAAATCGTTCTGCTCGCCGAGGCGGGCAGCTGGTTTGGCTATCGCTACTGGAACGGCGAGCCCGAGCCCGACTTCGCGCGCACCGTCGACATCCATCGCAAGCCGGGTTATGACCCGTGCGAGCTGTCCTTCGACCCGGAGCTGTCAGCGCCGATGGCGCGTGCGGCTTTCAAGCTATTGAAGAAGAAGCTCGGCTTCCGCACCTTCATGAACTTGATCGGCTTGGATACCAGCGTGGTGCAGGGTTCGCATGGCCGCCCCCCGTCGAGCGCCGAGCATGGGCCGGTTTGGATTGGTCCGGCCGAGCTGGCGTGCTTGGATGATGGCGTGGTGCAGGCGCACCGCGCGCTCGAAGCGATCGTCTAGCCGTCGAAATCGGTACCCGTCGCGGCCACTTCGGCTTGATGCGCACGAATCAGCGCCTGCATGACTTCAACCATCTCCGGATGCTGCTCGGATAAGTCGTATTGTTCGCTTGGGTCGCGCTCCAGATTGAAGAGCAGCGGCAGCTTGCCGTCAAAGTAATCCTTGCCGGTCTGACTGCTTGTCTTGATGTGCAGCTTCCAATCACCGACGCGCACCGCATGAAGTGCGGATGGTCCGTAAAAGAACAGCGGGCCAAGCTGCCGCGCCTTCCCATCAAGCAACGGAGTCAAATCCTCGCCGTCGATCGCTCGATGAGCGGTCATCCGATGCAGCCCGGTCTCACTTGGAAAGAGCATATTGGTCATTTCGACCGCAGTCGGCACAAGATCCATCGTGCTTGCGACGGATCGCTCGATGTGCCCGGCCGCCACGCGCCCCGGTTGCCAGAAGATCGCCGGCACGCGCACGCCGCCTTCCCAAGTGCTGCCCTTGCCGTCGCGCAGGAGGCCCGATGAGCCGCCCTCTTCGCCTTTGATGATCCAGGGGCCGTTGTCACTGGTGAAGACAACCAAGGTGTTTTCGGCGAGTTCAAGTTCGCGCAGTCGATCCAGGATGCGGCCGACGTGGAAGTCGATTTCCTCGACCACATCGCCGTAGGCTCCGCGCTTTGACTTGCCGGCGAAGTCTTCACCGGGGTGCAGCGGAAGGTGCGGCATCGCGTAGGGCAAGTACACGAAAAAGGGCTTCTTCTGATTGCGCTCGATAAAGTCGAGCGCGCGGTCGGTGTAAAGGCGGGTTAGCTTGCGCTGGTCGGGGTTCAGTTCCAAGATGTCGTTGCCTTCGAGCAGCGGAATATCCATCCACTTCGGTGGCTGCATATCGTTGCTGTACGGGAAGCCAAGGTACTCGTCGAAGCCGTGCGCGAGCGGCAGGTATTCCTCGGGTCGGCCAAGGTGCCATTTGCCAAAGATCGCGGTCGCGTAGCCGCTGGCTTTCATGATCTCCGGAAGAGTGACCTCGTTCGGGTGCATGCCACGCGGCGACTTCGGACCAAGCACCCAGCTGAAACCGGAGCGCACCGGAAGGCGTCCCGTCAACAGTGCGTAGCGACTTGCTGTACACGCGGGCGAAGCGGAATAGAACTGCGTGAAGCGCGTGCCTTCGGCCGCCATTTGATCGAGCCGCGGCGTGCGAATCGTCGGGTGACCGTAACAAGCCAGATCACCCCAGCCCATGTCGTCGGCGAAGATGACGATGAGGTTGGTGGGCGGCACTTCCCCCGTGGTCATCCAAGAATTCCTGACTCTCTGCGCCGTCGCAGATTCGATCAAGACAAACAGAAACACGCACGCCCAAAGGAATCGCTGCATGCGACAATCCTAGCGCAGGCCTCAGCCGTCTCGCTTGGTCTTTCGAATCAGGCGCAGCTCGCTCTTTTCTTCTTCGAGCGCATGGAACAAATCCCAACGCAGTTGAAGGTTCATCCAGTACTCGGGAGTTGTTCCGAGAAACTTGGCGAGGCGAAGCGCCGTGCTGGGAGTGATCCCCCGCCGTTGATTCACGAGTTCATTTACCCGTTGGTATGGAACGTGAATGCCGTCCGCCAGATCACGCTGCGTCAGACCCATCGGCTCGAGGAACTCCTCGTAGAGCATGACACCCGGATGCGTGGGTTGACGGTGAGTTGGAATCCTAACCATGGCTCTGCCTACGAATGGTAGTCAACAATTTCGACTGAGTCAGGACCGAATTCGGTCCAGATGAAACAAACTCGAAACTGATCATTGACCCGAATGCTGTGCTGTCCGCTGCGGTCGCCCGCCAGCGGCTCAAGTCGATTCCCGGGTGGGATCCGAAGATCTTCCAAGCGTTCGGCCGAATCCAACTGGTCGAGCTTCCTGGCTGCCACTGCCCAGGTATCCCTAGGACAGGTCTTGCGCGCAGATTTCGTGTTCTTGCCATGAAAAATATCCTCGGTGCCAGTTGCCAAAAAACTCCGGATCACAAACGCATGATAGCACGGATATCATGCTATACACACTCCACCTATTCAGTGATCTTCCGCAGAATCTTCTGGAAGCGCTTCTTGTCCGATGAACCGACGTAGTTCTCGCCCTGGCGAAGCAAGTGTTCGCAGATCTCGGCCATCGTGGGAAAGCACGGCTCGATCGCGGCTGCGTCATGCTTCAGCCGGAACTCGAATAAGCTCGCGATGAAGGGAACGAGCTCGTCGTCCTCTTGGCGCTCGAAGTGCTTGAGCACGGCCGGCAGGTAGAAGCAAAAGGCCGGCGGGCCCATCCACATCAGATCTTCTTGGTAGACCAGGCTGTTCTCGTCGAACATGGCGACGGCGTCTTGCAGCGTCTTGCCGAGGAAATTCTTCACGGCGACCTTCCCGTCAAGATCCTCGGGAATCGGGCTGATCTCGTGTTCGGTGGGCAGAGTCATCGATCGATTCTCAGGCGCGGGTTGCGACGAAGCCCCTGCCCCATCTAGCTGCAGCCGGAATCCAAACACGGGCAACTCTTCTTGCAGAAAGTCTAGATCCTCGGATCGTTGGAAACCCATGCGTTCGTACAAACCCCAAGCGACCTGCATCGCCATGGTGGTATGCAGAATGACCTGAGAGTGGCCAGCTTCACGGGCGAGCTCGATGCACGCATTGGTGAGGGCCTTTCCGGCGCCACTTCCGCGCGCCTGCGGATCCACCCCGAGCAAGCGGAAACCGGAAGCATCGGTTTCGGCCGTGGCCGTACCGCCGGAACCGTAGTGCGCCATGTCGCCGAAGTAGACCACGCCACCGAGCAAGGTCCTGTCCGGCGAGTGGGCAACAAGAACTCGTGCGCCCGGCTTGTCTGCGAAGGCGCCGATGTCTCGAAGCATCTCGTAATAGTCGGGCTGCTCGCTCGGGCTTGGAAAACCCGGAAGCTGTGAGTAAACACGGACCATGAGCTCGCCGAGGGCGGCTGATTCCTGCGGCTTCAATTCACGAACTAGCACTTGATCGTCTTGCGCTTTTTTCCGGTGCGCCCGGCCTTCTCAACCTTCGCAATCGCTTCGAGCGCAAGCGGCACCTTGCAGGATGTGCCACCCATCTTGACATCGACCGGGCCAAGTTTGCGGGCCAGTGCCTTGGCGCGCTTGGACAGCGGTTGGACATAGCAACCGACGGCAATGACAAAGCCGTTCATGGTGTAGCGCACGCGGTTCATCGCTTCGTCGATGCCGGATTCAATCTGATCAAGGAGGCCTTCGATCTCGGCGAGATCCAGTTCGTCATCGGGCGTGACCGTGACGTAACCGGAGTAGGTGTTCCAGCCGCTAGTCGCGACGGCCTCCTTCTTGGCCCCCATCCACTTGAGCGCCAGCGCTTGCGCATGTTTGCTCTCGCTCGCGACCCACGGCACGGTGTATTCCGAAACCATCTGCCACGATGCCTGCCGCGCCCACTTGTTGAGCAGCGCTTTGCTCATCAGCGAGCCATCTGCGACCATGCCGGCGAGGTATTGCGCGTCGCCGTTGCCGGTTTCAAATAGCTCGTACGCGAGCTCCTGTTGCCCTTTGATCTGTTTGGCGATCGGCTTCAGATCAGCAACGCTGACACCGAACATCAGATCTGGCGGTGCGCCATGCTTGGCGAACAGCTGAACCCGTTGGGGGTTGCCCGCTTTCTTCAGGGCGGCCATGACTTGATTGAGAGTGCTCATTTCAAGACTCCGCTGAATCTACTCTGAATCGATCTGCAACTGCGACGATTCAGCAGTTCCCAGCCTACCGCAAACGAACACAAAGACATCGTCCGGGTGGAATGAATGCAACGCATCGGACCAGTACCCACGCAGCCAGAGCGTTCCGTCGATGTTGCGCAGATAGAAACCCTTGGGTGTTTCATCGGAGTCGTCGAGCGGAGCCGAGGCGACCGTGAGGGCGCCCGGGGGTGATCCTGGCTCAGCGTCCTTCGGGCGCTTGGATGAAACCGGCTGGTCCAAGTACTGGACCCGCAAGTAGGCGGCGAGTTCGAGCGGGCATTCTGCCAAGCCCATCTCCTTTGCTCGCTCTGTGATCTGCACATAATCGGCTCCCTGCGAGAGCCCTAGATCCGACACCGACCTTGCCGTGACCTTGACCTCGGCTGCTTGCTCACTCGGCTGAAAGCGCAGATCGGAGAACAAGTCTTCCGCAGCTTGATTGAACTGCACCCCAACATCGATCAAGCGCGCGCGTAGCTCTTCCCTTGAGTGCCCGCTCATCCGAATGACTCGGGGCATGATTCCGTCTTCTGCCGAACTCATGATTTAATCATCCTGACCCGCTGGAATTAGGGCCCGTACGGAACTCTCGAGTAGTTCAACCAGCTCCGGATCCATGTATCGATAGTCATCGGGGATATCGAGCACGTGGACCTCTTTGTACTTCATTTCGCCGGGGAAATCCGCGCGCAGTCTTTGCTTGTGCTTGGTCTCCATGACCAGGACGAGGTCGGCCCACTGAATATCTTGCCTGTTCACCGTGCGCCGGGCGCTACGGCTTGTTCCTCGGGAGCGCACCGAAAGCCCCGGTTCTTTCTGAAAGACCTTCTCAGCGGTTGGGCTGCGCCACTGATTCTTACTGCAGATGAAGAGGACGTTCAACTGCCCCTCTTTCGCCAGGGTGAACCCTGGATGGCTGGCTCTCTGACATCGATCCAACCGTTCAGCTGCGCAGACCTTGAGTCGTGCGTGTCATCCTCAAGGTCGAAGAAGAACTCGGGTTCGAGTCTTCCAAGTTCCATTGCGCGTTGAATGGCAGGGGTGGACTTGAAAGCTCCAGCCAAGTTGCATTGGGAAGAATGTGCCTCGCGCATACCGACTGTGCAAACAGAGCGAAGCTACCGACGCGTTTCAGAAAGCGCCCAGGCGTACTCGCGCGCGATCGGCGATGGCGAATCCGGCTTCAGTTCCACCCAAGCGTTCTGCGCCCAATACGGATCGCGCAGCAGCTCGCGCCCCATCAGGATGAGGTCGGCACGGCCCTCAGCGAGGATCGATTCGGCCTGAGCCGGTTCGGTGATCATGCCGACGGCGCCCGTTGCGATGCCCGCTTCGCGGCGGATCTGTTCGGCGACGGGCACCTGATAGCCCGGGCCGACCGGGATCGGCGCGTTGCGCGAGGCTCCGCCGGTAGAGCAGTCAATCAGGTCCACGCCCTCGGCCTTCATCAACTTCGAAGCCTCGACCGAATCTTCGACGGTCCAGCCTTCCTCGACCCAATCGGTGCCCGACAAGCGCACCAAGAGTGGAGTCTCTTCAGGCAGGGCCGATCGCACGGCGCGCACGGTCTCAAGCAGGAAGCGCACGCGGTTTTCAAACGAGCCGCCATACGCATCCGTGCGCGTGTTCATCAGCGGCGACAGGAAACTGTGGCCGAGGTACCCATGCGCGAAGTGCAGTTCGATGACACTGAATCCAGCCTCAACCGATCGCTTGGCCGCCGCGGCAAAGGAAGCGGTGATCGAGCGGATCTCCTCCACCGTCAAAGCCTGCGGAGCCAAGCCATCGCGCCCGAAGCGCGTCGAGGTCGGGCCGACCGGCTGCCAGCCGCCTTCATCCAGCGGCACAAAGCCGTTGCGATTCGGGTGGAACGGACGATGCCGCGAGGCCTTCACTCCAGCATGCGCCAACTGGATGCCCATCGCCGCACCGTGGCTGTGCACGAAGTCGGTCACCCGGCGAAGCGCCGGGATGTGCTCGTCCTTCCAGACGCCTAGGCAGTTCGGCGTGATGCGCCCCTCGGGTGTCACGCCGGTGGCCTCGGCGATGATCAAGCCCACCCCACCGACCGCGCGCGCGCCGCAATGGGCAAGATGCCAGTCGGTCGCGAAGCCGTCCTCGCTGGAGTACTGGCACATCGGCGACATCGCGATGCGGTTGCGCAGCGTGACCCCGCGCAGCTTGAGCGGCGTGAAGAGCTTGCTGTCGCCGGACGGCTGCCCGGCTGCTGGGGTTGCGCTTAGCCCTTCCTTGGCCGCCGCTGCTGCTGCGACGCCTGCCGCGATGACCGATCCACAAAAGTTCCTTCTGTCCATGATGATTCCCAACCGGCCAGTCTACGAGCTCGGCTCGGGCTGCTTCGAATAGGCCCGAACGCGCTAGCAATCAATGCAAGCGCAAACAGGAAACTGAGTCATCCCAATCGACTCGCCTTCCGATCTCGACCCAGTACTTGGGGTCCAGGTTCTGCCTGCTTTCGAACGCCCGGACCCACACTCAGCGCAACCCTTATCCTACTCCCCATGGAAACCCGATTCCTCGGTCGCAGCGGACTCCGCGTCACCCCATTCGCATTCGGCTCGTGGCTGACCTTCAGCCATGGCGGTCCAGCCAACGCAAAAGCCATGATCGACTGCGCGATCGATCACGGCATTAACTTCCTCGACACCGCGGACGTCTACGACAACGGTGCGGCCGAATCGATGATGGGGCAAATCCTCACCACGCGCCGTCGCCAGCACCTCGTTGTCGCGACCAAGGTCTACTGGAACATGAGCGACAACCCCAACGACTGGGGCCTCTCGCGCAAGCACATCTTCGAGTCGATCGACGACAGCTTGCATCGGCTGCAAACCGATTACGTTGACCTCTATCAGTGCCACCGATTCGACTCCACCATCCCGCTCGACGAAACGGTGCGCGCGATGGGCGATTTGATTCGCATGGGCAAGGTGCTCTATTGGGGCACCAGCTGTTGGACCGCCGAGCAACTGCACGCGGCCTGCGCGATCGCCGATGAACTCGGCGTGCCGCGCCCGATCAGCGAGCAGCCGCCTTACAACATGTTGTCGCGGCAGATCGAAGACGAAGTACTACCAACCTGCTCCGAGCTCGGCATCGGCGTCATCAACTGGTCGCCGCTCGCCCAAGGCTTCCTTAGCGGCAAGTACCAACCCGGAGTCATCCCGGCCGACTCGCGCAAGGCGACGGTCAGCGGGATCGATGGCATGTTCCTCGATCAAATGCTTGCGAGCGAGGACGCCTTTGCGCGCCTCGCGCGCATCGAACAGGTCGCCCGGGATTTCAGCATTCCCCTACCCGTGCTCGCCGTGGCCTGGTGCCTGCGCCGCCCCGAACTGACTTCCGTCATCCTGGGGGCCTCCAAGGTCAGCCAGATCGAGCAGAACATGCTGGCCCTGGAAGTCGAGTGGACCGCCGAGCTGGACGCCGCTTGTGAGGCCGCCTGCCAGGGCGTGGCGCTGCAAACGCCGCGAGGCTTCATTACAGCCGACGAAGAAAGCAGTTGAGCCCCAAGATCGGCCGTCCGATGTAAGATTCACGGCTTCCCAGCAGGGAACACCATGAGCGAAACGCCCGAAAAACCGATCTACGGCAACGGCCCCCCCGCCGAGATCCCTCAGCCTGCCAAGGTCACGGTGCCGCGCGTGCGCGCCACCAAGGGCAAGCGCACCCTGCTGTGCCTGACCGCCTACGACTCGCCCACCGCGCGGCTGGTCGACGAGGCCGGCTTCGACCTGATCCTGGTCGGCGATTCGATGGCCAATGTGGTGCTCGGTCACGCAACCACGCTGAAGCTTTCGCTTGATCAGATCATTAGCGCGACGCGCGCCGTCAAGCGCGCCGCCGACCGACCGCTGGTGGTCGCCGATATGCCGTTCGGCACTTATCACGTCAACGTCGAGGACACGCTGCGCAACGCGCTGCGCTTGGTCCGCGAAGGTGGCGCGCAAGCGGTCAAGTTGGAAGGCGGACGCAACCGCACCCACCTGATTCGCGCGCTGGTTGAAGCCGACATTCCGGTCATGGGTCATGTGGGTTTGCTGCCGCAATCGGTGAATAGCGAAGGCGGTTATCGCATTCAAGGCAAGAAGCTCGAGAGCGCGCGCCAAGTCCTGGCCGATGCTCTTGCCGTCGAAGCCGCTGGTGCATTCGCCGTGGTGCTCGAAGGCGTTCCCACCGAAGTCGCCAGAGTCGTCACTGCACACCTGAGCATTCCGACCGTCGGCATCGGAGCCGGCAATGGCACCGACGGCCAGATCCTGGTCTTCCACGATGTCGTTGGACTATCCATGGGCCCGGCGCCCAAGTTCGTGCGTCGCTACGCCGATCTTGCCGATGTCATTCGTGGCGCGCTCGGCAATCTACGCCGCGACATGCTGGACAAGTCCTTCCCGAACGAGTCGGAGTCGTATCCGATGTCGGAAGCCTTGCCAGAAGGGTGGGATATTGACGTAGAGACTCGGTTAAATCGAGAGCCTGAGTTGTAAAGGGATTGGGTCGTGTGAAACGGCCTGCCACGACCCGCGACGCGAAAAAGCCGGGTCGTCTCGCTTCGCTCGCCTCCATGCTTTTTGCTTACGCGGGTCGGGCGCGGCCATCCCGCACGCGCCACCCCTTTCTGCATGCCCCACACTTCATGCAGGATGTCAGGGCAGGCTTCCAGCAGGCGGCGACGTCGATGATTACGGGAAGCGCTGCGCAGTGAGGGTGCCGGGTGTGGAACGGCGAGCGCGCCCCCCGCGGGTTTTCGCGAAGCTTGGAGGCTCGCGTAGCG
>JBDQJC010000041.1:0-28681 GCA_040264055.1 Planctomycetota bacterium
AGCGCATTCCAGGGGTTGTATGCAGCGACGGCAACCCGACAATCTTCCCAGACGGGCCTCCGATCCGCAACCGATGGCTTCTAACTCGAAAGACTACGTCGATCACCCACGTTCTGTGCAGAAACTGACCTGGCGCAAGCTGGCGGTTTATGCCTCGACGCTGGTGCTGCTCGCATTCGCTGATCCGCGTCCGCTGACCTTTGCGATTGGCGCAGCGCTTTGCGCGATCGCTTGGCTGCTTCGGGTGTGGGCTTTTGGCCACCTCGAAAAGAACCGTTTGATGGTCACGACCGGGCCCTATGCGCACACGCGCAACCCAGCCTACCTGGGCAGCTTCCTCGCGCTGATTGGGGTCTCGCTGGCTGCCGGCAACTTCGAAACCACGCGGGGCCAAGGGATTTGGGCATTTGGTGCCTTCTTAGTTCTGGCGTTTTTCACGGTCTACCTGCCGCGCAAGTTCAAGAAGGAGTATCCGCGTCTGAAGGAGTTGTTCGGAGAGCAGCTCGACCGGCATGCGGAGAACGTGCCGAACTTCTGGCCGCGCCTCAGCGCATGGAAGTCCGGCGATGATCGCAAGTTCTCGTGGGCCCGCGTGTCCGCGAATACTGAATGGGGCTGGAGCGTGGTCCTCGCCTTGGTGCTGATCGCGATTTGGACGGCTCCGATGTGGTCGCCGTTCGCACTCGAAGCGCCGACCGAGCTGACTTCGGGGTCCTAGTTAGGCAGCGCACCAATGAGCCTCAGCCGCGCCGCGCTCGATGCCGCATCGCGACGGCTGCTCAGCCGCGGTTCGCGTTTTAAGCCGGCGGTGCACGCGGTCGAAGTCGAGGGGCAGCTCTGCGTCGTCAAAGATGTGCGCGAAGTGCCTGCATGGTCGCGCGGCCTGGCGCGCTGGCTGATGGGCCGGGAAAAGCGCATCCTGCACGCGTTGGCGGGGGTGGAGGGCGTGCCCCAGCTTCTCGATCCGATTGATCGCGATGCATTCGCGGTGGCGGTGCTGCCGGGTGAACCCCTGACGCGCGAGGCCTTCGAAGCCCACCCAAGCGCACTTGCCAAGGGGTTGCGGCGCATTATCGGCGCGATGCACGAGCGCGGGGTCTTTCACTTGGACCTGCGCCAGCGTCAGAACATCCTGGTCGAGGGCGAGACGGTTTCGATCGTCGATTTTGGAGCCGCATGGAAGCCAAGCTGGGCCAGCCGATGGCTGCTGGCCCGAGTCTTCCGCTGGGTCGACCGTCAGGCGGTACTCAAGTATGTGGCGCGGCACGCTCCGCAGGATCTCACCCGCGAAGAAGCGCGCTCGGTGTTGCGCTTTCTGCGCTTGCGCCGCTGGTGGATCTTCAGTCCTCACAATGACGCGGGCGAGTGGCAAGCTGCGCAAGACAAGCTGCGTGAAGAGTCCTAAGTCGTGAAAACGTGTTCGACAGTCGCAAGATGTGCTGTCCCGATGTTGCACAACTACCACAAGCTGCGTCACCACTAGGATTTCCGTAGAATTCGGGTGCCCCCCCCCATATATTGAGCCGCGACCGAGTGGGAATCGTTCATGGGCCGTCTGGAGAAGCAAATCATCGTAGGAGCCATCGCTTTGGTGGCCATCTTGCTGGGTGTCGTGGTCTTGACAGGCGTGAAGCCGGTCGATGACACGAATCAGCCACAGAATCGCTCGGATTGGGGCGGTCACGGATTGCTGATGGAGTCGCCCGAGGGCGGTTCTTCGAACCCGCCTGTGGCCACCGAGCCCGGAGCCGGAGCGATCCTCTCGCTCGACGAGCCGCTCGGCGCAGGGGCTCCAGTGAAGAGCGAGGCGGATCGCCTCGTACCCACCGTGAAGCAGACGCCGGCGATTCCCGAGCCGGGTTCTGATGCGCCGAAAGTCGAGCCCTCTCCTGGCCGGGCACTTTCGCTGGACGCAGAGGATCAGTTGCGTCGCTACGAGGTCAAGCCGGGCGAGACGCTGGGCGAAATCTCGATGCGCGAGCTGGGCTCGATGAATGATCTCGACTTGCTGCTCGAGGTCAACGAAGGCATGCGCAAGGATCAAGTGCGCGCCGGCGATGTGATTTGGCTGCCCAGTCGGGCCGCCGCGGATGCGCGTCGCAAGCAAGTGCAGGGCGCAGGGCCGAAGGAAGTGCGCGCAGCGGAAGCCTCTGCGTCGGCCTCGCAGCCAACGCGGAACTCGGTCACACACGAAGTCGTTTCCGGCGACAGCCTTTGGCGCATCGCTCAGCAGTACTTCGGCCGCGAAGGCGCGAACGCGGGCGTCAAGCGCATCGTGCAAGCAAATAGCAAGCTGACGGACGAGAACACCGTGCTCCGCCTCGGGTGGGTGTTGACGATTCCCCAGTAGGGATTCAACCGCGGTTGCTGTTGGGGATTAGCTCCGGCACTTCCGCAGATGGAATCGACCTCGCGCTGATCCGCGTGGTTGGCCGAGGGCTCGACCGAGAGATCACCGTGCTTGCTGGCGGCATGGTTCGCATGCCACAGGAAGTTCAAGAGGCGGTTGCGGGCGCTTTGCAATGGAGCTTGCCCGAACTTGCGGCCTGGCATGCACGCCTGGGCCAAGTTTTTTCGGACGCTGCTGAGCGATTTCTCGCCGAGCAAGGGGTGGCCGCGAGCGAATTGACCGCCGTCGGCAGTCATGGTCAGACAGTTTTTCACCATGACGGAGATCCGGAGTGCGGAAGTTTGCAGATTGGCGAGCCGGCTTTGCTGGCCGCGCGTTTGGAAGTGCCGGTGATTGCCGACTTCCGCACGGCCGACCGCGCGCTCGGTGGACAAGGCGCACCGATCTCCCCCTATGCCGATTGGGTGCAGCATCAAGCAGTTGAGAAACGACTCGCGATTCTCAATCTGGGCGGGATCGCCAATCTCACTCTCTTAGAAGGCTCCGCTCCGCCGCGCGCCTGGGATTGTGGGCCAGCAAATGGGCCCCTCGACTGTCTTTATCGTGAGTCAGGGGCGGGTCGCTTTGATCATGATGGCGGCTTGGCTCGATCCGGAAGAGTCCTCCCGGAATTGCTCGCGGTCTTGCAAAAGGACCCGTTTTTTGGCCGTTCCCTACCCAAAAGCACCGGTTTAGAGCGATTCGGCCGCGCTTTTGCGGAGCGAGTGCGCGCGACTAGCCCCGAGGCCAGCCTGGCCGATCAGCTACGCACCTGCTGCGCGCTGGCTGCCTGGGCAGTCGCGGATTCGCTGGCGAGCGCATTGGGCCAAGCGGCGGTCGAGTTGGAACTTCCCCTCTATCTATGTGGGGGAGGAACGCACAATTTGGCGCTCGTTAAGGAGTTACAGGGCGCACTTCCGGGCTGCCGGCTCGAGTCTTATCAGGCCCTCGGTGGCGACCCCGATCTGCGGGAGGCCGTCGCGTTTGCCTTGCTGGCAGACGCATTCCTGTGCCACGAGGCCGCTTCCTGGCCTGGCACGACGGGCTGTCGGAGGCCCGCCCGGCTCGGATCTTGCTCGCCACCTCCGGCTGGCCGATCAATTTAGGTCAGCCCGCCATTTGACCCTATGTAGGCGGGCTCTATCATGTTGCCTCGGTGCATTGCCGCACTAGGAGTGATTCGTTTCCCTCCTCGCACCGCCCCCCAAATTCGACGGCGACATCGCATGAGCAACCCCTCCCGTGCCGGCCGCACTCCGGCCCAACGCCTCTTCCTCGCTGCCTGCCTGGTTGCGCTTCCTGCTGCCCCTGCGTTCGCGCAAGATGCTCAGAAGCTCTTCGACCAGGGAATGGCGCATTACTACAACGGCGACCACGAAGCGGCGATCACGTCCTTCCGTCAAGTCGTTGCACAGGCTCCTGACCAAGCAGTTGCATACCAACTGCTAAACCAAAGTCAGGATTCGCTCCTTCAATTGATGGTCGCCGGTGGCGAGTACGAGACTTTCGCAAAGGAAGTTCTCGCCTCTGCCAGCGAAGCCAGCCGTGAAGCGATGCGCGATGCCGATGCTGCCGCCGAAGCCGCCGCTGGCGTTTTCGACGACGACTACGCAACGCGTTCGAAAGCGATCTTCGAGCTGAACTTCCGGTTCGGTCCGTTCGGTGCATTGCCACTGATCGACGAACTGGGTTCGCAATCGGAGAACCGGCGCCTGCAAGCAATCTACGCTTTGTCGCGCATGGGCAGTGAAGCTGCACAGCCGGTGATGGCCGCTACTTACTCGTCCAGCGAGTTGGTGCGAGCCGGTGCCGTGTTGGTGCTCGCTGAACTGAACGATGCTCGCGCAGCGGCTCGTGTCACCGACCTCGCCTCGAATGACGAGAGCGGCATGGTGCGCAAGATTGCCGAGACCTACGCAGCGAACGCCTCTGCAGCCGACATGCTCTACGAGCAAGGCTGGGACTACCTCGATGCAAGCGCTGACTATGGCCTGATGAACACCGAGAACTACGGCGCGCTGTTTGTCGCCAGTGGGTCGGGTGTGGTCGCGGTCGACATGCTGGCGAGCCTGGTTCCATGCGAACTGGCCAAGCGCTCGTTCCTGCGTGCTTACGAGCTCGGCAATGCCGATGCTGCGATCGCGCTGGCAACGACCTACGCATCGGAAGTCACCATCTTGAATGCAGCGATTGCAGCCGGCGACGATGACGCTACCGGCGCGCGCAACCTGCAAATGGCTTCGGCTCTGACATTGGGCAACGAGGCCATCGCCGCCGCCCTGGTCAACGCAGTCGCCGAGAACAAGGTGGGCGCTGCTCAGTCCTTGGTCGAGCTGCTCGACAGCGAGAACCCCGGTTCCACCGCGGCTCTTGAGTACGCCATGACCAGCGCAGCGACGGCAGATGTCCGTTACGGCGCTGCAATCAAGCTGGCTCACGCGGGTGTCGGTAGCCAAGCGGTCGTCAAGACCTTGGCGGAAGCCAGCACCCTCGATGCGCTGCGTGTCGTGCACTTGGTCGACTCGAATGACTCGCGTGCTCAGCGGCTTGCCTCCGAGCTCAGCGGTCAAGGAGTTGCCGTGGTTCACGCAAACTCCGGTGGAGGAGCCATGATCAACGCCTACCGCAGCGTATTGGTCGACGTCTTCGTCATCGCCGATCCGCTTCCCGATCTCTACGCTGCTCGCGTGGTCAAAGAAATCCGCAAGGACGAGCGTTACGCCGACACCCCGTTCCTGATCCTGGGCAACGACGAGACTGGCGACATCGATGGCGCAGAAGTCATGGACGAGGCAAGCGCTTCGGCCATCATGGATGCCTTCGGTGACCTCGGCAGCGATCGTGAGCGTTACCTCGCAACGGCTGCTTCGGCTGCTCAATCTCTGGCGCACCTTGCCCGCAACGGCATGGACATCAGCGCAGTTGCAGGTGGCTTGAACGGTGCTCTGGGTCGTGAAGACGCAGTCGCGATTCCGGCAGCCGCCGCGATCGGGATGGCTGGTCCGTCCAGTTCGGCAGAAGCCCTGATGGGCCTCATCGGCGACGATAGCCGCAGCGTCGAAGCGCGCACCGCAGCAGCAAAGGGCCTCACCGCTCTGGCTGGTCGCGTCAACGTTTCGGTCGACACCGACATCCTCGAGGGCTTGGTCGCGGATAGCGAGCCGGCTCTGGCGATGGCCTGTGCTCGCGCCCTGGCTGCTTGCGGCGGCGCACACCTAGCAGCCGGCGTCGGCGGCGAGTAAGCTACTCGGCCTTGGTTCCTCCGACCTCCGCTTTGAAGGCGGGTCGGGGGACGCCAGAGTAGCTCAGTTGGTAGAGCACAGCTTTCGTAAAGCTGAGGTCACGGGTTCAAATCCCGTCTCTGGCTCCATCTCAAGCGGTCGGTCTCTTCGGAGACCGACCGTTCTTGTTTTGGCTCCAGGGAGCGAGCTAGTCACGCCCGGAGGTCACGCCGGCCACGCTGGGTTGCGGCTGCAATTCGGACAAGCGCAGTTGATGACGAATGCCTCGACCGTCTTCGCCGAGCGCTTGCATGCGGACTAAGGGGTCGGGCTGCTGCCAATCGATTTCAATTAGGCCCCAATTCGGCAACCAATAGGGCAATCCAACGCGAAATGGATTGTTGATTTGCGTGAACTCCCAGCCGTGATTGAGGCCACTCGTCGTGAGTTCGTACAGCGGATAGCGCACTCCCGAGTCGACGGGTTGCACACGCGCAAGCTCGGCCCAGTGGGTGTCGCCGCTGACTAACAGCACGCCGCCGACCCCGCTTGCCGCGATCGTTCGAAACAGTCGTTCGCGTTCCAGCGGCATCATTGCCCAGCCTTCCCATTGCGACCCGGTGGAAAGAGCCTGCAGACTGCTGCCAATCAGGCGCAGTCGCGCGGGGACCTCGAGTTGTTGCTCGAACCATGCCCATTGTTCCTCGCCGAGCAAGACGGATTGCGGGTCATAGCTGGGTGCATAAGAGCCGGGGAATCCATCGCCAGCGAACGGTCCGCGTCCGCGGCGCTTCCACGGCGATTTATTCCAGCGTAGATCGAGCAGGATGATCTGCACGCGTTGTTCCGGTGGCCCAAATAGCCAAGATTCGTAAATGCCCGAGCGACTGCGTCGGGGTGAATCGGCCGGCACCTCGAAGAAGTCGAGCATGGTGGTGCGCGACTCTTCCTTGCGAGGGTAATTCCGATCCGAGTCATTCCATCCATAGTCGTGATCATCCCAAGTCGCGAGTATGGGCATGCTTTCGCGCACCTCGGCGAAGCCCTCTTGTTGGGCGAGTGCTTGATACGCAGCCTGAATCTTCGCGGGGTCCTCGCTGTCGATGTAGACGTTGTCGCCAAGGAGCAATAACAAATCGGGCTCGCTTGCCAGCAGGTCTTGCCACAAAGGCGTCGGCCGAGTTTGCTCATTGCACGACCCCAAAGCGATGCGTTGCAAAGCTTGCTCGGAATGCAGCGCGGCTTCTGGTTTCGCTTGGAGTTGATCCAGACGCAGCGCTTGGCGCATGAGGATTTGGCCGTCCTCGGCGTGCACGCGCAGCTCTAAGCCGACGCCCGGGGCCTGCCAGTTGATTTCGAGCAGGCCAAAGTTGTTTGCAAAGTAGGCATCGCCGACCCGCCAACGGTTCGCCTCGGATTGCCAAGCCTTGGGTTGATTCAACGAACTCGTGGTCAGCTCCCAAAGCGGATAGTCGGGCTGCATGCCGTTCAGCGTGCTCGGTAGGCAAGCCAACTCGGCATGGTGGCGATCGCCGCTGACCAGCACGACGCCGGAGGCGCGCGTGCGAGCGAGCAGGGCCAAGAGTCGCGCGCGCTCGTGCGGGAAGCGGCTCCAGGATTCCCAGCCGTGATCTTCGGCAAGGGCCTGGATGCTGGTGCCGATGATGCGCACTTCGGCCGGCTTGAGCAGTTGCGCTTCGAGCCACTGCCACTGGTCCTCGCCGAGGATGCGCGCGTCTGTGGCGTGTTGAGGGGCGTAGGGGCCTGGCATGTCGCGCGGCCGCGGTGAGGCCTCGCTCCAGCGTTGCTGGGGGCTGCGTGCGTAGCGGGTGTCGAGCAGGATGAACTGAACTCGGCGGCCTGCTTCACCATGAATTTCGCTGTGATAGACGCCGGAGCGTTCGCGCCGCGGGTCGGCAGAATCGACGCCTAAAAAGTCGAGGAAGATCTGCTGTGAGTCCTCGCGTCCGGGGAAGTCTGCTCCGCCGTCGTCGGCGCCATAGTCGTGATCGTCCCAGGTCGCAAGCAAGTGACTCTGTTCGCGCAATGCGGCGAAGCCGGGATCGGAGCCGAGTGCATTCCAAGCTGCGCGGATCACGGCTGGGTCGGCGCTATCCGCATAAACGTTGTCGCCGAGCAACATCAATGCGTTGGGTTGCTGCGCTTGAATCGCAGACCAGATCGGAGCCGCTTTGTTCTGGCGGTAGCAAGAGCCGAATGCGATCCGAGTGGGGGGCTCGGATTGAGCGGCGGGGCTCGTCGTCGGGGCAAGCAGGAGGGCGCAGAGCGACAGGAGACGCATCGTCTCCGAGTTTAGGCCGCTCTAGTCGCTTGCGCCGACGCCTTCGACTCGATGCAGGTGGACGTCGAGCTGCGGGAAGGCAATCTCGACGCCGGCTAGACCGAATGCGTTGTAGATGTCGGTCAGCAAAGCGTCTGTGGCTTGGCCGCGCAAGACCGGTTCGGGGATCCAAACCAAGAGCTCAAAATCCAACGAGGAAGCGCCAAAGGCGCGGAAGCGAACCCGTGGTTCGGGTTGCTTGAGCGGATAATCGCTGGATTGTGCGACTTGCATCAAGACCTCTTTGACCAACTCGAGCTTGCTGCCATAGGCCACGCCAACCGGAAGTTTGAGCCGCCGCGAAGGTGCCGGTCCACCGGTCTCGTTCATGATCTTGGCCGCGCCCATCACCGAGTTCGGGATCGTGATCTCGATGTCGTCCCGGGTGAGCAGGCGTGTCGAGCGCAGGCCGATGTTGACGACCTGACCGCGTTCGCCGCTATCGAGCACGATGAAATCACCGAGTCGATACGGGGCGTCGGCAATGATGAAGACCCCGGCGAAGAGATTGGCGAGGGTGTCCTTGGCCGCAAAGCCGATCGCGATGCCTGCGACACCGGCTGAGGCAATCAACGCGCCTGCATCGCCATCCCAGGCTTGCACCAGCAAGTAGCAAGCGGCGCCGAAGATCAGCACCTTGGCCAGGTTGTCGAACAGCGGCAAAGTCGCCGGTTCAATTACCTGCACGCGTTTCGAGTCGCGGGCGAGCAACCTGAGCAGCATCTGGGTGAACTTGAAGGCAAAACCAGTCCAGATAAATAGGCCCAGCGTCAGCATCAAGCTGCCCAGCCAGGCTTCGTGATCGATGGTCAGGGCCTTGCCCGCCTCATCGAGCTCCGGTTCTAGCCCAAGCTGTTGAATCGCGACCCAGAAGCCGAGCAGGACGACGGAAGTCCGAACAGGGCGATGAAACAAGCTTAGAAGCTTGTCATCGGCGACGGTTTTGGTCTTCCCGGCCAAAACGCGCAGCACCCGGCGCACGATGAAATCGACCAAGAAGGCCGCAACAAAGCCGGCCACGACCGCCGCACCAGCGCGCAGCCAGGGCTCGTCGCCAAACAGATCGAGGTATTCCTGAAGAGTCTCCATGCTTTGAACTGAGCCTAGCGAGTCTGGCCCCCCCTGAGTGTTGGAATCCATACCTAAGCCTTTGGGTCGTCAGAGTTTGCGGGGCAATTCTCAGTTTGCTCGACTGAACGGAGCGTCCGGTCGGAAGTTCCGGGTGTGAAGCTAGATAGGCACCTCACCCCACACTGAATGGGGCCAGACTCACGGGGAGATTCTCGGGAACCCGAGTTCCCGTGATAGAGTCGAGAGAATGACACTGTGAGGCCCGAGAGGCCCTCGCTGTGCACTTTTATGCCGGCTCGCTCTGGCAGCTCCTCCCTCAAGATTCAGGATGTTCCTTTCCACCGCTACTCTCCTCGCCGCCGCGGCTCTGTTTCCACAGGCCTCGACTGCTCAATCCGACCTTCCTTCCTTGTTCCAACCGGCGACCTTGAGTGGCCCGGGCTTGGATGCAGGGCTTCCGTTTGAACTTCAGCGCAGCTTGGTGACTCTGGATTTCCAGGCTCTGCGACCGGAAAACGAAGGGGGCTCGCGCTTCCTCGAGCTTGAGTTGTTTGACGGGGTGTATTCGGTTCTGCGTACCGAACGCTCGCCAGCGGACGGCGGCTACATCTGGCGTGGTCAGATCCAAGGCGAGGAGCATTCGGAAGTTCTGATCTCGGTGGTCGGTGAATCCGCTCACGCGACGATCTTGAAGAATGATGAGCTGTATCGCATCGCACCCGCCGAAGAAGGCCCGGTGCACTACCTTGCCCAGCTCGACCCAGCAGCCGAGCCGGCTTGTGGCACGGACGCTTCGCATCGTGTCTTCGGCGACAGCTTGAGCGGCCAAGGCAACGGGTCGCGCAATCCGATCATTGACGTCATGGTGGTCTACACCCAGGCAGCCCGGAACGGTGCTGGTGGAACGAATGGCATGAACTCGCTGATCAACCTTGCGTTCACCGAAAGCAATGACGCGTACGCCAACAGCGATGTGACCCAACGCTTGAATAAGGCGCACAGCTACGAGCTGAACTACAACGAAACCGGCAACTTCTCGACCGAACTATCTCGCTTGCGCGCCAAGAATGACGGCCACATGGACGGAGTGCACGCCCTGCGCGACCAGTACGCCGCAGACTGTGTCGCGATGATTGTCAACGGCAACCAGTACTGTGGCATTGCCTACTTGATGAGCAACTTGAGCGCCGGCTTTGAGTCGAATGCGTTCTCGGTGACGGCCCGCACTTGTGCGACCGGTTACTACAGCTTCGGCCATGAGTTGGGTCACAACATGGGCTCGACTCACGACCGCGCCAATGGCTCGGGCGGTTGCTTCAATTATTCCTACGGCTGGCGTACTTCGAACAACCAATTCCGCACGATCATGGCTTACTCGCCAGGCACGCGGATTAAGTACTTCTCGAACCCAAACAAGAAGCGCAATGGCATGCCCTTGGGCAAGGCCAACACCGACGAGAACTACCGTTCGCTGAACAACACCGCACAAGTCGTTTCCGACTGGCGGCAAGGCGGCGGTTCCGGCTATGACCTGGACCTCGTGCTCAATGGTGCCCTGGTCGCGGGTTCGACGGCCTCGGCGACGATCTCGGGTTCGGCTTGGGGCTTCCAAGTCCAGCTGTTCAACGGCTCTGGCCCAGGCACGACGACGATCCCGGGATTGGGGGTCGACCTAGAAATCGCCAATGCGCGCAAGGTTGCGCAAAAGAACGCCAATGCGGCCGGTGTCGCCGACATCGTGAAATCGTTGCCAGCAAGATTGTCTGGCCGCACGGTCCATCTGCAAGCCGCGGATGAACTGTCTCAAATCTCACAGGTCGTCACCGCGACGATCCTTTAATCACGCAAGAGCCCAGCTTCGGCTGGGCTCTCTGCATTTCCCCTGACGAAAACACTCAACAAGTGCAACCCATCTCCCATTTCCGGAACCTGCTGCTGATTGCAGCCGGCCTCTGGGGCGCCGGAGCAGCTCACGCGCAGGAATGTGCGCAGAGCTGTGATCAAGCGACGGTCACCGCACCAGTCGCTTCGCTGCTTCAGAACCAGGCTTTTGAAAGCCAGGTCAACACTTTCAATTACAGCACTCAACACGAGCAGGCTCTGGACGTTGCGTCCGACGGTCGCATTCTGGTCGCTTGGGCGAGCCGCCGCCAAGAGGCAGGCAGCTACGGAGTCTTTGCTCAACTGGTCGATGGCTTAGGCCGTCCGCTGGGCACGGAACTTCACGTCAATGAGTACCTGCCGGGTGCTCAGTTCCAGCCGGCAGTTGCCTTCACACCGCAAGGCGAAGCCTTTATCGCATGGTGTTCGCAGGGTGGCCAAGACGGCGAAATGGGCGGGGTGTACCTACGCAAGCTGTCTGAGCTCGAGACGGAACAAGGTGCCAACTCGTTTGGTCCGGTTGGCAAAGAGCAGCGAGTGAATCAAACGCGCTCGGGTGATCAGCAAAACCCTGCGCTGCTCGCGTTGAGCGACGGTTCGCTGGTGGCGACTTGGGTCAGCGCCAACGTCGATGGATCGGTTCGCGCGATGGCGCGCCTGTTCGACGCAGAGGGTCAACCGAAGGGCGACGAGTTCGCTTTGGGTTGTGGTGGGGGCGCCGAGGCGCTGCCTGTCCTCGCCCAAGTGGAGGGTGGCTTCGTGGCCAGCTGGGCGCGCACCGGTGAAGCGGCAGGCGTTTACGGGCGTGCTTTTGATGCTTGCGGCGAAGCGCGTGGAGCTGAGAAGCTGATGGTCGCTGGTGCGATTGAGCCTTCGATCGATTCTGATGGATCGGGCCAACTTGCGATGGCTTGGATGGCGCTCGACGCCGACCAGGAGTACCGCGTGCACGGTCAGCGTGTCGACGGTTCCTTGAACTTGATGGGCGAGGTCTGGGTATCGCCCGCTGCACCGGAAGGCCATTACGTCAATGCAGCTTCGGTTGCGATGGGATCAGATGGTCGTCACGTCGTCGCGTACACGATGCACGAGCCCGCGACAGCAACGCCGGACCTCAATAAGCCGGTCGCGCATTCTTCCATCTTGGGTCAAGAGTTCAGTGCCTGTGGTCTCGCACTTGGTGCTCCGACGCGCTTGAACCAAATCGACGAGGGTCTGCAAGACCTGCGTGTGGGCCGCAATGCGCGCCACATTGCCCTGGGCGAACAAGGCCAACTTGCGATGACTTGGTATGGCCGCACTTCCGATGACGGCAAAGGCGTTGGCCTGACTGTGCTTGCACCGGAAGGCTTCGCACCAACTGCGCCGGAAGCGATTGCTCCGGTCGCCGCTTTGGAGGGCTTGCGTCCTGCCGATGTGCGCTCGCAGATTGCACCTCCGGAATGGGATCCGACCTGGACCGATGACAGCTTGACCCCGGCTTCGGCTCCAGCTGGGCCCGACTTCGGTTTCGAAGCGATTCAGAGCACGGGCTGGAACCCGCCTGACCCGGATCTCGCGGTTGGCCCGAACCACATCGTCGCGGTCGTCAACGTCGACATGGAGTTCTTCACCAAGGACGGCGTCTCGACCAGCGGCAACATTCCGCTGGAAGCCTGGTTTAACACCAGTGGCTTCGTCTTTGACCCGGTTGCCTTGTACGACCAGAAAGCGCAACGCTTTGTCGTGGCTGCCGTCGAACACAACAGCGGCAACTACTTCAACATCGCTGTTTCCGATGACGACGACCCGAACGGGACTTGGTACAAGTACCGCTTCAATGTTTCATCGATCTGTGGCTTCATCGACTTCCCGAACTTGGGTGTGTCGGATGATGCGTACTTCTTGATTGCAGACTGTTTCGGCAACCCACAGGGCAACAACATCCACGTGATGGCGAAAGCCCCGATGCTTAATGGGGGTGGGGTCAGTTTGACCAGCATCAAGACGACGAGTGGCATCATCTCGAATGGTGCGACCCGCAACTACGACAACGGCACGCTGTACGCCGCGAGTACCTACGCTGCCGGCTCTCCTTTCTTGAAGCTGTACTCGGTCGAAGACCCAACGGGTGCGGCGACCCTGCGCAACTACAACTTGAACGTGGGCTCGTTCAGCAATCCGCCGGACGCGCGTCAGCAGGGCACTTCGAACCGTGCAGACACGATTGACCACCGCATCAAGAACGGGGTCATGCGTGACGGCTACCTCTATCTTTGCCACAACGTCGCCAACGGTGGCGTGGCCAAGGTGCGCTGGTACAAGATCGACCTGAATGGTTGGCCGAACGGTGGTTCGCCTTCGCTTGAAGACAGTGGTTACGTCGATCCAGGTTCAGGAATCTACACCTGGTTCGGGGATATCAATGTCGATGCCAATGGCACGATGGCGATCGCCTACAACCGTTCTTCTTCGAGCGAGTACATCGGCGTCGGTCGCACTTGGCGTGAAGCCGGCGATGCCGCAGGAACCCTGCGTGATTACACCGAGATGCAGGTCAGCACTTCGCCGGAAACTGGCAGTCGCTGGGGTGACTACGCAGGTCTGGAAGAGGATCCGGTCGACCCGGGCACCTTCTGGAACCAGCATGAGTACCGCACCAGCAGCTGGCGCACCTGGATTGGTCGATTCACTCCTGGTGATTCGGGCAACGAACTGACCTTGAGCTTGTCACTGCCGCTGACTGCGGGCACGACGGCTTCGGCGACGGTCGATGGTTCGACTCCGTTCGCGACAGTTCACCTGTACAACGGAAGTGGACCGGGCACCACGACGGTTCCTGGCCTGGGTGATTTGGACATCAACAATGGTCGACGGATTCTGACGCGCACGGCAAATGCTGCCGGCACGACTAACATCAACCGATTCCTGCCAGCGCGCTTGCAAGGGCGCACGGTTTGGTTGCAAGTGATCGATTCGGATGGCGAGACCTCGCAGGTCGAGACCGCGACGATTCTGTAATCCATCCGTCCACCGCTGAGCTTGCTCGGCACGCCACGAGGCGCGGGTTTCGACCTGCGCCTCGTTTTGTTTGATGGCCGAAGTCTGCGGCCAACGCATGCTCGTGGCCCGCGTAGAATCTGCGCAGCATGGATACGCTTCCCGTCACTCGCAGGCTGACGCAATCGCTGCGCGATTTCGTCGGACGTTTCTTTGCTGCGATGCGCGAAGAAGACCTGGGCGGGATCGCGGCCCAGATGACGTACTACTTCATGCTGGCGCTGTTTCCGACCTTGATTCTGATGGTCTGGATCCTCGACCTGCTCCCGCTTAGCGGCGATATGGCCAAAGCGGTCGGGCGTAGCTTCCACGGAGTCTCGCAAGAGCTCGGCATGATGATCCAGCGCTACGTCGAAGAGTTCGCTCGACGCAAGCCCTCTGGCAGCCTCTTGCTATGGATCTTCGCCGCACTTTGGGCGGCTTCGCGCGGCATTGGCGGCGCACGCAAAGGGCTCGACCGTGTGTTCCGACCGGAGCGCAGGCGTAACTTCGCCAAGCTCAAAGCCTTTGACCTGGTCACGACGCTGACCGCAATCCTCTTCGTCGGTTTGGCTCAGTTCATTCTGCTGGGTGGCCAACAGCTCGCTCGCTTCATCGTTGGACTGGTCGGCCTCGAAGAACGCTACGCCATCGCTTGGACCTTACTGCGTTGGCCGCTGATCATCGCTCTTCTGCTGACCGGTGTTGTGCTTGCCTATCGCTTCCTGCCTTCCCGCAAACTCCCGTACCGCTACCTTGTCTACGGAGCAATTCCAACCGTGCTTGGTTGGCTCGCACTCGGCGCAGGGTTCCGTTTGTGGCTGCGCAGCCTGGGCAACTTCGACAAGATCTACGGCAGCCTCACGAGCTTCTTCCTGCTCATGTTTTTCCTGTGGCTGGTTTCGCTGTTCCTTCTCATCGGCGGTCAAACTGCTTTTGTTATGGCGCAAGAGGAGGGGGAAGAGGGTGTGGTTGAGGATGATGGGGAGGAGTAGGGGCCTGCCACGATGCGAGACGCGGAAAAGCCGGGTCGTCTCGCTTCGCTCGCCTCCAGGCTTTTCGCTTTCTCGCATCGGGCGCGGCCCCAGCCACTCCCTTCTTGGCCTCTCCCACGGGGGAGTTGTGCGTTGATGGCTTGGAAGTAGCGGGGAATCGGGGAATTGCGGTAGGGTTGGAGTTTGTTTGAGTCATGAGTTCCCTCTCCTCCCTGATGGTTTTGTTTGTTCTGAGCGCGCATGCGGGGGCTGGCTTCGCTGGGCAGGAGCCTGGGGTGGATGCTGCCGTGTTTGAGGCGGCAGTCGGTGGAAGGCAACAGGGCGAGATGGATGCGGATGAGGGGTTGAGTGCGCGGGAGCGAGCGATTCACTTGTTGTCGCGTTTGGCTTATGCACCGACGCCGGCGGATCTGGCCGAGGTCGAACGGATCGGAATCCGGGCTTGGGTGGATCAACAGTTGAAGCCGGGGCGCATGGAAAGTGCGCGGCTCCAGCGCAGGATGGCTGAGTTGAAGGGAGTTGTCGCGACGCCGGCGGAAGCGATGATTTGGGCGCAAGGAGAAGCGCAGAAGGCGGGCAAGTTGCGCGAGTTGTATCCAGTTGAAGGCGTCGATCTGTCGGTGTTGACCGAGCTGGAGCGCGAACAGATTCAGGCGCAGCGTGAGCTCGCGCGCGATGAGTACCGCAAGAAGGTCTATCAGCTTCAGTTTGAGTTCTTGGCCGCCAACTTGGCTCGCGCGGTTGAGAGTGACCGGCAAGGCGAAGAGGTGCTCGCCGATTTCTGGCGCAATCACTTCAATGTCGATACGCGTAAGGCGAGACAAGAAGCGGCGCTTTGGATGCCGGAATGGGAGCGCGAAGTGATCCGCGGCAAGATGTGGGGCAGCTTTGAAGAGCTCTTGCTCGCGACAGCGCAGCATCCCGCCATGTTGTCCTATCTGGATCAGTCCAGTAGCCGGCGCCGATACTCAGACGAAGAGATCGAGCGCTTCCGCCGGCGTGAGCTACGCAAAGGCACACCTGCAGCGCGCATTGAACAGGCAATTCAACGTCAAGCGAGCGGTGGGCCGAATGAGAATTACGCGCGCGAGTTGATGGAACTGCACACACTTGGGGCAGACAACGTCTATGAGCAAGCCGATGTCATTGCGGTCTCTGAGGCCTTGACGGGTTGGACATTCCGCCGTCGTTCCGATGATCCGGAACAGTCCTATCAGTTCACATTTGAGAGCCGCCGCCACCAAGTGGGCGAGAAGTCGTTGTTTGGCGAGGTACTGCCTGCGGCCGGCGAAGCCTCGGTCGAGCAAGGCATCGAGATCCTTCACCGCCTGGCGAGCCATCCGGGCACTGCCGATTACGTTTCGCGCAAGTTGGTGCGCCGCCTGGTCAACGATTTCGAGCCGGAAGTGCTCGTCGACGCTGCCAAGCGCGCCTGGGAAAAATCGGAAGGCGATCTGACTCAGGTCGTGCGTGCGATTGTTTTGCATCCGGCTTTCTACGAGCGCGAACACTATCAAGCCAAGGTCAAGACGCCTTGGGAGTTCGTGGTGAGTTCTTTGCGTGCTCTGGGTGCCGAGGTACATGACCCGCGGCGCGTTTTCCGCTCGCTTGCCGAGATGGGCATGCCCTTCTATCAGTGTGATGTGCCGACCGGTTGGTCGGACGCGGCCGAGGATTGGCTCGATCCAGGGGCGATGGCCTACCGCTGGAGCTTCGCGGAACAGCTGGCGTCGGGCCAAATCCGCGGCATCTACCTTCCACGCGGCCACTTCGCGAACTGGCTCGTCGGTCATGAAGCGAGCGCGTGGCCGACGGCACTTGCCGCGCGCCTCGTACCGGCAGGCATTGGCCCGCAAACCCAGGCTGCACTCGAACAGACGATGGCGGAGTATCGCGAATTGCCGTGCACGCAGCGGCGCGGCGTTCGGGTTGCGGATATTGCTCCGACGCTGGTCGCATTGCTGCTTGGGTCGCCTGAGTTCCAGCGGCAGTAGGGACGAAGGAGATCGAGGTAACGCGGGGCTAGGCTAGTGCGCATGAATGAAGCCTTGCCACCAATGGAAGGACTGCGACATATTGCCTTGTTTGTGGCCGATGTGGAACGTTCGGTTGCGTTCTACAGCGACGCCTTTGGCATGAAAGTCGAGTGGCAGCCCGACGAGGACAGTGCGTACCTAACCGGCGGCAGTGACAACCTTGCGCTGCATCGCGCAGGAAAGGTGGAGCCGAAAACAAACTTGGATCACATCGGTTTCTTGGTGCCGACGATGGACGCGGTGGATGCTTGGGAAACGCGGCTGCGCGGATTAGGCCACCAGCCCTACGCACCAGCGAAGACGCACCGTGACGGAGCGCGTTCGTTTTACCTACCCGATCCGGATGGGCATGTGATCCAAGTGTTGTTCCATCCGCCGATCAGTCGCGGCAGCTAAGCGGACGCAGAGCCGAAAATCGAAGCAGGGCTGCTCGCTCCGCTTCCATCCTCGGCTCGAAAATCCTCGGCCCTTAAGGGAACAGGAAGGAGGTCACCGGCGACAGCTCGCATCGGGCGAGGTCGAGTGCTTGGAAGTAGGCGGTGACTCCCGATGCGCCGGCTGGCACATTCGCCGAGACCAGAGCATTGCCCTGTACCGAAGCGAAGGCGGAACCAACTTGGGTGGCCGCATCGATGCCAAAGTCCACGCCCGAGCATGCACCGGTCGGCGTTGAGCCCGTTGCGAGGCCAAACACAATCACGACTTGGCCGCCGCCGGTGGCTCCACTCACCTGGAAAGTGTTGACTTGTCCGGCAATGCCCGGGGAAGGATCGGACAGGGTCAGGGGAACTTCGCCGGGGGCGATGCCTTGGATGGTCTGCGCGACCTGCGCAATGATCGAGGTGCCCGTGTCGACCAACTCGAAGCCGTAACCCAGCGGAAGGTCACCGTCGAAGCTGATACCTTCAAAGCCGACCGTTTGCGTCGAGGAAGCGGTCAGAATCGTGAACTGATCGCCAAACTTGGGCTGGAAGCCGTTGGCGGTTTGGATGCGCACCCGGCCATCCAGGGTTGCAATGCCGCCGACGACGAGTTGGTCGTGATCGGTGCCGGCGACATAGCCGCCGATTTCGATCACCAGGCGGCCGTCTGCGCTTTGCGTCCAGTTTCCGCTGACGCTGCCGGCGCCAATGCCGGGGCCGACATCCCAGGTGCCGTTGTTCTGGATCGTGAACGCCGAGTTGGTGATCGAACTGATCGATTCAACGCGAGCACCGTTTTCGTTGGTAAATGAGCTGCCGATCAAACTAAGCGGTGCAATCGAGCGCAGTGTGCCTCGATTGAGGTTGTTTGCAGCTCCGCGGCCTAAGTTGGTCGTCGTTTGCAGGTCAAGCAAGCCGTCGTTTTCCAACTGGAAGTTCAGAGTGCGCAGGCCTCCGGCGCCGGGAAGGGTGCGAACCGTTCCTTCGATGATCGGTTCACTGCCGAGTGCTGCCGTGATGTTCGTGGCAAATCCACCGCCTTCGGAGTTGAGCTCGACTTCACCGCGAAGGGCGATCTGATTGGGCAGGTTGAGATTGCCGGTGCCGTAAACGCCATCGCCACGCATACGTAGGATTTGATCGACTTCCAGATCACCGTTCAGAGTGACCGTACCGCGCAGGTCCGCCTCGAAGGCTGAATCAAATCCGGACCCGAGGTTGACGGTGCCATTCGAAACCAGCGGAGCACCAACAAAGCTTCCTCCATTCAGGTCGGTCGTCCCGTTCGGGATTTCCAGCGATCCATCGATTTGCACGGTGCCGCCATTCTGCACCAGGTTCATGCTGTTGTTGAACAGCAGCGATTGGCCGCTTGCGATCACGAGGTCGCCTTCATTGATGATCGGGCCATCCTCAAAGGTGGCCGAGTGATCAATTTGGATCGTGCCATGGTTGTTGAGGTCGACGTTCGTCGTACCCATGCGAACGGTGAAGCCGCCACCGGTGGAGTACAGCTCGACTTCGCCGTCCACTTGCGTGGGACCGGCAAGATTGAGAAGGGCTGTGCCATAGATTCCGTCGCCGGTCAGATCGATTGACTGGCCGGAGGCAAGGTCTCCGTTGAGGGTGGAAGTACCGCGGAGCGTCGTCTCGAACGGGCTCGTAAACGATGGGCCAAGTTCTAGCGTGATATTCGAAAGCAAGGGCACGCCGGTCACACTGCCTCCAAGCAAACGCATCGTGCCGTTCTGGTGCTCAAACGCGCCGTCAATTTGCAGCAATCCGTCAGATTGCTCGAAGGTCATGCTGTTATTCAGATTGAGAAGTGTTGACGCGGCAACCTCGATCGTGCCACTCGTGATAATCGGACCATCCTCAAGTGTGGTGCTGGCATCGAAATCAAACAAACCAGTATTCGTGATGTCACCGCGCAAGAAACGCGCGCCACCCACTCCAGGGCTCGTCAGCACGGTACCTGAGTTGTTGAACACGGCATTGGTCGTGCCGAGTCGCACGCTGGTTCCCGAGTTGGAAGTCATCAACTCGATTTCTCCGCCATTGGCATGCGGGCCAGTCAGGTTGAGGATTGCGGCACCATAGGTGGCGTCGCCTTGCACAGTCAGCTTCTGTCCGGCCTGCAAATCGCCAGCTAGCGTGCTCGTGCCGCGCGTGCGGCCGGTGAATGGCGAGGTGAATCCTGCATCGAAGTTCAAGCTCATATTCGAGTAAAGCGGCTCACCATTGATCGACCCACCCAGGAAGTGGGCGGTGCCGTTGGCATGCTCCCAACTGCCGTCAATCTGGATCGTTCCGGACTCTTGCGTGAATGTCAGGCTATTCTGAATCGCAAGGTGCACCCCGGTCGCAACATTCCATGCTGCTTTGTTCAGGTAGCTTCCGGTTGACAGCGAGAGGCCTTGGTTGACCTGTACCGTGCCTTCATTGACGAAAGCAGATCGCAAGGTGCGTGCACCGCCTTGGCCAACGTCAAACTGCAGCAAGCCAGTATTGGTGAGACCATTGCCAGCATCTTGCAGCGTGACCGAGTAGCCGCTTCCTTCGCTTGACAGATACATTTCACCGGCAAGTTCGGTCGCCTGCAGCAAAGTCAAGGTGGCGTTTCCGTAGGTGCTATTGCCGAGCAATCGGATCAGCTGCCCGGGCTTGATATTACCCGTCAAAGTTGACGTGCCGATGACTCGGCCAGTAAATGCGGATGTGAAGCCCGCGCCCACCGTCAGGTCATTATTCGCAAAGACAGGCTCGCCAAGAAAAGTGCCGCCGAGCAGCATGGCGTCTCCATTCGGATGGAAGAAGCTCCCGTCGAGCACGTCGAGTACGCCATCACTTTGCGTGAAGACGATGCTGTTGCCGAGGGTCATCGCTGCAGAGTCCATGACGACCCACGAGCCTTGGTTTTCAACAGGGCCCGTATTCATATTCGTCGAGGCTGCAAAGTTGACACTGCCACTTGTGTCGTTCAGGAAGCTGCCGTTGATCGTGCGCAAGCCACCGGCAGTGACCTGGGTGGCCAAGGATCCTTGATTGACAAATCGCGATCCGCCGGGGGCGGCCAAGATGGAGGTATAGCCACTGCCCTCTGAGTTCATCCAAACCTGTCCTTGATTCAGGAGGTCTCCCGATCCAAGCCAAGTGCCATTTGCGGTGCCGTAAGCGGGTTGCCCGACCAGCGACACGATTTGGCCTGAGCGCAAAATGCCATCCACTGTGCTATTGCCGACCTGCCACTCTCAGCGCTATTGAAGTCGATCTGAAGCGCGGTATTCGCGAGAGTCGGAGCCTGATTCAGAATAGTGCCGCCATTCCAATCGAAGGTTCCGTTGGTTTGGGTCATTGAACCGTCAACGACGAGCGCGCCACCATCGAGTTGGAAAGTCACCCCATTATTGACCGTCAATGCATGCGTGGGGTGGATGTGGATCTTGTTCTGATCCTGGATAATCGGGCCGGTCTGAAAATTGGCCGATTGACCAATATTCACGATTCCGCGATTGGGCATCGATCCGGAGAAGGTTCGCACGCCGCCGGCACCTGTCGAAAAGTCAATCGTGCCCACGTTCTCGAGCTGAGTGCCAGCCGCAGTACGAAGGATCGAGGTATACCCGGCGGTGTCCGAGGTCAGATCGATTGTGCCTTCGTTATAGGCAGGAGCTTGCAGGGTCAGGGCTGAGGTGCCGTAGGTCGGCTGTCCCTGAACAAGAAGCAAACCACCGTTGTAGAGATTCTCAATACTCGTCGTGCCCCACGATTCAAGCGTGGCCCAGTTTGTGAGTTGGCCGCCGCCCGTGAATGTCGACGCCGCCATGCGCAGGATCTGGGTATTGCCAGCGCCCATCGGAATGCCAATGCCGGCGTTGCTCAGAACGGTAAGCGTGCGGCTTGGCGAAAAGAGAATCGCGTTGTCCCCGACGAGGTCGAGTCGATCCAGAGTGGGGCTCAGGTCCAGGTTGACCGTATACGGACTGCCGCTGTTGTAGGCAATCGATGCCCAGTGGGCTGGATCATTGGGCACGCCGCCAGCGGACCAGTTGGAGACCTCATTCCAATCACCTGGACCGGGCTGAGTCCAGTTGTGAGTTTGTGCCGTTGCCGACAAGGAAAGGGCGAACAGCACGACCGTGGACAGGACGAGTCGGGAGAGAGAACTCATCGGGACGATACGGGTAGGGGACAGAGCCAGAGGAAGATGGCAGTCTTGCATGGTAGCAGGATGTTGCAAAAGCTCCGTTCGGCACGCTTCGCGAGCTTTTTGGTAGAAACGACGAAGCTGCTTGCAGCATCCTAGATTTCTGGACTGCATCCGGAATAGGATGCGCGGAGATGGTCAAGGCAGCAGTCATTCTGTGTGGATCGGGTCGTTTCGACGGTTCCGAGATTCAAGAATCGATTCTCAGCTTGCTCCACCTCGAGCGTTTGGGCGCGACTTGGCGGGCTTTTGCGCCCGACGCCCCGCAATGGGCCGTCTGTGAGCACTTTGAGGGCGCCACGACCGACGATGCCGCTCGCAACCAGCTGCTGGAATCTGCACGGATCGCGCGCGGCAATGTGTCCGCTCTGCACGAAGCACGCGTCGAGGATTTCGACCTGCTCGTCCTACCGGGAGGAAATGGTGCAGCTCGCAATCTCTGCGATTTCGCCGATCGCGGAGCCTCCGGCACGGTCCGCCCTGAACTCAATGCATTGATTCAAGGCTTCCACGCCGCCCGGAAACCGATTGCGGCGATCTGCATTGCGCCAGCCATCGTCGCGCTCTCGATTGGCCATGCCGGCCCGCGCATGACATTAGGCCCCGCATCCGGTGAGGCTGCGATCGAGGCCGCCAAAACCGGGGCGCAGTTTGTCGATTGCAAGGTCGATGCCGTTTGCACCGACCAGGAGCAGCGCATCGTTTCGACTCCGGCTTATCTGCTCGGCCCCGATTTGCTCTCCGTCGATCGCGGCATCGCTCTTTGTATTTCCGAGGCAATCCGCCTCTGTACCGAGTAACTCCATGGATTTTTCACCTCCTCGCCGCACGGGCTTCCGCGCATTCCTGCGTCGCCGCTGGAAGCTTCTGACGATTCTCAGTGGGCTCGCGATCGTGCCACCATTTGCCGCCGATGCCTATGTCAGCTCGGTCGCTCAAGAGCATGTCTACCACGCGATCGACCAAGTTCCGCCGCGCCGCGTCGCATTGGTCTTAGGTTGTTCCAAGTACGCCCCGAGCGGGAACATCAATCTGTACTACAAGCGTCGTTTGCAAGCTGCGCTCGACCTCTACGAAACGGGCGTCGTCACGCGGATTCTGGTCAGCGGCGATAACTCACAAGTCGGTTATGACGAACCGACCTTCATGCTGGAAGACCTCGTTGCACTCGGAGTGCCCGAGGCCCACATTCAACGCGACTTCGCGGGCTTTCGCACACTCGACTCGGTTGTGCGCGCAAGCAAAGTCTTTCAGCTCGACGGCTTTGTGGCCGTCTCTCAGGAGTTTCATTGCCTGCGCGCGGTGTACCTTGCACGCGAAGCGGGCCTGGACGCGGTGGGCTATTGCGCGCAGGACGTCGGCGGTGCAACCGGCGCCAAGATTCGACTCCGCGAAGTCGCCGCACGTCTGATGGCTGTTGTCGATATTCGTGTTCTGAACAAACAGCCCAAGTTCCTCGGCGATCCGATCGAGATCAGTTAGCACGGCCATGATTCTGAGCCTCGATCATCTCGTCCTGACGGTCGCCGATCTCGAGGCAACCTTGCATTTCTATGGCGAGCTACTTGGCATGCAAGTGCGACGCTTTGGAGAGGGGCGGCTTGCGCTTCACTTTGGCTCGCAGAAGATCAACTTGCATGCGGTTGACGCAGGATGGCAACCCGTCGCCGGCGCTCCTCGACCCGGGAGCGCAGACCTCTGCTTTCTGCTGCGCGAAAGCTTGAACGAGATGGTCGAGCGCTTGAAGCTTGCCCATGTCCCGATTGAACTGGGACCAGTCGAGCGCACTGGCGCAACGGGATTGATTCGTTCTGTTTATCTTCGCGATCCGGATGGCAATCTGGTCGAACTTGCCGAGTTGGTGACCAGCCCGCTTCCGGACAGGGCCGAGTCGGCGGCCGAAATCCGTCCGGCAACCGCAGCGGACGCGGCCGCCTGCCTCGAGATTTATGCGCCAATCGTGCGAGGGTCGCACACTTCCTTTGAAGTGGATGTGCCAACCCAGCTTGATTTCGCGGGCCGAATTGTTCGGTATTCGCAGTCGCACGATTGGCTAATTGCCGAGCAGGAAGGCAAGGTCGTGGCCTATGCCTACACATGTCCCCATCGCGAGCGAGCGGCCTATTCCGTTGCCGCCGAGATTTCGGTCTATGTCGCCCCGGAAGCGCACCGACAAGGCCTCGCGCGCGCGCTCTATGTCGAGTTGCTCCAGCGTTTGCAGAGCGCAGGCGTGCACAAGGCCTATGCGATCGTGACGTTGCCCAACCCATCTTCGCTTGCCTTCCATGAGGCACTTGGGTTCCGTCCGTTGGCATTTTTCCCCGCAGCGGGTCGCAAGTTCGATCGACTCTGGGACGTCGCTTGGTGGGTGCGCGAGCTAGCCTAAAGCTCGCGATGCATCATGAAGGCGTCAGATCGATTCAGGCGGAATAACAACTGATCTCGGTCGCCTTGACGGCGAGCCAAAGCACACGACCGGGCACGACTTCAAGTTCGGCGAGCGCGGCAGGGGTGACTTCGGCAACCAGCGGGAGATCCCCGGAAAACCGGACCCGTAAGCGGTCGCCGGTGGCTTCGATCGCAGCGACTTCGGCTTGCCAGACATTGCGCGGCGATCCGCTCGGGCGTTCGGGGAAAAGCGCGATCGCACGCGGGTGCACGATCGCGAGCACCGGGCCATCCGGGGCGTCGGCGACTTGCAGGCTGGCTTGGTGGTTCACCTTGACTTGTCCCTGGAAGGCTTCTCCATGCAAGAGATTCAGGCCAATCAGGTCGGCGACAAAGCGCGAACGCGGCCGTTGACAGATTTCGGCAACGGTGCCCACTTGCGTGAGCAATCCGTCCTCCAGGACGGCGATCCGATCCGCCAAACTGAATGCGTCGACTGCGTCGTGCGTGACCAAGATGCGCACGCCGGGGAAGTCGGCAAGTTCGCGGCGCAGCAGATTGCGCAAGCCGGGGCGTTGCACGGCATCGACCGCGGCAAGTGGTTCGTCCAGCAAGAGCAGCTGCGGATCTGCAGCGAGTGCGCGCGCGAGTGCCACGCGTTGGCGTTCCCCGCCCGAGAGTTGCTGCGGCTTGTCGTGGTCGCGATCGGCTAAGCCGATGCGCTGCAACCAGGATCGGGCGCGCTCTGGGTCGGCGCAAGCAAAGCTGACGTTCTGCAGCAGGCTCAGGTGCGGGAATAATCGATCGTCTTGAAATACCATGCCGACGCGGCGTGCTTCGGGTGCCACGAAACCATCGGAGCGGGCGTCGTCGAAGATCTGGTCGGCGAACTCGATGCGTCCACGCTGCAATCGCAACAGTCCAGCGAGTGCATGCAGCACACTGCTCTTGCCGGCGCCATTCGGGCCGACGATGGCCAAGGTCTCACCGGATTGCACTTCCAACTCGCAGACGATGCGCCGTGCGTCCCGTTGCAACTCGATTTGTGCGTGCAAAGAAGGCGTCATCATCGTGCTGGAAACCACCGATCGCGAAGCAGGAAGAGCACGCTGGCCGAGATGGCAACCAACACGACGCTCAATGCGATGGCGGCATCCGGGCTGGTTTCAAGTGCGGTGTAGACCGCCAAGGGCAGGGTGCGGGTTTCGCCGGCGAAGTTTCCGGCAAAGGTAATCGTGGCGCCGAACTCGCCCAGCGCGCGTGCCCAAGCAAGCAAGAGGCCAGCACGCAGAGCCGGGGCGATCAGCGGCAAAGTAATCGTGCGGAAGCGTCGTGCTGGCCCCGCGCCCAAGGTCGCCGCTGCTTCGGCAAAGCGCGGGTCGACGCTGCGCAATCCAGATTCGGCGGCAAGGACGAAGAAGGGCAGCGCGACATAGGTCTCGGCCAGAATGACAGCGAGTGGTGTGAAGCCGAGCGTGATGCCCGTCAGAGCTTCGAGCGGAGCGCCGATCAAACCGTGGCGACCAAAGGCGAGCAGCAGAGCCACGCCGGCGACGACCGGGGGCAGGACCATCGGCAGCACCACCAAGATGCGCACCCAGGTTCGGCTGCGCGAACGGCCCAGCGCGAGCCAATGCGCGAGAGGCAGGCCAAGCAAGCCGGCGAGCGCCGCGGCAGCCAAGCTGCAAAGCAGCGAGAGGCTGAGTGCTTGCCCCAATGCTGGTTCGCGGAGTTGAGCGGGTAGATCCGCCCACGGCACGCGCAGCATCAGGCCGAGCAAAGGCAGCGCCAGAAAAGCGATGCCGAGCAGAGCGAGTGCCGTGGAGGGTGCCGGGCGTCTCATGCGAGCGCCGCTATTCTCGCGCTGCGCCGAAGCCGTGCGCGCGCAGAATCGACTGGCCCGATTCGGAAAGGACAAAACGCACGAAGGCCGCGGCGTATTCGGGCTGTTCGGCTTGCGGCAGCGTCACGATCGGGTAGCGAATCTCAGGTTGTTCCGCCGCCGGAAGGGGAATCAGCTCAAGCGCGGGGTTGGGTTGCACCAGGTCGGTGAGGTAGACGATTCCCGCGTCGAGTTCGCCGAGCAGCACTTTCTGCAGGACGCCGCGCACGCTGGCTTCATCCGATCGCGATCTCGCTGTGGCACCAGCAAGTGCGAAGGCTTCGCGGGCATATCGACCCGCGGGAACCTGTGGCCCGGCCATCGCGAAGCGAATGTCGGGGCGATTGAGATCGGAAAGGCCGGTGATCCCGCGTGGATTGCCGCGAGCGAGCAACAGAGCCAGCTGATTCTGGGCAAAGACCTGCGGCGCTGCCATCTCCGTTCCTGCGTTCCTCGAGGATTCGAGCAGCGAACGCATGCTCGCCTCGTCGGCCGAAGCGAAGACGTCGGCCCGGGCGCCTTCGCGCAACTGCAGTACGAGTTGCGGCGTTCCAGCGGTGTGCAGACGCAGCTGCACGCCGGGTTGCTCGGCTTCAAAGGCGGTTGCAAGTGCTGCGAAACTCTCGCTGAGCGAAGCCGCGGCGAAGACGCGGAGTTCGGCGACAGCATTCTGCTGCTTCGAGCACCCGATGGTATTGAGGAGCGCACCCAACACGAGTGCGATGCACGTCAGACGACGTGCCGTCAGCATGACAAGGTAAGCAGGCATTGCAGCGACACCACGCTACCGAAAATCATCCACGCCAGCATTTCATGGGCGCGCGGTGCTTCGGCGACGGACTACTGAATCAACTGGTTTGTCGCGGTCGTCAGACGAGCCATCAGCCCGGGGCGGAACTCGACGGCTTGGAAGAACACGCGCGTGCCAACTAAGGCGACGGGGGCGGTTTGCGAAAACTCTGCAATCCCGTTCGGAGAAGCGGTCGCAGATCCGAGTTCCCGGAATGGCGGACTCAGGAGGGCCAATCCCAGCGGAGTTGGACTGGGGCCATTGCCTTGGAGCGAAGCCCAGAAGCTCACGTTGCTCCCGCCCTTGCATTCGCTGGCGCGAAGCGTGGCGGTTTGGCCGCCGACCAAGTTGTCGACTTGGAGCCAAGCCGAAGGGGCTCCCCACATGCGCACGATGCCACGCTCTCCGTTGTAGGAGTAATTGCCGAGCAGGTAGTCCGGGTGCAGATCATGGTGGGCGTCGCCATGGCCGGCCAGGCTCGTTGGCATGCGTTCATGTTGTCTCGTGCCGCCGGCGCTTCCGAGAACCGAAAAATCGGCGCCGGAGTACAGCTCCACTTTACCTGCGTTGTTGAGTCCGTTCGCGTCGGCACCCGGCGCGGCGACAAGGAAGTCAGCGAACCCGTCCTGGTTGTAGTCTCCGCCCGACGCAAGCAGTTCACCGAAGCGGTCAGACCCCGCTTGGCCTTGGAGTTGGCGAATCTGGTTGAGGGTCTGGCCGTTGTACACCCGCACTTCGCCGGCGTGGCTTTGACCGAGCTGCGTCGTCGCAGGCGCGCCAATCGCAAACTCTGGGACCTGGTCGCCGTTGAGGTCGCCGAGCATGCAAACCGCAGCGCCAAACTCGCGCGTGCTTGGATCGGTAAAGTTGGCCAGTACCGCGCCATTTGCGCCGGAGTGCAGCACCACCTCCCCGGTTCCACGACCCGGGGCTCCGACCAAGAAGTCGGCTGCGCCATCGCCGTTGTAGTCATGAATTCCGGCCAAGCCTTCGCCGGCGTATTCATTTGCCGTCGCCGGACGAATCTCGAACTGTTTCGCACCGTCGACGCCTGAGTGCACACTGACCACGCCTTCGACTTTGTAAGAGCGAACGAGGAAGTCAGGGATACCGTCGTTATCGGTGTCACCGAGCGAAGCGAGTCCCCAGCCGAAGTAATCGCCCGATTGCTGTCCACTCAAGGTATAGAGCACACTGAAATCTGCGCCCGAGTAAACAATCACTTCACCCCGATTCGAGTTCACGAACGGAGTCCCGGCCGCGAATTCCGGAATGCCATCCCAGTTGATGTCGCCGATGCGCGTCAGCGAATGCCCGTGACGCACGCCGCCACCAAGCGTCGCGATGCTTGTTTTGGAATCGCCGCTATACGCCTCGACCTGACTGCGGCCAGCCGTGCCAGCGGCGTAGTCATCGATCTCGTCGCCGTCGACATCGCCGATCCATTCGACCGAATAGCCGTGGTGGTAGTAAGAAGACAAAGGTCCGTCTTCCCAAATGATCTCGGGGGGCTCGGGTGCCTGACCCACGCCAAAAGGGCACAGCGCAAGCCATACAAGCAAGCAAAGGATCGCGCGTAGGGCAGAATTCACCCCACAAGTATCGCAGGTATTTCACCCCGAGGAGCCGCTTTCTGAGGGCTCTGCGCACGCCCTGCAGGGGCAGGCGACGCCAAACTCGAGTGTGTTGGTCGGGGCGAAAGGATTCGAACCTTCGACCCCCTGCTCCCAAAGCAGATCCCGTGTAATCGGGCTTGTTGTGCGGTCTTTCGGGGGGAGAGCGAAGAGTGGTTTTCGCGGCTCCCTAAGTGCTTGATTTGTCAGTGCTTGGGGTCGTGGGAAGGGGTGGGAAGTTGTGTCCGCCCTTGACCCAAGCTGACCCATCGTATCCTAGGGCGTCCGGTGGAGCACTGGCAAGTTGGTGGCAAGGTGTCCATCTGAGATGCCGCGAGGAACTCAACTCGGCTCGCGAGCGATATCCTTACTCAACAATGAAGTGGTTCTATTGCCTATTGCTGTGCTCAGCCAGCGCGTGCGCCTC